>DYKI01000013.1:1776-56991 GCA_020722705.1 Chthonomonas calidirosea | reverse complement strand
GAGGGCGAGCCGTGGGAGGGCGAGCCGCGGGAGGGCGAGGCTCCCGCCGAGCCGTGGGAGGGCGAGGCTCCCGCCGAGCCGCCCGGGAGGGCGAGGCTCCCGCCGAGCCACAATGCCCGTTGCGCAGCTTCAGCAGGTCAACAGCCCCGTTCGGGTTGGGCAGCGTGCTGTCTCTGCCCTCGGCCCATGTGCGGCCGCCATCGCGTGACTCCGAGATCACGATATAGCCATCCGTAACGGGTTCGACCTTCAATGACCCGACGTGCGCGGTCGTTGCCAGTGCTATCCCCAATAACGAACAAGGTCCCATGGGTGTCTCCATTGGGCGCCCTGGTCTGGCCGCCCACACTGGATTCGCCCGCACTCTCCAGCGGTCCTGCGCGGACGCGCCGGATATCCAGTCTTGTATGGCTGCCGGTGCGGCGTTTGCCGTTCGTTCCGGGGCAGACGTCGGTCGCGGTCCTGCGGACCGGCGGCTCGGCGGGAGCCTCGCCCTCCCGTGATGCCTCGCCTTCCCGTAATGCCACGCCCTCCCGTGATGCCTCGCCCTCCCGTGATGCCTCGTTTTCTCACAGAGCCGCCCGGAACGGAGACTTGGCGACCATCCATCGGAAACGGCCAGACTTCAAAGGAGACGTGACCATGACGCCGATGTCGGACGGACGTACAACGAAACCGAGGAGGGCACAGCCGACTTCCGTTCCGTCAAGCTGAACGTCTATGAGGCCACCCTGCGGCAGGACGGCGGCCGGTTGACCATGCTCGGCCACGGAAAGACCCACGTTAGGGCCGGCATCGAGGGTCCCAACACGGCACTGTAGATGCTGACAAGATGCGGTCTTGGTCCAACTGCCATTCGTCGTGGCAATCGCCTCAGCGGTGAGTTCGTCGTGATCTGCCGGTGAAAGAAAAACCTGTTGACAAGCCCCTGCTTGCGTTATAGAATGAATCACCACACTGAGAGTGCGGCAAATGGGCAGGCGCTTTCCTGCCGTGGTCTGAAGCAACCCAAAGGAGGGGTAACATGCCACAGACGTCGGTCAGAAGCCAGAAAGGCTTCACTCTCATCGAGTTGCTGGTGGTGATCGCTATCATTGCGATCCTCGCCGCGATTCTGTTCCCTGTCTTCGCGCGTGCGCGAGAGAAGGCGCGGCAGATATCGTGCATCAGCAATCTCAAGCAACTGTCGCTGGCAGCGATCATGTACGCTCAGGACTACGACCAGATGAACTTCTGGTTCCGTGGCCGACCGAACACAATCGTGTACGCCGACAACGCGCGAACCATCGAGGTGCCTCCTGCAAGCATGGGCCTGCACAACTACAATGAGGCCCTTGCTCTGGTGTTCAATCCTTACACGAAGAACACCGAGATGTTCTACTGCCCGTCGGATCGGTTCAAGAAGACCCACACCTGGGTCTATCCGACACCTCCGGACACCGGTTATGGCCCATCGGTGACCATAGACCCTGGCATCCAGGACGCTCCTCCGCCTGACGGGATTCGATGGCGCGACCAGATGAAGTACGACCACTTCTACGGGAGCTACCGCTTCTACAAGAGGAACGGCGGTGACCCAAGCTGCAACAGAGACGACGCTCCTCCGCCATCGTTCTTCGATGTCGAGTACGATCGCTACATTGACGGTGTTCTGTATCATATGTCGCCCGTGAACCTTCTCGCCTGGCTTGAGGAGCATCCCGTTCACACCGGGACAATGCAATACCGAAACTCCTACGGTCGCAACACATCGTATCGCGACGGCCATGCCAAGTGGATGCCGGGCAACGAGCTGAAGATATAGCCTGATCGGCATCCGCCCTATCCACATGAACACCCTCTTCCTCCAGCGCCTGCTGTGAGGAAGAGGGTTAGTGTTGTCGTGCCCCATCGTGTCCGAAAGGTGCATTGCCCCGTGAACGTCCATGACTTAGTGTCCGCATCGCTGCTTGCCGGTCTATCCGCCTCCATACTGCCCGCACAAGCATCCGCCAAACAGCCTCAGTCCGTTGACCTAACAACCGCGACGCTCGTTGTGCATGCGCGCCCGTCACCCGTCGAGCGCAGGGCGGCTACGATGCTTGTCGAGGAGGCCCGCAAACGTGGCGCTCGATGGCGAACGGCTGCCTCGCCATCGCGGTCAGCGGCCAACATATACCTTGGCAGCACATCGCGTCGCCCCGCGGGTGCGCCTGCATCTGCCTCGAAGCTGGCCCGAGCGAGCGAGGGCTACACTCTCGCTGTCGGTAATGTGCGGGGCCGGGCGAGCGTTGCGGCCATCGGCAACGATGACCGCGGATGCATGTACGCTGCCGGTCATCTGCTTCGGGAGCTTCGATGGGGCTCGGGACGGGTGCAGGTCCCCGTCATGACTGTGACCACGTCGCCGCGACAACGACTGCGAGGCCACCAACTGGGCTGGCGTCCCACGGCCAACAGCTACGACCGATGGGACCTGAAGCAGTTCGAGCAGTACATCCGCGAGATGGTCGTGTGGGGCATCAACGCCATCGAGTTGATCCCGTTCGACGACAAGTACGATCGGGAGAAGAACATGCGCTTTACGTGCGCGCTCGCCGACCTGATCGCATCGTACGGCCTTGAGGTCTGGCTCTGGTATCCGCTCGACGACGAAGTCCCCGCCGGCATGACAGGACCGGGGCTCGTTCCGGGAGAGATGCCCTGCCCTTCGCAGTCCGGAGGCCGAGCGTTCCTGCTGGACCGACGCCGCGACCTGTTCGCCCGGATCAAACATCTGGATGGCGTACTGGTGCCCGGCGGCGACCCAGGGGGCTGCGAATGTGAGCGCTGTACGCCATGGGTCAACACCATCTTGCCCCTCGCGGAAGAGATCGCAGCCATACTCCACCGGTATCACCCGAAGGCAGAGCTCTGGCTGTCCAACCAGGGCTTCCTTGAGGAACACAACCAGAGCTTCTACCGGTACCTCCACGAAAAGCAGCCCCGCTGGCTGGCCGGCGTCGTGCATGCCCCTTGGGTCGAAGAGACGGTCCAATCGATGCGGGCACGAACTCCGGCCCGCTACCCGATTCGCCTCTATCCTGACATCTGCCACTGTGTTCGATGCCAGTATCCTGTCCGTGATTGGGACCAGGCCTTCGCGGCCACCCTGGGACGGGAGCCGGCGATCTACAGGCCGACCGAGCATGCTCATATTGCCCGCTTGTACCAGAAGGAGTCGTGCGGAGCGATCACCTACTCGGACGGCGTGACCGACGACCTGAACAAAGTCATCTGGGCTGCCATGCTCTGGGACCCCACACGCACCGACCAGGCGGTGCTGGAGGAGTACGCCCGTTTCTTCTTCGGCGAGACGTCCAGACAGCAGATCGTCAGGGGGATGCGGGGGCTGGAGGCCAACTGGCGGGGCCCATTGAAGACGAATGCAAGTCCCGGCCCCACCCTCGCTCTGTGGCAAACGCTCGAGCGCAAGCATCCAGACCTGGCCCGCGGCAACTGGCGTTTCCAGATGGCGCTGATGCGCGCTTACTACGACCGATACGTCCAGTTGCGCCTCGAGCAAGACAGCAAGGCTGAGGCGGAGATACTGCGCCGGCTGAAGCAGACAACCGACGCTGTCGGCACTGCGCGCGAGGTGATCGCCCGGCCCGCGGTCACCGTCAACGGGCCCGCACTGGCCCTGCGCAATCGGCTGCTTGACTTCGGTCAGCGCCTCTTCGACAGCATCGGCCTGCAGCTCAGCGTTCCCCGATGGGGCGCATCGGGCGGCGAGAGAGGCGCTGTCATGGATTACCTCGATGTTCCACTGGCCAATCAGGAGTGGATTCGCTCCGAGCTGAGAGCCGCCCTCGCCCAGAACGATGTGGCGGCACTGAAGACAGCTATCCGACGCATCCTCACGTGGGAGGATCCGGGCCCTGGCGGGTACTATGATGACCTGGGAAACCCTTCGCGACAGCCTCACCTGGTACGTCCAAAACCGTGGCGTGCGGATCCCGGGTACGTCGAGTCGACCCGAACCGATTTCGCTATTCCGCAACCTGGCTATCGTCAGTCGTGGATCCATTACGCGGAGTCACTTTACGGAGCGCCGATCACGATGCGCTACACGGGCCTTGACCCCAGCGCATCGTACATTGTGCGCGCCACGTACTCCGGCCGCTACAGGCCGACCATGACGCTGGTGGCGGACGGCATCCACGAGGTCCACGGACCGGTGGCTACGGAGGTGCCTGCGCGAACCCGGGAATGGCCTGTCCCTCGGGAGGCCACCGCCGACGGAGTGCTCACGCTCCAGTGGAAGCGCCTGTCGGGTCGCGGCGCACAGGTGAGCGAGGTCTGGCTGATTCGGAACAAGAAAGGCGACTGAGCGCGAAACAACATGGAACTGAAGGGCATCTACACAGCGCTCATCACGCCGTTCGATCGGTTCGGCGCGTTGGACCTGGCTCCGCTCTCCGACCTGCTTGACTTCCAGAGGTCGGCGGGTGTGGACGGCGTCGTTGTCTGCGGTACCAATGGCGAAGGCCCGTCGCTTGCAGTCGAGGAACGGATACGCCTCCTGGAAGCCGTCCTCGCCGATAAGGGAGATCTCGAGGTCATCGCGGCCACCGGCGCTGCCGCGCTTGTGGACACCCTTACGCTGACGCGCCATGCTTCGGCATCGGGATGTGACGCCGTCCTGGTCTTGCCCCCGTTCTTCTTCACGTGCGCGAGTCCGATCGGACTGGCTCGGGCATTCGAGGAGGTCGCGAGCGTCAGCGATGTGCCGGTGATCCTCTACAGCATCCCTCAGCTTTCCGGCGTACCAATCGGTGCGCCAGTGCTGAGCTTGCTTCAGGGCTGCGCGCGCATCTGCGGCATAAAGGAGAGCTCGGGTGATCGGGCGGCTTCCATCGAGATACTGAAGGACCACCCGGAATGCAGCCTCTACATCGGCAGTGATGACCTTGCCGCCGAGCTGCTGACGGCCGGAGCCGCAGGCATCATCTCCGGCACGGCCAATGCATTCCCGGAGCTTCTGGTTGCGATCTGGCAGGCCCATTCCAGCGGCAACCGGCTCGCCGAGGCGCAGCAAAGGCTTGATGCCGCCATAGGAATAGTCACCCGGTACCCGATGGTGTCCAACGTGAAGGCGGTGCTCGCCATTCGGGGCGTCGCTGACGTGGGAGTGCGGCTCCCGCTGGTTGAGCTGACACAATCGGAGCGCAATACCCTGCGCGATCGTCTGTCAGCAACGGGATTGCTGTAGCGCGAAAAACGGCTTGACGTCTGTGCCGCTTCCGGTGATAATATCAGCAGACTAGGGAAGGAGGTGGTGACTAAGGATGGATCATAGTCAACGGAGGTGCGGGGACGGCTAACGCCGTTTTAGCCCTTGCGGTTATGAACGGCGTGCCGTCGCCGTTCCTCAAGAAGGCCGGGCAGCGGGTGACCGCTGCCCGGTTTCTTTTCTGGGACGATCGCTATCTGGCGACGAACTTGGCTATCGGACTTACCGACAGCGAATACTCGCCATTATCCGCCGCGATGACCACCCAGTAGTAGGTATGTCCCGACTGGAGATATGGGCCTGAGTATGTCAGGCTTGTGGTCGGCGCTGTGACCTTACTGGCCCCGGGGTTGTTGATGTCGGCAGGCCAGAGCGGCAGTGCACCCTGAGGATCGTTGGCGTTCTGCAGATCAGGGAATCTGCTCCAGACCACCACCTGATAGGTCTTGGCGCCGAACACGGGCGTCCATCGAAACACCGGGTCCCCAAGAACGGCATCGCCCTGCCCCGGAGCTGTCGTCGCGATAGGTTGCAGCGGCGTCGCCGACACCGTGTCGCCGGCGGGTCCCACCCGTCCGTCAGCAGGAAACCCAATCGTGTCGAGGCAATGGATTGTGTAGTAGTAGGTGACGTCCGGTGTCAGTCTGTCGTCGGCATCGAAGAACGCAGATGCCAGCGGATCACGAAGCACGGCCGTCACAGCCGACGGATTCGACGACTGGCCTCGCTTGATCGCATACCCGAACAGGTCGTCCCAGGCACGATAGTCCCAGAACAAGTCAACTTCGATCACCGAACCATCAGGCGTCACGCGTGTCCTGGCAGCATTCGTGGCTGATACAGCCCTGGGCGTCAACGGAAGGTTCCTCCGCGCCCGATAGGTCCGCTTGAGGAACTCGACATATCCCTTCGGCGATGCGGCGCGGGTCACCGTGTCGGCGATCGTCCACGCTTGCGCAGCCGGGTTCTGCGGCGCAGGTATGGTCCCCTGGTAGCTTCCGTCTCCAAGCGCGAATGAGAGCGATCGGTTCTCGTTGGCGCTCAGGGACACCGTCCGCTCATCATTGACGTACCCGGCAAGCGAGCACGAGACCGTATAGGTCACGCCCGGCGTCAGCTTGCGCACCTCGTAGTACCCAGCCGAATCCGTCACTGCCATGGTCGAACCCCACGGGCCGCCGACAAACACCTTGGCTCCCTCAAGCGCATACCCCCCCGGGTCAATGACGGTGCCGCTGAGGCTCGCGTGGAACCGGTTGTCCGACACCATGATGTTGACACTCCGGTTCTTCTCTTCCGGAACGATGTCAACCACGGTCTCGCCGCTCCAGTTCCGCCCCTGGATGCTGATCGTTGCTCCAACCGTTTTGAGGCCTGTCGCCACGCCATGGATCACAAACGTCCCGTTGCTCAGCGATGTTGCAGCGCCTCCAGCCACGGTGACTCTCGCTCCGGCAACAGGCTTGCCGTCAACGTCGGTCACAACACCGGTCAGAGATGTGTTTGGATCCGCGCCGCCGCCGCACCCGGAGAGACCCGTGAGCAGGGATGCAGCCCAAATGGCGCACAAGACGCCGATGGCTCGTTCGCTTCTCATTGTCGTGTGATTCCTTTCCCCGGCGGACAGTGTCCACCCCTGTGAGAACGATCCGCCGCCTATAGTGTGACACGAGGTACAATCCCGCCAGATCCCACCCTGGAGGTATCTGAGCATTGAGTGTCATGAACATCGGCATTGTGGGTTGCGGCAGCATCAGCGGCATCTACTTCACGAACCTTGCGCGATTCAAGGGCACCCGAGTTACGGCCTGCGCCGACATTGACCTTGTCAAGGCCGAATCAGCGGCCGCCAGGCATGGTGTGCGGAGCGAAGCGACCGTGGCCGACCTCCTGCACGCGCCGGATGTTGACGTGGTGGTGAATCTTACGGTGCCGAAGGCCCATGCTCAGGTAACCCTTGACGCTCTGCGTGCAGGGAAGCACGTCTACGGCGAGAAGCCTCTGGCCGCAACACGAGCCGACGGACAGACCATTCTGCGCGAGGCCGCAAGCCGTGGTCTCCGCGTGGGCTCTGCTCCCGACACTTTTCTGGGAGGAGGCCACCAGACGTGCCGCCGCCTGCTGGATGAGGGTCTGATCGGCGAGCCGGTGGGTGCAACCGCATTCATGCTGTGTCACGGTCACGAATCGTGGCATCCCAGCCCCGAGTTCTACTACGAGGTTGGCGGCGGCCCCATGATGGACATGGGCCCCTACTACCTTACAGCCCTCGTGAACCTTCTTGGACCCATACGCCGCCTTTCCGGATCGGCGCGGATCACATTCCCGGAGCGGACGATCACGAGCGAACCGAAGCGCGGCAAGGTTGTGACTGTCGAGACGCCCACGTACATTGCAGGAATCATGGAGTTCGGGAGCGGACCGATTGGGACAATCCTGACGACCTTCGATGTATGGCACAGCACGCTGCCCAGAATCGAGGTCTACGGCACCGAGGGCTCCTTGCTCGTCCCCGATCCCAACGGCTTCGGCGGAGTGCCCATGATCCGCGGCAAGCTGGATCAGGAATGGCGCCCCGTCGAGCTTTCGCACGGCTTTGCGAAGAATGCGCGCGGTATCGGTGTCGCCGACATGGTCAAGGCATTGCAGACCGGACGGCCCCATCGCGCTTCCGGCGACCTCGCCTTCCACGTCCTCGACGTCATGGAGGGGTTCCTCGACTCGTCGGATTCCGGAACGCATTATGAACCCATCAGCACATGCGAGCGTCCCGCGGCACTGCCGGTAGGCCTGCCCGAGGACGATGTGGACTGACTGCAGGATCGGACCTCCACCGTATGCCCGGCGGCAGATCTGAAGGACCGCTCCGGTGCGATTCGCTCTGCTCGTCCTACCGGAGGGCGAGGCTCCCGCCGAGCCGTGGTGATCTCGTCCTTCTCGCACGTCAGATACAGGCCGGCAGGAACGCTGCGCGGATGGTCCGGCGCCTCGAGTGCCTACCTGGCTGAAGGCAGTGCCGTAACCCTCCAGGTCTGCCGCAGGGTGATGCTCGCGCCGGGCGCCAGTTCTTTCTCGGGCGAAAACAGCTCGAGGTTGACGCGCCCGTCCTTACGCGACCAGTTCAGCAGGCACTGAGCCACGTCTTGCCGGTCGAACGAGCAGGCCACACGCACACCGGAACCGTCCACGATGGACCACTCCCCGGCCGGGACCTCCTCTCCACGAAGCCAAAGGTCGCTCTCGGTCTGGGCGCCGAGGATGTCCACCGTTCGCCAGGTACCGTCGTTGCGTTTGATCTGCACGGATGAGCCTTGCGCGAAGGTCGCGGCGAAGCTCGGGTGCGTCCGCACGCATGCGGCGCGGGCGGCAGCCGACACGTTGGTGACGGTCGAGGTGATCTCCAGCGTCGCGTCCGACGGCATCATCTCAATCCGACGCGTGAACCGGAGACCGTTCGGAAGATCGGCCTGAAGCACCGCGTGCCGCTCCGAGCGCTCCAGGATGGTGTACGCTTCCTGCCATCCGGGCGACCGATAGCCGGCCTCGCTGTACTCCTCGCAGCCATGCGTTGCGGGATCGAGTGCACCCGGCTGACCGGCGACAGCAATCAGGTCACGGCCATCCGAAGTGCGCCGCAGCCGCCAGATCCGCCCTCCCAGTCCAGGCAAGATGTCTGCCTGCAGCTCACCTCCCCTCAGGGTCAGCACGTCAAGCGTCGTTGGGCGGCGCGGCACGCCTTTGAGCCAGGCATCCAGCGTGGCGTCGGGACCGCCTTCGCGCACCATCGTGACGCCCTCGGCGCGGGCGATCCGCTCGAATCGGTCGGCAATCGCACCCACGTCCGTTGCGCCCTGTTGTCGCAGGTGTCCCTCCTGCTCGATCCACGTCCCGCTCTGTGCGAGGGTAATCTCGGCATACATGATCGGCAATCGTGCGACCTGAACGCGATGCAAGCGGACGGGGTCGTCCCTTACCGCCTGCTCCGCATGGTCGAAGATCGCGTTCGCGCGCCTGATCATGTCGGGGCTCACATACTCCCGCGGGTGGGTATAGATCATCACATGCCTGCCGGGATCCCGCTGGGTCTCGGTGTGGATCAGCTTGAGATACTGCATGATGTCGGGCGCTGCCTGGCCGTAATAGGCGGCGCAGAACTCCCTGATCGCCTTGTCGGTCTCATAGGAGGGGTCCCATAGCGTCTTGGCAACGATGTAGTTGCGCAGCTCCTGCAGCTCCGAGCCTTTCGTGAAGTAGCACGACTCCTCATAGATGCCGCGCACGCCGTTCTCGATGAAGAACCGGATGTTGGGCTTGAGCACGTAGAGGTTCGGAAACGGGCAGATGGAGTGGGCATAGTTGATAATGTAGTCCCATATCCAAAGCCGCTTGCAGATGCTGCTCCAGCCCTTGATGTCCTCCACGAAGCTTGCGTTGTGCGGATCGGTCGCAAGAGGGTGGATGAAGCAGCACTCGATGCTGCACAGACACACGATGACGTTGGGCCGAGGTTTGGTCAGCTTCGGAGGCTTGCGGGTGTACTGGTATGCCAGAGTCTCGATGGCAACGTTCGGATGGTCCTTGCCGATGGCGTCGGCGACGGCGTTGACGAAACGAATCATCGGCCCCGCCTGACTTCCCTCTTCTTCGGCCACACGCGTGCACTCCGGGCACTCGCAGTAGTTGAACGTATCGTTCTGCGAAACAGAGAACACGCTGACCCGTGGGTTCTCCTTGATCCATCTGCGCACGCCCTCGATGACGATCCGCAGCACGTCCGGATTGGTCAGGCAGAGCTGGGCATATCCGGACTGACGCTGTCCTTTGACGAGCGCGAAGTACTCGGGGTGCTCGGCGAAATAGCGGTCGGGCGGGCATAGCGCGGCGAAGGTATGGGCCAGGCTGTGGACGCCAACGTTGCCGCCCTGCTCGGGGGAGATCGCGTGGTTGGCTCCGTTCAGTCGAAGCCGTGCGGCGAAATCGCCGGGACGCGCGATAGGATAGTCGCCGCCACGATACTCCAGCGGAGGCGCGTAGGTGTGGTCGAGCTTTCCGAGGGTGATACGGCCGGACCTGGGCCACGTGCGGCAGTCGGGCGTGAACCAGCGGCAGCCCAGATAGTCCTCCAAGAACGTGTAGACGGAGTAGAGCACGCCTCGGCCATTGCCGTTGAGCACCAGCGCAGGTCCGATCGTTCGCACGCGCAGACCTTCAGGGCCGAGCTTCGTCTTCGGGTCTGAATGGGTCTTGCATCGGCCAACGAAGAGGCCGACCTTGCTGCCGAGCCGGCCTTCACGTACCAATGGGATGACCTGACCGGTGACCAACTCCAGATGTTGCTGAAGCTCTTGGGCGGCGTATCGCTCGACACCGGAGGCGCGTTGCGGCAGCACGATGGCGTGCGTGGCGGGCCTCACGGCTCGTCCACCGATCACGACGGCGCACGTGCCAAGCTGCAAACGCTCCTGTTCTATCGCTTTCTCCATCGTTCGTATTCTCCCCTGTGAAGCGATCAGCACGGCGCTCGCTTCAGTATCCTGGGGTATGGCGCCCCTGGCCGCCTGGAGTGCGTGGGACACCAGACGGACCCGTCGGGTGCGGTAGGCCAATGTGTCGGGTGCTTCGGATCCGCGTGCGATGCTCTCGAGCACGAGCGCTGCCGCGCGAGCCGCCGTGGCCCTGCCCGACTCATCGCTGATCCCGCGCGCCGCCATGTCGGCGGACCTCAGCGCACTCGATACGATCTCCACCTTCTGCGCGTCGTTCATGCCGGACGTCATCTCGTGGAAGCGTTTGACACCCTCGTAGTAAGTGGGCCCACCATGCTGGACGGCTGCTGCGACAAAGCGGGCACGGTCGCGCGGCGCTCGAGCAGCAAGGGCCAGCACGGTCGCGAGGTCCGCATGAAGTAGGCCTGAGGCATTCTGCAGGAGCCTCTCGGCGTCTGCGAACCGCTTGCGCGCAACGAGCCACCGGACCAGCAGCCGGGTCTCCGTCTCGCTGCGCGAGGCATTGGCCTCGATCTCAGCCATCACCGATGCCGGCTCACCGATCTTCACGACCACGCAGTCGGTCACCGATGCTTCCGAGTCCTGGGAGTCCATGTACGCCAGGGGATGGACGTACATGGTCGCGTAGGGCGACACGAACGTCGTCTCAGTGGTAATCCAGTCTCGAACCGTTCCCGTCACCGGAGCGATGCTCGTGAAGGCCCACTCGTAGCTGTCCCACTCGTAGCAGTAGGGCGCGTAGAAGGTTCCCTTGCGGACATCCGCCTTCACGCGGCAGGTCACCCTGTACCGGGCAAACGGCTGGACCTCGATGCGCCCACCGATCGCCCCCCAGTGAGCCGCGGTTCCGACCTTGAGCGTGCCGCCTGGCAACGCCATCCGGTTGGGCGGAGCACCGTAAGGACTACCCGATGCCGACGGAATCGCGACCAGCAGGCCGATGGCGCACGCGACTGCATGAAAACAGACAAAGCGAGGCTTCACGAAACGGACCTCCGACTTTGGACTATCGTATGCTGAGTTCGCCGGTCGGACCCGTCATCCTTCCGGCCCGTTGGATCCGGCTACGATGATTCGCCCTTACAGGGCTCGACTCCGGAACGTCATCCCTCCGACGGGCTATCGGTATCGCGCGAACACCGTGGCGTTTTCGGTGGAGTCCTCGATCCGTACGGCTTCACCCGCCAACCGCCGCCGTTTCGCTCATTCGACAGAAGCAGACTGTGGAGGCTTGCCCCATGATGCCGCAGGTTAACGATGATGCGATCCGGCGGGAAGCGGCGCACCAGATTCACGCGCGCATCCAGGTCAGCATGCGCAACGGCCGAGACAGCGAACCCGACAACGCCGTAGCGGGTCGGCGCGCCATTCCGTCTGCGAGCATCGCATGGAAGCCGACGATCACCCGGCGCGCGCCAAATACGCATGGGTGTTCAGACAGGCAGAGAACTGCGCCACACCATCGCGGATGGCAATGAAGTTCACGATGGCCCGATGCTTTGCCCAGTCCCCGAGCTGTTGCCCCGATACGGTGCCGGGAACCAGCACTCCGCACATAAGCCACCCTCGCATCCTGTCATCCCACCCGTCGTCCGTGAACAACGCCCAGCGTCTTGCCGCATCAACGAAGGAACGTGATCCATCGGCCGTCAGCGTTCCGGGTGACCTCCGCCACAAGAACGGGCGGTTTGCCGCGTCGCTCCGGATCGGCGACCATGAACCGGATGCGGTTGAAACCATTCTCGGCAGCTCCAAGCGTGATCGCACGGTCGCGCAGACCCGACACCAGGTCTTCGGTACTCGCCGGCAATGTCACAACCAACTCCGCCAGGTCATCCTCAACCGCAATGGTGGCGCCTACGGTTTCGGCGTCGTGCTGCATGGCGTTCATGAACGGCACACGGGACCTGCGGCAGCGTTCTCTCTGCTTCTCATCGTCGGACTGCGGCACAGGCAAGCTGGAAGCCGGCGGCGAGACGGGCTTAGCCGCGGCATCGGCATGCGGTGAATCGCCTGTTCGAGGCGGCGTTGAGACTATGCGCCAGGCAAGCCATGCCACCCCCAGCGCGCACGCGACACCCAGAATGACTGCCGCCGGCGCCCGCAAGGAGCTACGGCTCCTCGCGAATCAGGCTGCGAAGAAGCGCCACGTTGACTTTGTGCATTGTTTCCGCTTCAGGCGTCTCGACAATCAGCGGTATGCCGATCAAGCGCAGGTCGTTCACGATGCGCTCGAATGCTTCCAGGCCGATCTCCCCCTGCCCGAGGTGCGCATGCCGGTCCACCCTGCTGCCCAGAGGCTTCTTTGCGTCGTTGCAGTGGATGATCTTCACGCGATCGAGCCCGATGATCTCCTCGATTCTCGCCATCGCCGTTTCATAGCCTTCGACGGACCGTATGTCGTATCCGGCCGCGAAGATGTGGCACGTGTCTACACATACGCCCAAACGCTCGGTTGGTCCGACCCCATCGAGCACGCGAGCAAGCTGCTCGAACGTATAGCCCAGTCCCGTCCCCTGGCCTGCCGTGGTTTCAAGAGCGATCCCCGAAGACCGTCCTGCACTCTCGTCCAGCAGGCGTCGCACACTGTTCACCAGACGCTCGATGCCCTCATCCTCGCCCGTGCCCAGATGTGCACCCATGTGCGTAACGACCCATGGGATTCCCAGTTGATCTGCCCTCTCCAACTCGTGCGCAAAGGCCCTGAGCGACGGTCCCAGCACCTTCGCGCTGGGAGCTGCGAGATTGATCAAGTAAGAATCATGGGCGCACAGGAAGCGCACACTTGAGGACGCCACCGTCTCGCGGAATGCCGCAACGTCGCCTTCATCCAGAGGCGGAGCGTTCCAGACCTTGGGATTCGCGGTGAACAACTGGACGGCGTTGCAGCCGATCTCCTCGCCGCCGGTGACGGCAGTCTTCAGGCCGCCATTGACGGGCATATGCGCCCCAATGAGGCGCTCAGACGCTGTCACGCGCGACCCGCCGAACGTGACCCACGGGCTGCTTTCCGTACTGGCATGTTTTCCTCCGGCGTTCGTCCTTCCAGGGACTCGGCCTTAGAGCGGTCAAGTCGCACCTCTATGAGCCGCAGCTTTCCGACGACGCTCTCCTCGGTCCAAACGGGTTCACCGGCGCGATCCCGGATGTGCGAGACACTCAGCAGATCGAGCGTATCACCGACGCGAAGACCGTCGCGTTGGCCCAGACCAACAACAACGATGCCATTCTCGGCCACAGCAAGCACCCGTCCGGTCGCATGCGGAGCGCTGCCGACGAGGTCCTTGAGGACGCTGTCAACTGCCTTCCGAGCCGCGCGCCCCAGGAGGCTCTCGGACCACTCCCGGCTGTTGACGTCAACGCCGCCCAGTGCGATCGAGCCGCCGATCCACGATCCGCCGATCAGTGAGCCACCGTAGTTGACAATCTTGCCCTCACCGGTAGCTGTGGCCAGCACCTCGCCTGTTCGCACATCGAGGATGCGCGCATCGAGCACGACGCGCGCCGTGCTTGTGCGCACCTGGACGCCGCCGAACGGTCCAAGGCCAAACAAGCCGCCGTGCCGCGTATCCCGGATACCGAACTCGGTGGCCTTGGCGCCGATCAAGTACTCGGCTCCGACGATCTTGCCCGGCTCGACCGCTGTCTGGGGGTCAACGTTGCCGCTCTTGGCAAGATTGTGTTCGCGCAGGACCGCATCGAGCTCCTGACGTTCGAGCACCCTTAAGCCCATATTCCGGAACGCCGTAGTGAGCATGTCGCCAACAACGGTGTCCACCTGACTTCCGCCATGTGAGTTCATCGTCACGACGGCGACACGTGCGCCGGCCGGCAGGTCCACAGGCCTGCCTTTCTGTCGTTGGGCATCGGCGCGAGCTGCCGCCATGGTGACCGTCGCGATCACCAACATCGCCCATCGGGATCGTGTACCCATTGACGATGCTCCTCCTTTCCTGGCCCGCTGGACCAGGCTACGGTGGTTCGCCCCTTCAGGGCTTCAACCCACAGGATGGATTGTACAGCAGTCGCGTTCTCGGGTCAATCCGCCAGGGAGGGCGAGGCTCCCGCCGAGCCGCACGCCTCTTTCGAGCCGCCTACGGTGATGGCGCTGATCCGTGCGGCAACCTGCCCCGCAATGCGGCGGAAGGCATCGGCCTGAGGCGAATCGGGATCGAGAAGGATGGACGGATGCCCTGTATCGCCCGCCACGGTAACCGTAGGATCCATCGGCACCACACCCAGGAGCGGAACACCGAGGCGAGTCGCGGCATCCTGCGCGCCTGCACTGCCAAGCGGATGCGTCACCGCGCCGCACTTGGGGCACGCGAAGCCGCTCATGTTCTCGACGATTCCCAGGATGGGGAGCGGCCTGCCTGCACTCTCGCCGAGGACCTCGAACATCAGGACCGCCTTGTACGCAATCCTCTGGGCCACATCCTGCGGCGTCATCACAACAACGACGCCGGTTATGGGAATCAACTGCGCCAGCGACATAGGTGCATCCCCGGTACCGGGCGGGAGATCCACGACGAGGTAGTCGAGCTCACCCCACGAAACGTCATGGAGGAACTGCTGCAGCGCCTTCCCGATCATTGGACCGCGCCAGACGACCGCTCGATCCTCCTCGATGAAAAACCCCATGGACATCAGCTTGACGCCGAACCTGAACAGCGGTTGGATTCGTTCGCCGTCGAACTCGGGCTGCTCATCTGCGCCCATCATCATCGGAATGCTCGGGCCGTAAATATCTGCGTCCAGCAATCCGACGGAAGCGCCGGATTGGGCGAGCGCTACCGCCAGGTTGACGGCCACCGTGGACTTGCCCACGCCTCCTTTGCCGCTGGCTACAGCGATGACGTGTTTGATGCCCGGCAAGCCCCCCGCACGTTCGGTCGGCGCATAGACGGCCGCTGTCATACTGACGTTCACCCGCTCGACGCCCGGAAGAGCGCCAATCGCGTTCTCCGCCTGCACCCGCAACTGATCTTTGACAGGGCAGGCCGGGGTTGTCAACTGAATGACCGCGCCCACAGAACTGCCATCAATCCGCACTTCCTTGACGAATCCCAGGGACACAATGTCTCGGCCAAGGTCAGGGTCAATCACCGCGCGCAACGCGTTCAGGACCGCCTGATCAGTTACGACTGTCTTGCTCATTGTCTATTCCTTGCCATCGGGCATGGCCCTCGCCGCCCACAGCAGCCCGCGGCGGCAAATCTCAAGGGGCTCGGGCTGCTTCAACACGGCTGCCGTGTGCCCCAACGATGTGTAGAACACTCGCCCCTGACCGTGCATGCGCGTCCAAACCACCGGCATGTCGAACGGCCCGTTCGGAGCGTGCGGGCCATCGGCGACAGGAAAGCGTGTCACAGCCAGCACGGTGTTTGACGGATCCACATGCAGGTAGTACTGTTCAGACGTTACGTCGAAATCGGGCATGCCTTGCGTGATCCAGTGGTCTCCCGTAATCCGTACCTTGTACGTGACCCCATCGTTCCCCGGATGTGCAACCCATTGTCCCCCAGTCATGAACTGGTAGTCGGGAGCGTCGCGGAACGCGTCGCACATTCCGCCGTGGCATCCAGCCAGTCCAACCCCGCTGGTCACCGCCTCGACGAGCGGCGCCAACTGGTCGCCAGTGATGGACCCCATGGTCCACACAGGCACGATCAGGTCCAGATTCAGCAGACGGGCTCGATCTTTGAACGCGTCGAGGGAGGTTTCGACGGCAACCCCGAAGCCTTCGGACTCGAGCAAATCACGAAACAGGGCGGCGACGGCTTCCGGCTCGTGGCCATCCCATCCACCCCAGACGATGAGTGCGTTCCTTGCCAACTTACCACTCCTTTTGTTCCCCAAGCGCACGAAGCACCTGTTCCCAGCGTTGCTGATCCCCGTCGTTGCGGTTGGCAGGGCGAAAACCCAAGCGCAGGTAAAGCCGAACGGCATCCAGCCGATGATCGTCCGTCTCCAGAACTGCGCCGGTCAGACCCATCTCCGCGAAACGCTGCAGGACCCGAACGCACACGGCTCGACCAAGCCCTCTGCGCTGCCACTCGGGCAAGACGCCTACCCAATGAAGGTAGCCTTCACCCGGAAACGAAACCGGGTCCACCCGCGCGGAAGCCGTGCCAACGACCTGCTCATTGGCCTGAACGACGTAGACGGACTCCACGTCGCGGGCTCGCGTCAGTGAGCTTCTTACCCTGTCGGCATCCCAGTCCGCTGAAAACGCCCTCGACAAGACGCCGGCGATGCCGGCCTCGTCGTTCTGCACAGCCCGCCGCACAGAGCACCCATGCGGAACGGAACAGACCGCCAGGCCGGTCAGCGTATCACGCCTCATGAGGAGTTGCGGCACGGACCGCTTCGAGCCGTCTGTCATTCGCTCTCGCTCCCGCGCAAGAGCATGGCAGGCGGAACGAGGGCCAACAAGGTCCCGCTGCCGATGGCGATCGCGTCGGCCTCGACAATCGCGAGGCCTCCTTTCTTCATACGGACGTTGGCTCCGCCGATCAGTTGGCCCACCACCGTGCTGAAGCTGGGTTCGTGTCCGACCAGCATGAGGGAGCGCCTGTCCGAGTGAGCCGTAACCACGGTCCGCAAGTGCTCCAGCGAGAACCCGGCCAGCCTGGGCTCCTCTCGCACTCTGTCCACCATGCCGAGCGCATGCGCCACGATCTCGGCCGTTTGGGCCGCACGAACCAGGGGACTGGTCAGGATGATGCCTGGTTTGAGACCGATCCGAGCCATGGCGTCGGCCTCACGTCGCATCTCTTCCTCGCCCTTATCGGTCAATCGCCTGGAGAAGTCCGTTCCGTCCGGAGCTCTGTCTTCGGCGATCCCATGTCTGAGGAATATCAGCTTCATCGCGATGCTCCCGCCAGCGCCTCGCGCTGCAGCCTCAGCAGATGCTGAATCCCGGCAGAGGCCAGGTCCACCAGGCGATTCATCGTCTGCCGCTCGAACGGCGCACCCTCGGCGGTTCCCTGAATCTCCACGAAGCGCCCTTTGTCAGTCATCACCACGTTCATATCCACCGCTGCGTTCCGATCCTCTTCATAGCAGAGATCGAGCATCTCGGTACCGGCTACAACCCCGACACTGATAGCGGCGACCATCCCTTGAAGCGGATTCGTTTTCACCATCCGCTGGTCGGTCATCCACCGTATCGCGTCGGCCAGAGCCACACATGCCCCCGTGATGGAGGCCGTTCTCGTGCCGCCATCCGCCCACACCACATCACAGTCCAGGGTGATCGTGCGCTCACCTAATGCGTCTGTGTTCACCACGGCACGGAGACTGCGCCCGATCAGCCTCTGTATCTCCATGGTGCGGCCGCCCGGCCCTCGGGTCTCACGGGGCGTGCGTTCCGAGGTGGAGCGCGGCATCATGGCGTACTCGGCCGTCACCCATCCTTTGCCGGTGTTCTTCAGGAAAGGCGGAACCCGGTCCTCCACACTCGCGGCACAGATCACCTTGGTCTTCCCTATGGTGATCACGCACGATCCCTCAGCGCTCGGCAAGTAACCCCGCTCTATTCGCACCGACCGGATTTGATTCCATTCTCGGCCATCGAACCTAGCCATCTCCATCCCCCCTGGGTTCGCCGTCACTGGGCGCGCCCGCCTGCATTGGCTCGGCGCGTCCGGAACCGGCAGTTCCGCTTGCTGCCCCGAGCGCCGCAAGCGCTTGATCCTTCATGCGAAGCTGCCGAACCCTCTCTTCATGCCCCGCCCGTTGCGCTTTTTCCTTCTCCACGACGTGCGCAGGAGCCCGCTCCACGAACTGCGGGTTGCCCAGGCGCGCCGTTGACCGCTCAAGCTCCGCCTCGGCTTGAGCGAGCTCCCTCGCCACCCGCTCGCGCTCCTTCTCGACATCAAGGGCCGAGCCGATGTCAACCGCGATCTCTGCCCCCGCCACCGCAGCCGTGGCCCAGCCGTCACCGGCGGAGGGACGCTCATCGGCCACGATCAGCTCACTCAGGCGTGCCAGGCCTTCCACCACCACAGCATTGTCGCTCAAGACGAGACCATGCGCCCTCGATACCGGCACCGCCACCGCGCGGACGCGGGCCCCGGGCGCGACACCGAACTCGGCTTTCAGATTGCGCAGGCCGCGCACAACGTCCATCAGGAATGCCGCCCGTTCCTCCATCGTGCTGCTCACGTGCGACTCATTGAAGGCCGGATACGTGGCGGTCATCAATGTGCGGCTGTCCGACTCCGCCTCGCCGATGGCCTCATGGAGGGCAGCCCACACCTCTTCTGTGATGTGAGGAACCATCGGGTGGAGCAATCTCAGGATCGTATCGAGCACATGGAGAAGGATGGCACGAGTTGTGGGCGCCGTGTGCTCATTGCGCAGTCGTATCTTGGCGGCTTCCAGGTACCAGTCGCAGTATTCATCCCACACGAACGAGTACAGGGCCCGCGCCGCATCATCCATGTCGTAGGTTGCCAGCGCGCCGTTGGTGGCCCCGATCGTGGCCTGAAGGCGGGACATGATCCACCGATCCCACACATTGTCGCTCTCGACCGGCACTCCGCTCAGGCTGCCGTCTCTGATGAGCTGGACTGCACGTGTCCGTTCCTCAGCTCCCATGCCTTCACACGTGCCAAGGACAAACCGCGATGCGTTCCAGAGCTTGTTGTTGAACGCTTTGGCCAGACGGACACGTTCCTCGTTGAAACGAAAGTCCTGGTTCTTGCCCGCTTGCTGGAGCAGCGAGAATCGGAGCGAATCGGCGCCATAGCGTTCCACCATGTCCAGCGGATCCACTCCATTGCCCTTGCTCTTCGACATCCGCTCGCCGTTCTCATCCAGCACCGTCGCGTGTATGTAGACATCGTGAAACGGTATTTCGCCCACGAAGTCGAGGCCCGTCATTATCATCCTCGCTACCCAGAGGTAGATGATTTCTTGCGCGGTTGAGAGCAACGAAGTCGGGTACCAGTGTCTGAGGTCATCCGTATCCTTCGGCCAGCCAAGGGTTGCGTGGGGCCATAGCGCCGATGAGAACCAGGTGTCGAGGACATCGTCGTCCTGACGCAGATCAGTCGCCTGGACGCCGAGACGGTGGGCGGCATCTTCGGCATTCCTTCCGGCAGAGCAGCGCCCATCCTGCGTCCACCAGACGGGAATCCGATGCCCCCACCATAGTTGACGTGAAATGCACCAGTCCCGGATGTTCCGCATCCAATCCAGGTAAATCCGGCTGTAACGCTCGGGATGGAAGCGGATACGCCCCGTCTCGACGGCCTCGATGGCCGGCTGCGCCAGTTCCCGCTGGCGGACGAACCACTGCTCGGAAAGCAGGGGCTCCAAAACCGTCTTGCAGCGATCGCATCGCGGGATCTTGATCGTGTACGGCTCGGTTGCCGCCAGCAGACCTTGAGCGGCGAGGTCCTCGATGACCCGCTCCCGACAGGCAAAGCGGTCAAGGCCCGCATAGCGTGCACCGGCGGCTTCCGTCATGGTGCCGTCGTCGCCGATGACCTTGATCTGCTCAAGGTTGTTGCGCAGGCCCGCCTCGAAGTCATCCAGATCGTGAGCAGGCGTCACTTTCACCGCCCCCGTGCCGAACTCGATTCTCGCGTAGCTGTCGGCGACAATGGGTATCTCACGGTCGGTCAACGGAAGCCGCACCATCTTTCCGACGAGCGCTCTGTATCGCTCATCTTCCGGATTCACGGCGACGCCCGAATCGCCCAGCATGGTCTCGGGCCTCGTCGTCGCGACCACTATGTATCCGCTTCCGTCGGCCAGGGGATACCGGATGTGATAGAGTTGCCCCTGGCATTCGTCGGAGCTCACCTCGATGTCGGATATCGCAGAAGCACAACGGGGGCACCAGTTCACCACGCGTGCGCCTCGGTAGATCAGGCCACGGTCCCACCACCTCAGGAATGCCTCATAGATGGCTTCGACATAGGACTCGTCCAGAGTGAACCGCATTCGGCTCCAGTCGTAGCTGCATCCGAGGCGCTGCATCTGCATGATGATCCGATCACCGTACTCACGTCGCCACCTCCAACAGCGCTCGACGAAAGCGTCGCGGCCCATGTCGTGACGAGTAAGCCCTTCCGACGCCAACTGCTTCTCTACGACAGCCTGGGTGGCTATGCCGGCATGGTCCGTTCCCGGCAGACACAGGGTGTTGTAGCCCGACATACGATGCCATCGGACCAGGCAGTCCATGATGGAGTTGTTCAGGGCATGGCCGCAGTGCAGACTGCCCGTGATGTTCGGCGGCGGGATGGTGATGCAGTAGGGCTTGTTTCCTCCGGGCTGGGCGCCAAACAAATCCCGCCGCATCCATTCCGCATACCATCGGGCCTCCACAGGCTCCGGATCGTAGACCTTTGCCATCTCTGCCATTTGACTCTCCTCTTCGGACCGGCAAACAAAAACGCCCGCGCCCCAAAGGACGCAGGCGCAACCTGCGCGGTACCACCCTCGTTCCCGCCGCAACCGGGCTCTCTGGCGCTGTAACGGGCGCACCCGGCGCTGCTTGGCGATCAGGATCGTTGGGCAGGCGGCTCCAGGGCGACGTTCACCGGCTCACGACGCGGCGGCTCACACCTTACCCGCCTTCTCTGCCGTCGTGCACACGGCTACTCCTCCCCATCATCGCATGGGTCTGGATTGTGCCGAGAGTATACCGACACCGCGGTCGTGCGGTCAATCTCAGACTGGAGGTATAATCCGGCCCTCATGATCGTCATCCTTCGTCAAAACGTTTCCGACGCTGACATTGCTGAAGTCAGCGCCGTTCTTGAG
The DNA here is from genome assembly GCA_020722705.1 of Chthonomonas calidirosea. Taxonomy (GTDB): domain Bacteria; phylum Armatimonadota; class Chthonomonadetes; order Chthonomonadales; family CAJBBX01; genus JAAYVH01. Next base: position 35,448 of record DYKI01000013.1, on the reverse strand, counting down.
GCACGCGGCCTCGGCATCCACCTTTCGCGTGGCGTCGAAACAACGATCATCGGTGCCATCGGCGCCGTTGACGAGGAGAAGGCCGAACTCGCCAATCAGCTCAGCACGCTTGACTGTGTGGATCGGGTCGTCCCGATCTCGAAGCCGTACAAGGTGGTCGCGCGAGCCTTTCGCCCGGAGGGCACCACGGTCACCGTCCGTGGCGTCACCATAGGCGGCCCGCAACTCTGCGTGATGGCTGGTCCCTGCACGATCGAGTCGGAGGAGATGCTGCTGTCAACCGCCCGGTTCGTCAAAGCGCACGGCGCCAATGTCCTCAGGGGCGGAGCGTTCAAGCCTTCGACCTCGCCCTACAGCTTCCACGGAATGGGTGAGGCCGGCCTCCGCTTGCTCTCGCAGGCCAGGGACGAGACCGGTATGCCCGTCATCACCGAGGTGATGGACCCTCGCGATGTGGAGATGGTGGCAGGCTACTCCGACATTCTGCAGATCGGCACGCGCAACATGACCAACTTCACCCTGTTGCGCGAGATCGGCAACGTGCGCATACCGGTGATGCTGAAGCGGGGATGGGCCAGCACGATCGAAGAGTGGCTGCAAGCAGCCGAGTACATCGCTTCACGCGGCAACTACCAGATCATCCTCTGCGAGCGCGGCATCAGAACCTTCGAGACGTACACACGCAACACGTTTGACCTCAACGCCATCCCTGCTGTGAAGGAGCTGTCACACCTGCCGCTCATCGCCGATCCTGCGCATGGCACAGGCCGATGGAGCCTCGTATCGGCAGTTGCCCGTGGCGCGGTTGCTGCCGGCGCCGACGGAGTGATGGTCGAGGTTCACCCGACGCCCCACTGCGCGCTCAAAGACGGCGCTCAGTCGTTGACGTTCCCGAGCTTCGAGAAGCTCATGCAGGGACTGCGGCCAGTGGCCGAAGCCGTCTCCCGCAGTGTCTGAGACCGGTTTCCATCTTCAGTCCTCTGCGCGGGCCGCCGTCACCGAAGACAGTGCGGCTGCAGGTGCGCTACGACTGGCCATCATTGGCACGGGGCTCATGGGCACTTCCATTGGCCTCGCTCTGCGCACCCGCACCGGAGCCTATCGCATCGCGGGGTGGGACCCGCGTGCGGAGTCGCTGCATGCTGCGTATGAGCGTCAAGCCATACACCGATCAGCATCCAGCCTGGCCGATGCGGTGTCCGATGCCGATCTGGTGCTGATTGCGGCGCCCGTAGATCACGTATCCGCCATCGCGCAGGAACTGGCGCGCAGTGCGCCGCCGGGGGTTACCGTAACCGACATGGCCGGCACCAAGAGGCGCATCGTTCAGGAATGCGAGAGTATTCTAGGGAGTCGTTTTGTGGGCGGCCATCCGATGGCCGGCAGTGAGCTGGCCGGTCCCGGATGCGCGCGGGCTGACGTGGTGACCGATGCTCCGTGGATCATTACGCCCACCGCCCGAACCGACCCGGGTGCCATCGCGGCTGTCGAAACCCTCATCCGCAACGCGGGTTCATGCCCGATCCGCATGACTCCACTGGAGCATGACCGCATGGCAGCATCGCTCAGTCACCTTCCTCATGTTGTCGCATACGCCCTGATGGGCTCGATCGGACGCCCCCTCGATCCGGGGACGCTGCGTCTGGCCGCAGGCAGCTTTCGATCGGCAACGCGGGTCGCCGCCTCGGATCCTGAGCACTGGACCGCTATCATGAGCGACAACGCCGATGCGATTCTCGACGCGATTGACCGACTCCAGTCGCGTCTCAACTCCATCCGATCGGCCTTGGCCGATGCGGACGCGGAGCGGCTGAGGGCTCTCCTCGCCGACGGTCATCGCACGTGAGCAGCTCCGATTCAGGTGAGCCGAGCGCTCATCCGCCGTCGAGCAGCGTGCTGTGGATGACGCCGGTATCCGCGCCGGTCGTCGGTGAACCGCGTCTCCCGGGCAGTAAGTCCCTGACGAATCGCGCGCTCGTCCTCGCGGCGCTCGCCGACGGCGAGAGCATCATCTCGGGCGCGTTGATTTCCGACGATACCCGCTACATGGCTCAGGCCCTGGCTGCGCTTGGCATTGAGGTTCACGTGGACACCGCAGCCTGCATCATCCGCGCCAAAGGATGCGCCGGCCGCATCCCGGCGCACCAAGCCGACCTGTACGTGGGCAACGCCGGTACCGCAGCCCGCTTTCTGACGCCGATGCTGGCCCTCGGGCGCGGACGCTACCGTCTCGACGGGAATGCCCGGATGCGCCAGCGTCCGATCGAACCGCTGTTGGCCGCCCTGCGCCTGTTCGGGGTCCGCGTGCGTTCCGAGCATGGCACAGGATGTCCCCCTATCGTGATGGAAGCCGATGGCCTGCCAGGCGGGCGGGTTGTCGTTGATTCGTCTCTCAGCAGTCAGTACTTGAGCGGGCTCCTGATGGTCGCCCCATCGGCGCGCTCCGATGTGCATATCGAGGTCACGGGACGGGCTGTTTCCGAGCCCTACGCAGCTATGACTGCGAGCATGCTGAGAGATTGGGGTCTGGAGGTCTCGGGCCATTACTCGGTTCCGGCTCCACAAAAGAGGCACGGGAAGCAGTACAGGATTGAGCCGGATGCGTCGGCCGCTTCCTACTTCATGGCGTGTGCCGCAATCACCGGCGGACAGGTGCACATAGCGGGGCTCGGACGCGGAAGCCTGCAGGGTGACATTCGATTCGCCGACATACTCGCGGAAATGGGCTGCCGCGTCGAGTGGACTGGCTCCTCCGTCGTCGTGGCAGGCTCCGGACGGTTGTTGGGCGTTGACGTGGACATGAACGCCGTCTCCGATACGGCCATGACCCTTGCTGCCATCGCCCCCTTCGCTGAGACGCCCACGCGAATCCGCAACGTCGCGCACATGCGCGCTAAGGAGTGTGACCGCATATCCGCCACCGCCAACGAGCTGCGGCGTCTTGGGGTAACGGTCATCGAGCACGACGACGGCCTGACCGTAATGCCATCGAAACCAACGGGCGGAATCGTTGAGACGTACGACGATCATCGGATCGCCATGAGCTTCGCTTTGATCGGTCTGCGTGTGGCCGGTATCGGCATTCGCAATCCGGAGTGCGTTGCCAAGACCTTCCCCGTCTACTTCGAGGAGCTTGCGCGCATCACGCATTAGCCCGGACGTTAGAGACCGTGATGCACGAAGAGGCGTTCCTTGATCTCCGAAACCGTTTGCCGAGCGTGGTTCTTCGCCTGAACCAGGTCATGGGGAGCGATCGGAGGGTTCTCATCGTCCCGCAGCGTCGGAATGCGGTCGTGGTAAGGAAAACTCGCAGGGGTGTCGTTCGACATCTCCACGCCGAACAGGGTTCCGAAGGCCAAAGCCCACATTCGGGGCACCGTGGTCGGGTTGTAGCCGCCTCCGCCGAGCGCCAGAACGGGCACTCCGAGCCTCATCACATCCTCAACGGCCCGCACCCAACCTTGCGCCGTCAAGCAGAGTCGTGCCAGCGGATCCAGGTAGTGGGGATCGGTCCCACACTCCAGGCAGACAACCTCCGGCCGATAAGCCTCGACGATCGGCCATGCCGCTTCCCGCCAGGCCCAGTACCATATCTCGTCGTCGGTGTAGGGCCATAGGGGCACGTTGACGCTGTAACCGGTTCCGGCGCCGATGCCCTCTTCCCTGACATAGCCTGTGCCGGGAAACAGGGTCTGGCCGGACTCGTGAATGGACACGGTCAACACGTGGGGATCGTCGTAGAACGCCTCCTGGACCCCGTCGCCATGATGAACATCTATGTCAATGTATGCCACGCGCTCGAAGCGGCGTCGAAGCTGATGGATGGCCACAACGCAGTCGTTGAAGACACAGAAGCCGGCCGCTCGATCCCAATGGGCGTGGTGCAGCCCCCCTGATATGTTCATCGCCACCGCGGCGCCGTCGAGGACAGCCTGGGCTGCATCAAGCGAGGCGCCCGTGTACAGAAGCGATGCGTCCCACATGTCGGGGAATACAGGATTGTCGCCATAGCCGAACCCATACCGAAACGGAAACGGAACGTGCTCACCCGCGCTGAGCCGGTCCACCGTCTCTATGTACTCCGCCGAATGGGCAAGCTGCAGGTCAGGCAACGGACATGGGTTCGGCTGACGGACCTCAACCTGGTCGAACGCGTTGTAGCTCGATAGGAGTTCGTGCGTCCGAGCGAGTCGTGTGGGCTTCAGCGGATGCTGCGGCCCCAGATCGTACTTAAGGAAGTTACCAGTATACAGAAAGACGCCTTTGCTCATGCCTTGCCCCACATGCTCGTCTTGGTTGTTGTTTCATTCGATCAGGCCGCTTGTATTTCCTTCTCGCCACCTCGAACACCTTGACGAGATCTCGGCGGCATGAGGGCTTCCCAGATTGGAGGGCCGAACGGCAGCGCTCAACGCGGTAGAATACTGCCCGGTCAGAATGCCAATAGATACCCGACGGCGCCGTTCGGTGGTTGACTGCTAAGCCTATCGCCCCCGAGATCGCCGCAACCCCGCTTACGAATGGAGTCATGATGAACTACGATGTAAAGAATGCCGCTTTAGCCCCTGAGGGCAAGTTGCGCATCGAGTGGGCCGAGATGGAGATGCCGGTGCTCCGCCGGATTCGCGATCGGTTCGCGAAGGAGACGCCCCTCAAGGGCCTGAGGCTGGCGGCGTGCCTGCACGTCACGACCGAGACCGCCAACCTCGCCATCACCCTTAAGGCTGGAGGCGCTGAGGTGGCGCTATGCGCCTCGAATCCGCTCTCAACCCAGGATGACGTCGCGGCCGCCCTTGCCACCGAGTATGGAATCCCAACCTTCGCCATCAAAGGCGAGGACCACGATACCTACTATCGCCATATCCACGCAGTGCTCGACACCAAACCGCACCTCACCATGGACGATGGCGCCGATACTGTGGGGGTCATTCACAGCGATCGGAAGGAAATCGCCGCCGGCATCATCGGCGGAACCGAGGAAACAACAACCGGCGTGATCCGACTGCGCGCCATGGCCAACGACGGAGCGCTCCTCTACCCCATCATCGCCGTCAACGATGCGAACACCAAGCATCTGTTCGACAACCGCTACGGCACAGGCCAGAGCACCGTTGACGGGATCATACGAGCGACCAATCGCCTCCTAGCCGGCTCGCGGTTCGTCGTTGCCGGATACGGCTGGTGCGGTCGCGGAGTGGCGCTTCGGGCCAAAGGCATGGGAGCTCGCGTGATCATCTGCGAGGTTAACCCGGTACGGGCGCTGGAAGCAGTCATGGATGGGTTTGACGTCATGCCGATGGAAGAAGCGGCCGCGATCGGCGATCACTTCTGCACGCTGACGGGCGATATGAGCGTTCTCAGGGCCGAGCACTTCGCTCTGATGAAGGACGGCGCGATCATTGCCAACTCCGGCCACTTCAACGTCGAGATAGACCTCAGCGTCCTGCGCGATATGGCCGCTGCGACCCGCAAAGTACGCGACTTCGTTGAGGAGTTCGTCATGCCGGACGGCCGGCGCCTCTATGTCCTCGGCGAGGGACGGCTGATCAACCTTGCGGCAGCCGAAGGACATCCCGCCAGCGTCATGGACATGAGCTTCGCCAACCAGGCGCTGTGCAGCGAGTACATGGCACGCCATTCGGGCGAGATGGAGCCGAAGGTGTACGGCGTTCCAGTCGAGATAGACAACCGTATCGCAGAGCTGAAGCTCAGCGCCATGGGCATCCGCATTGACACGCTGACGGAGGTTCAGGAGCAGTACCTGCGCTCCTGGCACATGGGCACCTAGGCATTTCGGGAGCACGAGTCGGCCGTTGCGGGCGACCGAAGGGAGGGCGAGGCTCCCGCCGAGCCGCGTCGTTGAGGGAGGGCGAGGCTCCCGCCGAGCCGCGTCGTTGAGTGCGCAGCGTATCGAATCCGCACCGAGCCGCCTGCCGTTCGCCTTTCAGTCCTCAGCTTTCGGTCCTCGGCTCAACGTCAATGGTCCGCTCGTTGGAGTATGTGACTCTCCCGTGCGCCGCTCCTCGTGGGCGGCGCACGAACTTGCAGAACGTGTAGTCCACCGAGACAACGCTCGAGTGCTTCGCCTTGCTGCTCCGTGCGGCAAGACGTGCAGCGTATTCCAGCACCGCCAGCGGCAGATCCGCCTTCCGATCAGGGTTGCGGACCACCACATGAGCGCTCGCGTGCGCGCGCACGTGAAACCACACGTCGTTGGGCCGACAGAGGCGCCTTAGCATCGTGTCGTTGCCTTCGGCGTTCAACCCCATCAGGATCCGCCAGCCAAGTGGGCCGTCGAGTTCTCGTACACCCTTCGTCAATGCACGGTCTTCGGTCCGCTCTCGCCCTTCGGCGTCCCGGCTTTGGCCTCCTGTCACGGGCAGGAGCCCCAATGATCTGAGGCGATTTTCCACCGCTGATAGGCATTCGATCCCGATGTCTTCCGTGAGGGCGGCTTCTGCCTCCCGGAGAGCCGCGGCATCGGCCATCAGGCTCGCGACATGCCGATCGGCCCACTCAGCAGCCGATCTCAGTTTGCGTGCCCTGCGGTAAAGCGCCTCGGCATTCTCGGCGATTCCAAGCCCGGGCTTGAGCGTGACTTCCACCTGTTCGCCCGGCCTGTACAGGTCCGGAAGGACCACCTTGCCGCCGATCGGTTCCGCCGCGCCCCCGCACGCCAGCAGGAGGTCGGCATGCCGCGCCAGTTCGTCTGCCTGACCCCGTGCCTCGATGGCGCGCCGAGCATCAGCGAGTCGAGCCTCTCGCGCGGCACGTGCGGCTGATACATCACGAAGCAGCGCCACACGTCGCGCGGCGAGATACCGATGCTCAGAACGGCTTGCCGATAGGGCGGCCAGCGCATCGTTCACCGATGCTGCCGGATGCTGCAGATCCGCGTCGAGGCTCGCAAGCCGCAAAGGATACGCCCCGATCACTCGGCCGTTCCTATCGCGGATTGTGACGGGCTCCCACGCGTTGCGCATGGCCCGACCTGCCACAGCATCCCATGCCGCTTCGGGACCATCGCGTGAGCACCGGCAGGCGAGCTCACGGCTCAGGAACGGAGACATGCCTACGAACCGCTGTTGAAACCACGCAGCAAGCTCAGTCGGAGGCACGGATGCGGCGTTGCTGCACTCAGTCCGGCCCGCATCGGAGAGGAGGTCGGCAGCGCCGGACGGCCCAGGCGGCCGGATGTAGGGCTGTCCCGGCAAGAGGAGCCGCAGGCGATTCGAGGATGCTCCTACATGCCGTATGCAGTCGAGGATCACACCATCCGCGTCCACAAGCAAAACGTTGCTGTGCTTGCCCATGCACTCGGAGACCAGCGTGTACCGGCATCCATGGTTCTCCACCACGATCTGCGCGATCCGATCGAAGCCTACCTGCCTGCAGTCGGCGATGCGCCCGCCTTCGATGTGCTTCCGCAGGGCCATCGTGAAGTGATCGGCATCCGAGCCGGATTGCAGCTTGCCGGTGATAAGGTGCAATCGTGCCGCCTCGGCATCAGCCGACAATGCAAGCCGGCGTGAATGCCCCTGCGCGCGTACGTGGAGCGCTGCCTCGTTCGGCCCGATCGTCCTGATATGCTGGATCTGTCCTCCGATGAGCAACGACGACAGTTCATACGTAACCGCACGAAGGGTCAGGCTATCGAAGGGAGTGCGTGCCACGTGTGTCGGATGGTTCGCATCCGTTCACTTCGATCTGCGCAGCTTGCGGAGCAGCATCCTGAACGGGTCGTAGAACTCATCGGCAACGCGCTCTTTCAGCGGGATGATGGCGTTGTCGGTGATATGAATGTGCTCGGGACACACCTCCTGGCAGCACTTCGTGATGTTGCAGTATCCGATCCCCGCCTGTTGCCTGAGGAAGGCGCGACGCTCCAGCGTATCGCAGGGATGCATATCGAGCGCCGCGATCTTCACCATGAATCGAGGGCCATAGTAGGCGTCGGTACGGTTGTGGTCGCGCAGCACATGGCACACCGTCTGACACAGGAAGCACTCGATGCACTGACGGAACTCCTGGGCCCGCTCGACATCGTCCTGAGCCATCCGCAGAGGTCGCGGCTCGTCATCGGCCAGCTTGAGCGGCGCAATCGTCTCGGCGACTTTGTAGTTCCACGACACGTCGGTCACGAGGTCCTTCACCACCGGAAACGTCTTGATCGGATGAACGCGGATCATGCCGGATGCGTCGTAGAAGTCCTCGACGCGCGACTTGCACATCAGCCGAGGATATCCGTTGATCTCGGCGCTGCATGAACCGCACTTCCCGGCCTTGCAGTTCCAGCGGCAGGCCAGGGTCCCATCCTGCTCATTCTGTATCTGGTGGACTGCATCGAGAACAACCATGCCGGGGAACGTCTTCACCTCATACTCGCGCTCCTCGCCCCCGGCAGCATCGCCACGGAAAATCCTGAGCCGAATCGTGTCCTTCATGCCGCACACCTCCCCTGGGGATAGACGGCAGGATACTGGCGGTATGTCATCGCCTAACCTCTTCCATGATCTCGCGCAGGTGGTCGGCCATCGGAGGCAACGGCGCCTTTTCGATCGTCAGCGCTCCGTCGCGAAGTCGAGCGACAAGATTGACCTTGCCCCACTCAGGATCCGTCAACGGGTAGTCGGAGCGCCACTGGGCGCCACGGCTCTCCTTCCGCTCCAGAGCGCTGCGAACGATCGCCTCGGACAGGAGCAGTTGAAAACGAATGTCCCGCGCGGCGTGCCAACCGGGGTTGAAGCGGCGGTCGCCATTCACAGCCAGTCGTTTCGCTCGTTCCGAGAGCTCCTGTACCTTCGCAAGGCACGATGAGAGGCCATCGTGAGAGCGCTCAATCATGGCTCCCGACTGCATGGCTTCCTGTAGCTCGGCCGCCAGAACCGCCGGACGTTCGCCCTCGGTCCTTGCAAGCGGTCCTAAGAGCGTATCCAGCTCCGTCTCGATCTGCTTCGCATCCGATTCGCCTGTCTCGGCAGAGCGGGCGTATTCCGCTGCCGCCTGACCGGCTCTGCGTCCGAAGACAAGGATATCGGTCAGCGAGTTGCCTCCCAGCCGGTTCGCCCCGTGCAGGCCTGCAGCGCATTCACCGGCCGCATACAGACCTCGAACGCAGGTTGCACAAGTGTCGGGCTCAACGCGGATCCCCCCCATCGCGTAGTGCACGGTCGGATACACTTCCATCGGCTGACTCGTGATGTCCACGTCGCCGAGAGCCAGAAACTGCTCGTACATCGAAGGAAGCTTCTTCTTGACGTATGCAGCGCCCCGATGGCTGACGTCAAGGTACGCCCCCCCGTGCTCCGTCCCTCGACCTGCCTTGACCTCTTTGTAGATGGCCCGGGCCACCTCGTCGCGGGGCAGCAGCTCCGGCGGGCGCCGGTTGTTGTTCTTGTCGTCGAGCCAGCGTTCGGCCTCCTCAGGGTCGTCCGCGAACTTGCCCCTGTAGCGTTCGGGCATGTACTCGGGTTTGAACATGAACCGCTCGCCCCGACCGTTGCGCAGGATGCCGCCTTCGCCACGCACCGCCTCGGTGACGAGCAGACCACGGACGGCGGGCGGCCACAGCATGCCGGTTGGATGGAACTGCACCATCTCCATGTCAATGAGGTCAGCGCCGGCCACGAGTGCCATCGCGGCTCCATCGCCGGTGGATTCCCATGAGTTCGACGTGTGTCGGTACATCCGCCCCCACCCGCCGGTTGCCAGCACAACCGCTTTAGCCCGATAGACAATGATCCGTCCATCGGCCCTCTCGTATGCGAGGGCTCCGACGATCCGCCCCTCCGATGTCAGCAGGCGGGTCACCGTCTGCTCCATGTGGACGGCAGGGCCCATGGACACGGCTTTGTCCTGGAGGGTACGGATTAGCTCAAGTCCCGTTCGGTCACCGACATGGTTGAGGCGCCGGTAGGTATGACCACCGAAGGGCCGCTGCGCTATGAGCCCCTCGGAGGTGCGATCGAAAACGGCCCCGTACTCCTCCAACTCGAGCACCCTCTCGATCGCTTCTTTGGCGAACAGCTCGACCGTCCGCGGGTTGTTCAGATAGGCTCCACCGATGATCGTGTCACGGAAGTGCACCTTCCAGTTGTCTGGTTCATGCATGTTGGCGAGCGCCGCCGCCGCTCCGCCCTCGGCCATCACGGTATGCGCCTTGCCCAGGAGCGACTTACACACAATGCCGCAGTCCAGCCCGGCCTCCATCACGGCGATAGCGGCCCGCAAACCCGCGCCGCCCGCTCCGATGATCAGCACATCGTGCGCTATTGTCTCGTAGGGTTCCATGGCTAGAGTATCCTCGGGTCCGAAAACGCGCCGGCGGCGATCAACCGAACATAGAGATCAGCGGCGCCGACAGTGATGAGGCTCAGCCAGAAGTAGAGCCCGTGGCGCGCGTTCAGCGACGACACCGCCCGCCATATCCGATTCCGGACAGGAGCAGCGCTCAGCTTGTTCAGACCTCCGCCGATCAAATGCCGCCATGAATGGCACGAGAAAACGTAGAGGGAGAGCAGTACCGCATCGAGTGCCATGATGATCGTTCCAAGCCCGATTCCGAAGTGGCGCACGCCGTCCTTCATCATGAAGCAGGCATCATAAAGATGCTTGTAATGGAATGCCACGACGATGAGAATAGCGTAGAGCGCGTACCTGTGGAGGTTCTGAAGCAGGAAAGGCCAGGCACTCTCTCCGGTGTAGCGCTTCCGATGGGTCATACTCGGCTCAGGCATGCCGCACGCTGGGGGGTCCCAGAAGAAGGCCCGGTAATAGGAGCGCCGGCAGTAATAGCAGGTAGCGCGGAAGCTCAGCGGAAACACCAGCACAAAGAAGGCCGGCGAGACCATGAACCGACCCTGGAAATCGGGGAACCACTCATGGACCGGCGGAGAGTAGAACGGCGACAGGTACAGGGGCGCTTGGGATGCCCCGTGCTGCAGGGCCTGCAAGCCGTCGTAGTAGTCGCCCTCGAAGGCGCGCCACATTGCATATACGCTGAACGCGACGAGCGTCCCGACGACAAGGAGTGGCTCAACCCACCAACGATCCGTTCGGGCGCCTACCGGAAGAGGCGCGCGTCCTTCCTGGACGTCGCGCGCAGTATAACTGGACACGATGATCCTCACCTCTGGGGGCGGCTGTCTCCTGCTGGAGCCCCCGTCCTTGACGATTGGATTTCGCCGTCGTTATAATGCGCCGGTGCTGCACGGGGTTCCTGCAAGGAGCAGTTTTCGATTGTGCGGGGCGACAAGAGCTCGCGTAACCGCGCGGAAGCCCGCACGATGGCGACCATGCGTTGCCGCCTGGCAGCATAAACGCCCTGAGGAGCTATACGATGCTGATCACTAGCCGTGCGCCCGTACGCGTGGACTTTACAGGAGCTTGGACCGATGTCGGCATATTCGCGCGTGGAGCAGGCGGCGCCGTCGTCAATGCGACGATAGACAAGTACGTGCACGGGCAGCTCGAGATCCGCGAAACCACGGATCAGAACGTCGCACCCGATGAAGGCATCCGGGTCACCTACTGGTGCGATTTGCCTTCAGGCTCGGGCCTGGGCACCTCGGCCGCACTGAATGTGTGCTGGCTGAGCCTCATCCAGGCTGAGGTGAGCCCCGATCTCAAGCAGAAAGAGCGCATCGCCGAACTCGCGTATCGGCTCGAGGATATCCTCGGCATCCTGGGCGGGAAGCAAGACCAGTATGCAGCGGCCGTCGGCGGCTTCTGTTACATGACATTCGCTGAAGACGTCACGGTGGAGCGCTTGCGCGTACCTCCGGACATGCTGACAGCTTTGGAGGAACGACTCGTCCTCTGCTACACGGGAAAGTCGCGTCTCTCAAGCAATATCCATCATGAGGTGTGGGACGCCTTCAGGAAGGGCACGCCGGCCACGGTCAACGCACTCTACGATCTGCGCAACTGCGCCGTCCGAATGCGCACGGTAATCGAAAACTCAGCTATCGAGGAGTTCGGCGAGCTCATCGCCCAGAGCTGGCGACATCAGAAGGCGCTGGCTGAATCCGTCACCAACGATCAGATCGAGGAGCTGTTCGACGTGGCTGCCCGCGCAGGCGCCAAGCACGGCAAAGCATGCGGGGCCGGCGGAGGCGGATGCTTGCTCTTCTTCGCTGAACCTGGTCGTCAGGGTGAGGTCTCCGAGGCGCTGGCCAACCATGGGGCCAGGGTGATCCCCTTCCGGTTCGAGTTCCAGGGACTTGAAGTCAGCAAGGCAACGTAGCGTCGCGACGATCCATTGACGTCGCACCGCTGCCAGTCAGATGGCGGCTCCCAACAGGACAGGTGGGGTGTCTCGGGGAGCCGCCATCAATCGGGGAGACCGATCAACCATTGGACGACATCATACGTACGGAGGTTACCTCAGACACGGACCCGTTTTTCGCCGACGCCAGCCGCAGCCGATGACAAGCCACCGCATGCGTGAGACGCCCGCCCAGCCCATCACCGCTGAGGCATTGGTGCTCGCCCTGCACGCGCTTCACGGCATCGGCGACAGCACGATCCAATCGGTCCGACGAGGACTGGCCATCCATCGAATGCAGCCTTCCGAGGTCCCGCTGCTGAGTGCGGCCCACCTGGAAGAACGCTTCGGGCTCAGCCCGAAGCACGCCGCCATTGTTGCGGGCGATCTTGGCAAGGCACTGCCTGGCGCGGTCGAGCTGCTCCGACGGCTCCGCGGATGCGGCATCTCGGTTCTGACCGCCGACGACGCAGCATACCCTCAGGCCCTGCTTCGCACCATGGAGAGGCCGCCTGCCGTTCTCTATGGCGCAGGCAGCCTCACGGTTCTCGACCTGCCCATGGCGGCCGTGCTGACCTCCAACGGCGCTTCCCAAGAGGCGCGGCGTGCGGCTTCAGATGCCATCAACATCGCCATCGAACGCGGGTGTATTCCGGTCACCGGCCATAACCGCCGGGAATATCAGGAAATCGCGCTGGCCGCGCGTCGCCGTGACGTGCCCACATGCTATGTCCTTGACCGCGGGGTGATGACTGTGCCGGGCGTGGTTCACGGCGAAGGATTGTTCGCCGCTGCGCGGATATGGCGAAGATCCGACTCGGCAGCGGCGGATCTTGTCGTGTCGCCGTTTCATCCAACCATGTCGGCGGTGCCGGGCTCAAACCGACGTCGCGACGAAATCGTGGCCGGCCTCGCCCAGGTAATACTGGTCACCTACATACGCGAGGGCGGCACGATGCATCGTGTCGTTGCGCAGTCTGCGGCCTCAGGCACTCCAGTGGTTTGGACGGGGCCGGCCCCGATCCCGGACTTCTTGACAGCTCACGTAACCGCTGCGATGGTTCCTGAGGAGCTCGCCGCTTCATCACTCTGGAACGACGCCATCGTTTCCGCCGGACGCAATCACACCTGATACAAACGTGGGGTTGTCCGAAGGCAACCCCAAGAAGAATCGAGCGCGATACGTCGGGATATGTCACTCAGAAACGTGGGCGTCTGCCGGCTCCCCCACTACTTCCAGGTACACCCTCCGCTTGTGCTTCATGGCACTTGCCTTGGCCAGGACGCGCATCGCATTGGCGATACGCCCCTGCTTGCCGATCGCTTTGCCGAGGTCGCTTGGAGCAACATGGACGCGATAGGTTGTCGCCACCTCGCCAGGCTCCTCGTCAACCCGGACTTCCTCGGGCAGATCAACTACGGCTTGCACCAGATACTCGATGAACCCCTTCATCTCTGCAACCTCCTACCAAACGGTAACCAGTGGGACTACGTCGTACTGCGGGTGTTAACCTCAGTGCTCCGTCTCTGCAGAGCGACCACCAACCGCTTCGATTCGCGCGCTATCAATGTGTATACGCGCGCCATGCACGTACCGTTTCCCACAACGCAGCCGCGATGGTCCGCGATCTGCTCAGCGTCGTTGCGCCTCTGGAGTAGTTTCGTCTTGCGTCACCGGAACTCCTCCCGCGCGCCATCTTTTTTTTCGACAATCAGGCCTAGCCGAACCTGTAGATTGGCCGCCCGCAGACCTCGGTATACCGGCAGTTCGGGCACGAACAGGCCGGGATTGACGGTATGCGCAATGGCCAACGGTTATACACAAACCTGTCGAGTGTGTTGTGCAGAAGCCAGTCACGATGGAACAGCGGAACCGTGTCGCAATGAAATCGCGCATGGCTGCCGGCGCCCCCATGCACAAGGATGTCCCCTTCCCACATGGCCGTACCGCAGTGAACGCAGTAGCGGCCGGCGGCTTGAGCCCTCGCGATCTGGATGAAGTTGTCGTCCATCGCCGTTCCCCAGAGAAACAGCGCGCGGCAGTTTCCGCATGATCGAGCGCGAAGCACAACCCCCGGCAGGCGCCATTGGCGGGCGCCGAATACGCGCTCAACCAGTCTGCGCGCCGGACTGCCCGACGACTCTCCCGTCCGGCGCCGAATGCGGAATATCAACGACGACTCGACGGGGTTCTGCGTGCCTTGCTCTTTGCGGCCCTGGACAGTCCCAGCGTACACTTGCCCCCCGCACAGCGGGCAGTTTCGCGGCTCCGAGTTGGCGGTTTCCAGAGCTTGTTCGAGAGCTGCGGCATACTCCTCGCCCGTCATGTAGCGCGGCGAGCCGGTGCATCGGAATGTGCTGCAACGGCCATTCCGTGCCCAGCAGTCCCTGTGGTGCCCGACGCAGCACACGTCGCACATAGCGACTTCGTCTTCCGGCTCCAATCTGCGAGAGCAATACAGGCAGGTTCCGACCGCCATCAGGACATCCTTCAGTCACACCCGTTTGGTGCAAGGGCGCACGTGCCCGATCGAGTTGCCGCCACCATCCACACTCCAGCAAGCGTCGCGATGGCGCCGAAAGCGGTCGCTATCGAAAGGCTCTCACCCAGAAGCACGATGCCGTATATCGGGCCCAGGACGGGCTGGATGAACAGGAAGCCGGACATGGTGGACACCGAGTGTCTTTCGAGAAGAGAGTACCAGATGCCATAGCAGAGACATGAACACAGCAGGGTCAGATAGGCAACGGCCGCGACTTCCGGCCAACCCGGTTTCCACATTGGTCTCCTGCATGTCTCCAACAGCGCTGCCGGCAGAAGGAACAGCGCACCGATCACCATACCGTACGCCGCAACCGACAAGCCAGGATAGCGTTGCGTCAAGCCTTTCCCGACGACGGACGCGTAAGCCTCGAACAGGAGCGCGATGGTCACGACGGCGTTGGCCAGCACCGTTCCCTGGAGGCTGGGGACAAAACCTCGGAACACGATCACATAGACGCCGAACAGTCCGACCGCCAGCCCGATCGCCTGAGCGGGCTGCAGACGCTCCCCAAGCAACGAGCGCGCAAGCACGGCAATGAGAATGGGCTCGGCGGCCACGAGGAAGGTAGTCTCCGTGGCGGTCGTGTACTGCATGCCGCCGTAGAAGACACCGTACGTGACCCCGATGCCCATCACCCCGAGCACGGTGAAACGCCATCGGTCCTGCCGATCAACGGCCGCCAATCGGCCCGTTGCGCGCAGGTACCACAGCAGGAGCAGGCCCGCAATGCCGAAGCGAAGGCACGCAAGCGAAATGGGGCCGATCTTGTCGGCTGCCGGGTACGCTCCATGCCCGATGGCAACCTTCGCTGCTATTGCCGAGCCCGCCCAGAGCACACAGGCGACGGTCAACGCCAGTGCAGAACGGAGCCGCCAACGCTCAGGCTCGCCTGCCCCATGCGTCACCCTCGTATGGCTGCAGTGGCTACTCGAATCGGCAAGTCCGCGTCACGCGCCTCACGGAGGACGTGACCAAGAGCCTGGCTGTCATCTCGATCATCGCGCGTCCATATCACGGTGCACGAGGACGCGGCGCAGGCCTCAACCGGCAGCTTCCCATCTGCCAGGTCGGCCAGCCCGAACACCGGTGCGCCCAGACGATAGAGCTTTGCGTCGCCTGACTGGTTTGGAGCCTTGTAGTCGGGATGGTACAGACCGGTCGGGATTGCGGCCCCAGGCGCTTCAGGCGCGATCGCTACAAGGACCCCCACATCCTCCAGTCGACGGATGACGGTCTCGTCCAGTTGACCGCCAGTCACCCAGCACGCTGTCGGCTTGACGTGGCACTGCTTCAGGATTTCCTTCCCAAGCCGGATCAGGTCGCTGCGCGCCCTGTCGGCAGTATTCACACCATTGTTCAGATCCAGCAGGAGACCGATCTCGTGCCATGATGGAATGCGATGCAGATACTCGTTGCGGTAGAGATTGGCATTGCCCATCGGATCGTGGGACGATACGCCGATCAGCCACGTCAGGGGTACGTTGAACTCCTCCGCTGTCGAGACCAGCTCACGGGCATAGCACTTGCCCGCGCTGGCCGATACACACTGAACGCCGATCACCACCAATCCCATCAGTCTCTCCTTGCTTGCGGAGCTGCGGCCGTCATCACTGAAGAACGGCACACCCCGCCTTGATTCATCAACCGACAACCATCACCCCGTCAGCGCAACCCTTCCACGGCGAACGATGCGCCAAACAGCACCGCCAGAATCCAGACCGCGGGCTGAATGGAACGCCCCCTGCCCGTCAGGACATGCAGCAACGCGTAGGCGATCAGCCCGATTCCGATGCCCCGGGAGATGCTCATCGTCAGCGGGATCACCAGCGCTGAAAGAAACGCAGGAATCGACGACGCCATATTGCCGAACTCGATGTCCTTAACCGCCTGCATCATCAGAAACCCGACCACAACCAGGGCGGCAGCCGTCGCCTCGGGCGGAACGGCGGCGGCCATGGGGGCCGAGAACATCGCCACCAGAAAGAGCGCACCTACCACCACGGAAGTGAGCCCGGTTCGCCCGCCCTCCGCCACGCCGGATGCGCTCTCGACGTAGGTTGTGACGGAGGAAGCCGAACAGAGACCGCCCCAGATCGCACCGAACGAATCCACGAGGAGCACTTGCCTCAGGCGCGGCAATGACCCGTCGGGCTTCAGATGTCCGGATTGACCCGTCACCGCAATGACAGAACCCATGGTGTCGAAGAAATCTGTCAACAGGAACGCAAACACCAATGCCACCAGTGCGGGCTGAAGCGCCCCCGTGAGGTCAAGGCGGCCAAACGTTGAAAGGTCGGGCATCGCCACCAGGCTCGCGGGCGGCGAGGCAACACGGGCGGCATAGGCTGCCAGAGACGTAGCGGCAATCCCAATCAGCAGGGCGCCCCGCACACGCCCAACCATCAGGGCCATGGTTAACAGCAGTCCGAACGTGGCCACAAGCGTCGCAGGAGTCCGGAAGTTGCCAAGAGGCAACGTCAGCAGGGGCATGCCCCCAGGCCCCGGTGTCGAACCGATCCAGTGTGCGTTATGGAGCCCGAGCACGGCGATCAGCAGCCCGATCCCAACGGCGAAGCCCCGCTTGAGATCCATGGGAATGCAGTTCATCACGTACTCGCGTGTGCGCGTCATTACGAGCACGGCGATGATGCATCCCTCGATGAAGACCACCCCCAT
Source organism: Chthonomonas calidirosea (assembly GCA_020722705.1). Lineage (GTDB taxonomy): Bacteria > Armatimonadota > Chthonomonadetes > Chthonomonadales > CAJBBX01 > JAAYVH01. Next base: position 17,961 of record DYKI01000013.1, on the reverse strand, counting down.
CATCGCCTGCCAGGTGATCCCCTCGGATGCGCTCACAGCCGACACCAGGGCGACATTCAGCCCCATGCCGCTCGCAAGCGCCAACGGGTAGTTCGTCCACAGCCCCATCAGCAATGTCGGAATGGCTGCCCCCAGACACGTTGCGGCGACCGTGGCTTGCAGTGCAGGCCCGCTCCCGCCGCCCGGCACTCGCGACAGGATGGACGGGTTCACGGCGATGATGTACGCCATCGTCATGAATGTCGTGATACCGGCCAACAGCTCGGTTCGCGCGGTCGTGCCGTTCTCGCGCAAACGAAACCAGCGCTCCAACCAGCCTTCGGTGGACGCTGAAGCCTTTGCATTCATCATCTCACCCCCTGTTTGGCCTGATCAGTCGAAACGCACCAGACAGCGTACGGGCATGTCCTTGAGCGCCGCACGTCCCCGGAGGAAGCCGAGCTCAACAACGAACACCGCACCCACCACATCGGCGCCGAGCCGTCGAACCAGTCGGATCGCAGCGGCCGCAGTACCCCCCGTCGCCAAAAGGTCGTCAACGACAACGACTCTCTGCCCCGCTTTGAGCGCGTCCGTGTGCATCTCGATCGCGTTAACCCCGTACTCCAGTTCGTACTCCTCGCGGATCGTCTTGTACGGCAGCTTCCCCGGCTTTCGTATGGGGACAAAGGGCAACTTGCACTCAAGCGCGACGGCGGCGCCAAAGATGAACCCGCGCGATTCGATCCCGGCCACGGCCTCCGCTTGGACCTCGCGCGCATACGAGGCCATGTCACCGACGACACGCCGAAACGCGTCCGGATGGGCCAGCACCGGCGTGATATCCTTGAAGACTATGCCGGGCTTGGGGAAGTCAGGTATATCTCGGATGAGGCTCTGCGTCAGTGAGTGCTCCATTGGCGACTATCCTCCAGACCTCAACGGCCAGTCACGCCGTCACCGCCTGCCACCGTGCGGCAGGTTCGCTCGCGGTAGGCATCCATGGCGGCACGCGAAGGCGTTTCGATGACGCCGTTTTCTGTGACGATCGCGGTGATCAACTCACACGGCGTCACGTCGAATGATGGGTTCCACACTTCCACACCCTCAGGGCCAACACGCCCTGCCCCGGTTCCCGTTATCTCCTCGGGTGCACGCTCCTCGATCGGGATACCATCGCCGTCGGCGATCGCCCAATCCAGCGTCGAGGTCGGCGCAGCGACATAGAAGGGTACGCGATGGTGCTTGGCGAGGATCGCCACGCCGTAGGTGCCGATCTTGTTGGCCGCATCACCGTTGGCCGCAATCCGATCCGCGCCAACGACGACGGCGCTCACTCGACCCGACCGCATAAGCGCTGCCGCGGCATTGTCGGCAATCACCGTCACGGGAATGCCGTCCTGCATCAACTCCCAGGCCGTCAGTTGCAATCCCTGCAGTCTCGGTCGCGTTTCGTCCGCAAAGACCCGCGTCAGCTTCCCCTGGGCATACGCCGTTCGGACAATCCCGAGGGCCGTCCCATATCCCGCAGTCGCGAGGGATCCCGCGTTGCAGTGCGTCAAGACCGAGCATCGTTCGGGAAGCAGCGCGGCGCCAAGTCGCCCGATCTCCATGTTCGCCGCAACATCGGACTCCATCAGCCGCCGGGCCGCAGCAGTCACGCGACCCGGGATTTCCGCCGCCGATCGAGCCAACCGAGCCTCGGCAAGGGCCAGCTCGACGGCATGCGCGAGGTTGACGGCTGTCGGGCGAGTGGCTTTGAGAACGCCTGCCGCGCGTTCGAGGAGCTCCATGGCTCTCTCGCGGTCGTCCGGCAGATCAAGTGTGGCAAGAGCCATCCCGAATGCCGCCACACACCCTATTGCAGGCGCGCCTCGAACGGCCATATTGCGGATTGCGTCGGCTGCCTCGGCGCACGAAGTCAGGGTCATTGCCTCCAACCGATGAGGCAGCAGTCGCTGGTCAATGATGCGCAGCGTCGTACCAGACCATTCGACAGTTGGCGGAACGCCCTGGGGCCTGTCTCTCACCTCGCGCCTCTCGGCTCTCAAGCGCTGATGCTCGCGAAATCGCGGGCATGGTGCGCATCGCTGTCCAGGTCGGCCGGAATCTCGCGGGCAATGTCGAGAACGACCGACCGGATGCCTGCGCTGTTGCGCGCGAACACCTGACGCACCTCTTCCGCGCTCACAGGCGCCACCGCCCCTTCGGCAACCAGGCCGCAGTCGTAGTCCGTGACCAACGATATGTTGACGACTGCGATCTCGAGCTCTCTAGCAAGATGAGCTTCAGGGTACTGCGTCATGCCGACAACGTGGAATCCCGACTGCGTGAACCACTGGCTCTCGGCTTTCGTCGAGAAGCGCGGACCATTGATCACCACGATGGTGCCGGTCTCATGCATCGGGATTCCGTGCCGACTGATGACATGCGCCGCTATCGCCCGCAACTTCGGGCAATAGGGCTCGGCCGCCCCTACATGGAATACGTCGGGACCTTCGCAGTATGTGTCCGCACGTCCGGTTGTTCGATCCACGTACTGGTCACACAAGACGTAGTGCTCGGGCTTGATGTGCGTCTGCAGGCTTCCGACAGCGCAAGGGCTGATCAGGTACCGGACCCCGAGCGACTTCAGCGCCCATATGTTCGCCCGATAGTTGATCCGGTGCGGCGGGATCGTGTGATGGCGGCCGTGTCTGGGCAGAAAAGCGACACGCCGGTTACCGACATCGGCGACGACAACGTCGTCACTCGGACTGCCGTATGGAGTCTCTATAGACCGGACCTCGGCATGTTCGAGGAACTGGTAGAACCCGCTGCCGCCGATCACTCCCACGTCAATCGGTTTGTCCATTCGGGAGCCCCCCTGCCTCGTCTAGGCTGTCGAGCGCACATCGTGCGGCCTCTTGTTGGGCCGCCTTCTTGGACGGGCCACGGCCGACGCCGAGGACACGACCGCCGAGACGGACGACCGCCGTGAACGTGGGCTGATGCGCCTCGCCTTCAGGCGCCGGAACATCGTAGGTCGGAAGCATGCCCCATCGCGCCTGTGTGAGCTCTTGCAGGCGTGTCTTGCTGTCGGTCGCGCAGCCATCTTCGGATACACGTTGGAATGCCGACTTGAGCAGCCTGCGCACGAGGCTGCGCGCCGACCGCAGCCCTCTATCGAGGTAGACCGCACCGATGAGCGCTTCGACAACGTCTGCCCTGATGGAAGCACGATGCCTCTCGCCGTTCACCTCTGCCGTCGGTCCAAGCACAATCACTTCGTCCAGACCGGCCATGCGGCCCGCTTCAGCGAGCACGGGCTTGCTGGCAAGATAGGCCCGGCGTTTGGCCATGTCGCCCTCACTCAAACTCGGAAGAGTCACGTAGAGCCACTCGCAGAGTATGAGACTGAGAACGGCGTCCCCGAGAAACTCGAGACGTTCATAGCTGAGTCCGGCGTCGAGCGGAACAGCCGACCTGTGACAGAGGGCCTTGCGCAGCAACTGCTCGTCCTTCAGCTCAACACCGATGCGTTGACGGATGGAGGCCGCAAGCGAATCCGGCCCCACAGCCCGTCCGTTACGCAACGCAGCCCATCCTCATGGGGTCGAGATCACTCCCGAGCCACCCGATCGAGTGATGCCGGAACTCACTGCCGCCTGTCCATCACTTTGCGGCTCATGCCCCTTGCCACTTCTTGAGCAACACCGAAGCGTTGTGCCCGCCAAAGCCGAACGAGTTCGACATGCCGTACGCGATGGATCGGCTGACCGGCTTGTTCGGCGTGTAGTTCAGATCGCATTCTGGATCGGGTGTTTCGTAGTTGATCGTCGGAGGCACGACCGAATGCTCCATGGCGAGGATTGTCGTGATGGCCTCGACGGCCCCCGCCGCGCCGAGCAGGTGAGCGGTCATAGATTTCGTCGAACTGATCGCCACCCGCCATGCGTGGTCTCCGAAAACCGTCTTGATCGCGGCGGTCTCCAGCTTGTCGTTTGGAAGTGTCGAGGTGCCGTGCGCATTGATGTAGTCAACAGCCGTCGGTTCCACGCCTGCACCTTTCAACGCCATGGCCATGGCGCGGGCCGCCCCCTCGCCTCCGGGCGCCGGCGCAGTAATGTGATAGGCGTCGCCGGTCAGCCCATAGCCAACCACTTCCGCACGGATCCTTGCTCCGCGAGCCAGCGCATGGTCGAGAGACTCGAGGAGCACGATTCCGGCTCCCTCACCCATGACGAACCCGTCACGATCTTTGTCGAACGGGCGACTGGCTCTTTCAGGCTCATCGTTTCGCGTTGACAGCGCGCGAGACGCGCAGAAGCCTCCAAGTCCCAGCCGTGAGATCGGCGCCTCGGCCCCTCCCGCAATCATGGCGTCGGCGTCGCCTCTCCGGATGATGTGAAAAGAGTCGCCGATGGCATGCGTACCCGTCGCGCAGGCCGTGACGACCGTGCTGTTCGGTCCCTTGGCTCCGAATAGGATCGAGACCTGGCCGGACCCCATGTCGGAGATCAGCATCGGGATGAAGAAAGGACTGATCCATTTGGGGCCCTTGGCGGCCAGGACGCCGAACTGATCTTCCATGGTCATGATGCCGCCGATGCCGGAGCCGATCAGAACACCCGTTCTGTCAGCCCTGTCCGCCGGGACTTCGAAGGAAGCATCCTGGAGCGCAGAGCGCGTTGCCGCCACGGCAAACTGGACGAAGCGATCCATTCGCCTGGCCTCTTTGCGCTCCATGAACTGCTCGGGATCGAAGTCCCTCACCTCGGACGCGATACGGCTAGCAAACTCAGAGGTGTCGAACATCGTGATCGGTCCGACACCCGAGCGCCCTTGCATCAAGCTGGACCAGTACGTATCGAGATCCATACCGATGCTTGTGATCAAGCCCATTCCCGTGACGACGACACGTCGCCCCGGCTGTGCGCCAGCCTCAGCCGTCCTGGCCTTCATGTCGCTGCGATCTGCTACGATTTCGTCTTCTCCTCGATGTAGCGCACGGCGTCGCCAACCGTCTTGATCTCCTCAGCCTCTTCGTCAGGAATATCTATATCAAACTCCTCTTCGAGTGCCATGACCAGTTCGACGACATCGAGGGAGTCCGCATTCAGGTCTTTCATGAACTCAGCGTCAATGGTCACCTCATCCTCGCCCTTATCGAGTCGGTCGGCAACAATCTTTCTCACACGCTCAAACGTTGACATTCGTCATCTCCTTGTATGATGGCGTTCGCCTTGGCTTCCGGCTCAAGCCGGATCTCTGAAGCTCGCTCTAGTCTGAATCTGGCGCCCCTGGGGTTGCGATACGTTTCGCAACCGAAGAGCCAATCCTACATGAACAGCCCACCGTCCACGCTGATGACCTGGCCGGTCACATAGGATGCCGCATCCGAACACAGAAAGCATACGACGTCAGCGACATCGTCCGGGCTGCCGAGACGCTCGAGCGGAACTTGTTTCTTCATCTGCTCCCGCAACTCCTCCGGCAATGCGTCGGTCATCACCGTCTCAATGAAACCGGGTGCCACTGCATTGCACGTGATGCCCCGTGATCCCAGTTCCTTTGCTGTAGACTTCGTCAGTGCGATCAGCCCGCCCTTGCTCGCGGAATAGTTGGCCTGGCCACGGTTGCCTACGATGCCCATGACCGAAGCCATGTTCACGATGCGGCCTGAGCGCTGTCGCAGCATGATCCTCGCAGCCGCACGCGTGCACAGAAACGCACCCTTCAGGTTCACATCGAGGACGGCATCCCAGGCCTCTTCGGACATGCGCAAGATGAGGTCATCGCGAGTGATGCCGGCGTTGTTGACGAGGATGTCCACTCTGCCCCATTCCTGCATGACCCCATCGAACATTGCCTGAACCGCTTCGGCATCGGCGACACTACCAGCAAATGCCAGCGTTTTGACCCCGGTCGCCTCGGCTGCTTCGCGCGCGACGGCTTCGGCATTGGCGGCTACAACGTCGCTCAGGGCGACGTTGACACCGGAGCGCGCCAGACCGAGCGCAATGGATCGGCCTATGCCCCGCCCTGCTCGGCCGGCGCCGGTCACAATCGCGCACTTCGATTCCATTGTTCCGTCCCCACTCAAAGCTCTAACCTCCAACTGGCCGTGATCGGCAAATGGTCCGGCGGCTATGTCCCTGACAGCGCTCGTGCGGCGGTGTCGAGGCCCTTTTCATCCTCGACGCTGATGACTGCAACATCCGGGCAGGTGCGTTTCATCAACCCGGCCAGCACACTGCCGGTCCCCAACTCGATCGCCAGCTCCATACCGTCGCCCGCAAGCAGCCGCATCGAGTCCTCCCATCGGACCGTTCCGCTCACCTGCATGGTCAGGTACGGCGCCACATCCTGCCCCGAGCGGCAGTACTCTGCCGCTACGTTCACCACAACAGGAGGATCGGGGTTACCGATCCTTGCATCACGCAGATCGCCGTACAGCGCGTCGCCCGCCTCGGCCATCAGCGGAGAATGGAAGCCCCCGGAGACCGGCAGCCGGACGATGCGCTTCGCACCGGCATCGCGGAGCAGCGCCGAGGCGACGGCTACAGCCGCTTCTTCACCTGAAATGACAATCTGCCCCGGGCAGTTCAGGTTCGCTATGCCCACAACGCCCTCGGACCGAGCCTGCTCACAGCAGCGCTGCACAGACTCCGCATCGAGCCCGAGCACGGCAGCCATCGAACCCGGCTTCCGCTCGGCGACTGCCTGCATCAGTTCCGCACGACGCCGCACCAGGCGGAGGCCGACTTCGAACGAGAAGGCCTTCGCTGCATACAGGGCAGCATACTCCCCAACACTATGGCCGGCAACCGCAAACGGCTCCACCGCAACACGTTCGCGCAACGCCTCCAGCGCCGCACACGAGGTCGTATACAACGCGGGTTGAGTATAGCGCGTTTCGCCGAGCGTCTCAGCCGGGCCTCTTTCGCAAAGCTCGGCAAGATCGTACCCCAGCACATCTGTCGAAACGGCAAAGAGGCCCGCTGCCGCCTGGGACACTCTGCGCAGCTCCGCCCCCATGCCCACCTTCTGCGATCCCTGACCGGGAAACATCAGCGCATAGCGCATCAGCGCGATCCATCCCCTTCAGCCCGCGACCAGCGGACAACATTGGCCCCCCAGGTCATTCCCGCGCCGAACCCAACCAGCACGAGCACGTCATTCTGTCTGACGCGCCCCATCCTCACCGCTTCGCACAGCGCGATCGGCACCGACGCGGCCGAAGTGTTGCCGTAACGGTCAAGGTTGGTGAACACACGCTCCTTCGGGAGCCGCATTCGCTCGGCTGCCGCACGGATGATTCGCACGTTTGCCTGATGCGGGATGAACAGGTTTACGTCGTCAGGCGTCATTCCGGCCCTATCCAGTGCAGCCAGGCAGCTCTCGCCCATGATGCGCACCGCGAACTTGAACACCTCCTGACCGTGCATGAGGAGTTTGTCCTTGTGCTCCGCAAGCAGTTCCGGCGTCAGCGGCATCCGCGTGCCGCCGGCCGGTATGAGGAGGTCACCAAAGCGCGAGCCGTCCGCGCCCATCGCCGATCCGAGCAGGCCATACCCTGCTGGGACCTGGCCCAGCGCCACGGCCCCGGCGCCGTCACCGAAGAGGACGCATGTAGAGCGGTCCGTCCAGTCAACGTGGCGGCTGAGCGTATCGGCGCCGACAACAAGGGCTTTCCGAACGGCCCCAGTCTGGATAAGCGCACCCGCCATCTGCAGACCGTAGACAAATCCGGCACAGGCGGCAGAAATGTCAACGGCTTGAGCCCCCTGAGCCCCAATCCGATCCTGAACCAGACATGCCGTTGCCGGCCACAGATGGTCGCCCGACGTCGTTGCGCACAGAACAAGGTCAATATCCTTAGCGTCTACTTCCGCATCACTGAGGGCCTGCCGACATGCATCGGTCGCGAGGTCGGACGTATACTCGCCCGGGCCGGCGATCCTGCGCTCGCGGATCCCGGTCCGTGTGAAGATCCACTCATCCGACGTATCCACGATCTGCTCGAGGTCGGCGTTGGTGACGACCTGCGATGGGACGGCCATCCCCACGCCGAGGATACCCGCTCCGCAGACACCGCTGCGATGATGAACGTGCTTCGTCACTGGTTGCTGTTTGCACGCCGAGCGCGAAGATCCTCAGCGGCCCGCGTCAGCTCAGGAACCAGGTCTCGGCCGATCGACTCGGCTGCAACCCGGACCGCATTGGACACGGCGATCCAGTCGGACTTGCCGTGCCCGATGATGCATACGCCGTTGACGCCCAGGAGCGGAGCCCCGCCGAACTCGCGGTAGTCGAGCCGTGCCCTCAAGCGTGACATCGCCGGACGCAGAGGAAGCAGCGCCAGCCTCATCCATGGGTGGCGGGTCAGTTCCTCGCGCAGCGCCAACATCACCATCTCGACCACGCCTTCCGCGCCCTTCAGTAGCACGTTGCCATCGAAACCGTCACAGACGACAACATCCGCTCTGCCGCGAAATGCATCACCCGCCTCGATATTGCCTGTGAACTCAGGCACATATGCCTTCAGAAGAGCGTGCGCTCGTTTCGTCAGCTCGTTGCCCTTGCCCGACTCCTCGCCGTTGGACAACAGCGCTACCCTGGGCGTCGGCCGATGCAGCACTCTCCGGCAATACGCAAGCCCCATGATGGCGAACTCCAGCAACTGCTGGGGTGTCCCGTCCACCGTCGCCCCCATGTCGAGCATCACCACCGGCTTGGTCGCCGTCGGCAGCACCGCCGCAATCGCCGGACGGGATATGCCGGGCACGGGCCGCAAATGGAACAGTGCTGCCGCCATGGCGGCACCGGTGTTGCCGATGGAGATGAACCCATCCGCTTCGCCCTCCTTGACGAGGCGAGCCGCTACGGAAACCGATGCGTCCGGCTTGCCCCGGATCGCTTCGGAAGGCCGATCGTGCATGGTGACAATCTGTGACGCATGCCGAATCTGGACCGAGGCGGGCACCGGGCCGACGAGGCCGAGGCACTGCTTAAGCTGATCGGCATCGCCCACCAGAGTCAGCAGAACGCCCCCCTCAAGTGAGCGCGCAGCATGGGCCGCGCCACGCACAACCTCGGCGGGGCCATTGTCTCCGCCCATCGCATCTATGGCGATGCGTGGGGGCGCAGCGGTCATACGGTCATTCGGCGGCTACTCCGCCTTGCCGCGCTTTTTCTTGATCTCGATGACCTGACGCCCGTTGTAGAAGCCGCACGACGGGCAGGCATGATGCGGGCGTCGCGGCTTGCGGCACTTCGGGCACTCACCAACGACAGGCGCATGCAGTTTGTAGTGGGTGCGGCGCAGCCGCGTCCGCATATTGGAATGACGACGTTTTGGTAAGGGCATCTGAACCTCTCGGTTTTCCTATGGATTTGCCAAACAACTATGACGGTTTCACTCGCTCGTCCAGCAGCTTGCCTAGAGCAGCAAGACGCGAGTCCGGATGATGGGACCGACACGCACACGGGCCCATATTCAGATCGTGCCCGCACGTACGGCACAATCCGGCGCAATCGGGCCGGTGCAACGGCTGCAACGGCAACGCGACCGACAACGTCTGCCGCAGCAACTCGGTGAGGTCCAGCAATGGCCCGCTGAACAACCGCCCCGAGGCGATATTCTCTTCTTCGTCAACAACAACATCGTGCCGGTGGCCCGGACCGCCTGCCGTTCGGTTCACCAGCGGATACTGCTCGTCAATCTCGACGTCGAGGGGCTCCTCCATCGCGGCCAGGCACCGGCTGCAGACCATGGCCACCCTCGTCGAAACCTGCCCCGTCACCAGCAGCGCACTGCCGGCATTGACGAAGCACAGTTCACCCCGGATGGGCTCGATGCACGTCAGGTCTCCATCCGCGATGGGCGGTTCCAGTATGTCACAGGTTCGTCGGATCCCGACTCGCGCCAGGATATCCGACAGGTCAAACTGCATAGCGCTTGGGCCTCAGAGGGCGTCCTCATCCCGCGCCTGATCGAGTGCTTCACGACCACGCTGGATGGTTCCCATTGCCTTCGTCAGCACGCCCTCCAGGCTGACGAGCACATCGCGGGCGTAATCGTTGGCGCCGGTCCGGATTTCGGCGGCCGCCGCCCTGGCATCGTCCATGGTCTGCCGAGCCTCGGTGGTGGCGTTATGAAGCGTCTCCCGAGCCTGTGCTTCCGCCATACGGCAAATCTCGCTTTGCTCAACCAGGCGGGCCGCCTCTTCGCGAGCGCTCTGGACGATCCGTTCAGCCGATGCGCGCCCCTCATTCACAATCCGGTCGGCCTCTGCGCGTGCGCGCTCCAGCTCTTGCTTGGCGCTGGTCTTGGCCTCGCCGACGATCTTTTCCGTGTCGCGCGTCAGCCGCCGGGCTCGCTTCATATCCTCCGGCAGGTTGGCCCTGATCTTCAGCACCAGATGACCGAATCGCTCGTGGTTGAAACCCACCAGCACGTTGCCTGGGAGCTTCTTCGCCTTGTCGGGAAGCTCCAACAGCTCGTTCAGGATGCTGTAGACGTCAACCTGCTCGGCCTCGCCGATCTGGATTCTGCTCGAGAGCGGCAATGGCCGCCTCGGTTCAGCTTGCTCGCTGATCGAACTTTTCTCGGAGTCGCTGTCGTACACCGTCCGGAACCAGTCCTTCCACCGACCCACCCAGCCGGGCGATCTCTTTGACAATACTCGAGCTCAGGAAGGAGTAGTCCGTCCTCGTCGGCATGAAGACGGTCTCAACTTCAGGAGCCAGACATCTGTTTGTGTGCGCCATCTGCAGTTCGTATTCGAAGTCCGACACGGCTCGAAGCCCGCGCACTATCGCATGTGCGGAAATCGCGCGTGCATACTCGACCAGCAGTCCGTCGAACCACCCAATCGTCACGTTGGACAAGTGACCGCAGGCTTCGGTAAGCATTCCGACGCGCTCGTCCCTGCTGAACGTGGGCCGTTTGGCGCTGTTGTCGGCAACGGCAACCCGTACGGTGCGGAACAACCGCGACGCGCGTTCAATGACATCAATATGCCCATTGGTGACCGGGTCAAAACTGCCCGGCACGATGGCAACACAAGCAAACATGACCGTCAGCTTACCTTGACGAGATCCAGTGATGCGATACGTACGGCAACTTCGGCGGCAAGGGCCTGATTGTCGGGACAGGCCAGCTTCGGGTCCGCACGCACCAACTCCGCGGCCGCCTTCCGCGTCTCGATCAGCACCTCCTCGTCGCGCAGCAGATCGGCAAACTGGAACTCGGGAATGCCGCTCTGGCGGGTACCAAAGTACTCGCCGGGACCGCGCAGCCGCAGATCCTCTTCCGCGATCCGAAACCCGTCACACGTCTCCGTCATCGCCTGCAACCGACGCATGCCGGCTTCCGTTGTGGGATCAGCAATCAGTACACAGTATGACGCATACTGCCCGCGTCCGACACGCCCGCGCAACTGGTGCAGTTGGGCCAATCCGAACCGATCCGCATTCTCCACGACCATAACCGATGCGTTCGGCACGTCTATCCCAACCTCGATCACGGTCGTACTGACGAGCACGTCAAGCTCTCCCGACTTGAAAGCGGCCATGCAGGCCTCTTTGGCTTCGGCGGGCATCTGCCCATGCAGCACTCCGACGCGATATCCGGGGAGCATTTGGCTCCTGATCCGATGGGCATGCTGGGTTGCTGCGGCTGCCTCCATCTTGTCCGATTCCTCCACCAGAGGGCAGACGACATACGCCTGTCGCCCCTGATCGAGCAGCCGAGCCACACCCCGATAGACCGAGGCCGACTGATCCGGTCTCTTCCAATGCGTCTTGACCGGCACACGACCGGGCGGCATCTGCTTGAGAACCGTCACATCGAGGTCACCGTAGAGTGTCATCGTGAGCGTCCGAGGGATTGGCGTGGCGCTCATCACAAGAATGTGAGGGGCAACGCCCTTGGCCTGAAGCGACTGACGCTGCAGCACGCCGAAACGATGCTGCTCGTCTATGATGACCAGCCCCAACGACCGGAAGCGCACATCGCCTTCGATCAGGGCATGCGTTCCGACAACGACGCGCGTTTCGCCCGACTCCAGCCTGGCGCGCAAGGCCGATCGTGCTCGCGAGCTCATGGAACCGGTGGCGAGCTCGACGTCAAGCCCAACCCTTCGCAGCCACGCACTCAGGACCGACGCCTGCTGCTGGGCCAGAATCTCCGTCGGCGCCATGACAGCCGCCTGATGGCCGCTGCGAACGGCTAACGCAATCGCGGCCACGGCAACGGCGGTCTTCCCTGATCCCACATCCCCGTGCAGAAGCCGGTTCATCTGTCGCCCGGAGCCCATATCGGCGGCAAGCTCACGGATCGCCGCTGCCTGATCGGAGGTTGGAACGAACGGAAGCAGATCTCGCACCAATGCTTCTAGCTCCGATGACGACGCTGTAACGAGGGGCGCGCCGGCAGCACCCGCCCGATCCATCCGACGCATGGCCAGACCCACCTGAAGCAGGAAGAACTCGTCGAAGACCAAACGCCTTCGCGCCTCTTCAGCCGACTCCGGGCTGTCCGGCAAGTGGATCATCCGATAGGCGTCGGCAAGCCCTAGCAGCCTGTGTCGTTCCCTCAACGAACTCGGCATCGGGTCCGGGATGAGGCTCCCATGGCTGTCGAGGGCCGACGCGATGGAGCTGCGAAGCCAACGCTGGGTGAGACCTTCCGAGAGCGGGTACATCGGCACAATGCGTCCCGCGGACAGACCCTCCTCATCCGGCTCGAACTCCTCCCACTCCGGGTGCTCGAACGACAGCCCGTTCGGTCCGTATCGGGCAACACCATACACCACCACTGATTTGCGCTTGACCATGAGCTGCTGGAAGCGCGTGAGCAGATAAGGCTGGCGAAAGAACGCAAGCTCCGCTCTGCCGGTCCCGTCACCAATCACGACGCGCGTGAGCTGCATGCCCCGCCGTCGGGTGTTGATGACCTCAGCAGCCAGTACAACGCCACGCGTTACGATGGGCTCGCCGGGCCGCACATCACCGATATTGCGAAAGGCCGTACGGTCTTCATAGCGACGAGGGATGTGGCGCAGAAGGTCCCGAACCGTTCGTATGCCCAGGCGTCCCAGCCGCTCGGCGCCGCGAGGCCCCACGCCGCGCACAAACTGAACCGGATCGTCAAGAGATCGCATCGTATGTGGCTCGTGGAACCTGTCCGCCGGTGATGCCTGCACAGAGCACGTTCGGGGCGTAAGTATTAACGGACCCGCACGCGAGTATAGCAACGGTCAACATGCTTGTCAATGAGCGATCGGACACCGAGGGCGGCCAAGAAACCGGACGGCATTGAATGCCGCCCGTCAGGCATATGGTACCCGCGCGCACTCGATCGAGTCAAACCGAGGGCCGCGCTCGGCCAACACCCGGACAAGGCCGTCGAGCGGGTATAATGTGTGCATAGCCGGGAATGATCGGCTCATCGCATACCTCATGTCCGAAACCACCGAGAACACCGAAGCAAGACCGGAAAGCCAGGAAGCGGAACAGCAAGGCTTATTGCAGGTCGCCATCGAGGATGAACTGCGCCGGTCTTACCTTGGCTACGCAGTCTCCACACTGATCGCACGTGCACTTCCGGATGCGCGCGACGGCCTGAAGCCCGTGCAGCGGCGCATCTTGATGGCCATGCACGACCTGAACCTGACGCCGGGTTCACAGCATCGCAAGTCGGCCAAGATTTGCGGCGACACGTCGGGCAACTACCATCCTCACGGCGAAGCGGTCATCTATCCCACGATGGTTCGCATGGCGCAGGATTTCAGCCTGCGGTATCCCCTCGTTGATGGCCAGGGCAACTTCGGAAGCATTGACGGTGATCCTCCTGCCGCCATGCGCTACACCGAGGCTCGCATGGCAGTCTTCGCGACGGAGATGCTGGCAGACCTCGACCGCGACACGGTCGAGTGGATGGCCAACTACGATCAGACGCGCGAGGAGCCCACCGTCCTCCCGTCACGTTTCCCGAACCTGCTCTGCAACGGCAGCGAAGGCATCGCTGTCGGCATGACGACCAAGATACCGCCGCACAACCTGCGGGAAGTCTGCGATGCGTGCATGTACGCCATTGACCATCCCGAAGCAACGGCGGCCGAGCTCCAGAACTTCATCAAAGGTCCCGACTTCCCGACCGCAGGGGTCATCCTCGGTAAGCGCGGCATCCAGGAAGCGTATGCCACGGGCCGCGGACGTGTTGTTGTGCAAGCCAATGTCCAGATCGAGCCCATGGATGGTGGTCGCAATGCGATCGTGATCACCGAACTCCCGTATCAGGTCAACAAAGAGACCCTCCAGCGTGACATCGCCGAGCTGGTCAAGCAGCGCAAAGTTGACGGCATCACCGACATCCAGGACTTCACCGACCGGCACGGTATCCGCGTCGTCATCACCGTTCGGCGTGACAAGCAGCCCCGGCAGGTGCTGAACTACCTGCTCAAGCACACGGCTTTGCGTACCACCTTCGGCGTCATCCTGCTGGCTCTGGTGGATAAGCAGCCCAAGCTCCTCAATCTGCCCGATCTTGTTCAGGTCTATGTGAACCATCGGCGCGAGATCGTCTACCGGCGGACCCTGTACGAGCTCGGACGCGCGCAGGCACGGGCGCACATCCTCGAAGGGCTCCAGATCGCCCTTGACGCCATTGACGAGATCATCCGCATCATCAGAGCATCTGCCGATGATCCCTCGGCTCGCAACGCGCTTATGGAGCGGTTTGGTCTCACCCAGCTTCAGGCAACGGCCATCCTCGAGATGCAGCTCCGTCAGCTCAACCGTCTGAACCGCAACCGCATCGAGGATGAGTATCGGCAGCGGTTGAGGGAGATCGCGAGCTACGAGGACATCCTCATCAACCCCGAACGCGTCAATACCATCGTGAAGGGCGAGCTGAAGACCCTGCGCGACAAGCATGGCGACGAGAGGCGGACGCGGATTGTCGCAACCGAGCCCGACGAAATCGGCGAGGAAGACCTGATCCCCGAGGAGGACATGCTCGTAACGGTCACGCGTGACGGCTATGTCAAGCGCGTGCCCATGGACTCATACCGAACCCAGCGCCGCGGAGGTCGCGGGATCATCGGAGCGGCGACAAAGTCGGAGGACAGAATCGAGCATCTCTTCGTCGCCAACACGCACGATTACATCCTGTTCTTTACCAACCGGGGCCGCGTGTACAAGCTCAAGGCTTACGAAGTGCCGCAGACAACGCGCACCGCCATGGGCACGGCGATTGTCAACCTGATCAACATCGAGCCCGGCGATATCGTTACGGCAACGGTACCGGTCAAGGACCTCCAATCGGCGACCGGCTATATGCTGATGGCGACACGCAACGGCGAAGTCAAGCGCGTTGACGTCCGCGATCTTGCGAATCTCAGAGCCAACGGCCTGATCTGCTTCGACCTGGAACCCGACGATGAGCTTCGCTGGGTCATGTTCACCGACGGATCACGCGAGTGTATCATGGTCACCCGCGGCGGCAAGTCCATCCGGTTCCGCGAATCGGATGTGCCGGTCCGTGGAAGGCCGGCCGGTGGCGTCCGCGGCATCGAGATGCGCGACGAGACGGGTCGTATTGCCGATCAGGTTGTGGCGGTTGACCTGGTTGACGACGCCAAGCAGTTGTTGGTCGTCGGCGACCGTGGGGTCGGCAAGCGCTCGGCTCTGTCCCTCTATCGCAGACAGGCTCGCGGCGGTCGCGGACTCATCACCATGGACATCGCCGAGAAGACGGGCAACGTCGTAGCCGCAGCGGTGGTGGACAGCGACGACAGGCTGATGATCATCACCCAGAACGGAATCACCATTCGCGTGCCGGTATCCGGGATCAGGGCCGCTGGGCGCAGCACTCAGGGCGTCAGACTGATCAGCCTGGAGTCGGGCGACCGTGTCGCCACGATAGAGCGCCTCAAGTCGCTGGACGACGGAGAGGAAAGCGGCGCGCCCGCCGGTGCCGCGCCGCCTGCAGACGTGGGATAGCTCCAGTTGCCCTGCAAGCGCAGCCGGAAACCGCATCCGGCGCGACCGGATCGGGCTGCCGAGAGTACGGTGACGCGGACGGGGAGCGGACGGCATCCCCGCCGTCCGCAACAGCGGTCATCGAGAGGGAGGGACGGCGTCCTCGCCGTCCGCAACAACGGTCATCGAGAGGGAGGGACGGCGTCCTCGCCGTCCGCAACAACGGTCATCGAG
>DYKI01000013.1:0-1676 GCA_020722705.1 Chthonomonas calidirosea | reverse complement strand
ACGGTCATCGAGAGGGAGGGACGGCGTCCTCGCCGTCCGCAACAACGGTCATCGAAAGGGAGGGACGGCGTCCTCGCCGTCCGCAACAACGGTCATCGAGAGGGAGGGACGGCGTCCTCGCCGTCCGCAACAACGGTCATCGAAAGGGAGGGACGGCGTCCTCGCCGTCCGCAACAACGGTCATCGAGAGGGAGGGACGGCGTCCTCGCCGTCCGGAACAACGGTCATCGAAAGGGAGGGACGGCGTCCTCGCGGTCCGGAACAACGGTCATCGAGAGGGAGGGACGGCGTCCTCGCCGTCCGGATTGTCGCCGTCCCCGCCGTCCGGAACAGGGCTCATCGGGGACGATGACCCTCCCAATGCGGGACACTCCACGTTCTCGCCCGCATCGTGCACCGGATCGAGCGCCCCGCTCGCGTCTGCAGCAACACCGGCAGTGCCAACTTGACCTCGAACGGACCGGGATGAAACCTCACCGGATGCACATTGCCCACATCGAACAGGCTCGGCTGAGCCGCGCGCTTACCGATCATCGCGCATCATCCTGAGAGGGAGATAGCAGACAGACAGGCTACTCTGCCCGAAAACGGAGTTTCCTTGTTGGCACCGGCACATCCGGTTTCTTTTCGGACCTGTTCCTGGACGCACGTCCGCAATCCTCCGCTGCTCGGGACTCTCCTTCTGACCGATCCTGAGATGTCAGCACGTAAACCATCAGAGCGAGCCAAGCCATCGCCGCCACCACTATCGGCCCCCTGCCCGACTGGATCCAGCCCTGCCCAATCCCCGACGCCCGGACCTCCCACTCCGTGTGGCACACATCGGAGGTCACATCCCGAGCCTTGAGATACCACACCAAGGGGATACTCGTTGACCGGTCAACACCGGGGATTGACAGCCTCGCAGGGATAAGGTATATGTAACTTTAGTTGCATTCAAAGAACAGTGAATCGGCGCACTTTGGCTTGACCGAGTGATCTTCCGATTCCAAACACATCAGATAGGAAGAACATGAGTATGGAATCTGAAACCCTGGCGTTCGTACTTACCCACGCGAAAGATAATCTTGAACTGGTGTCCATACCTTTCAGACTTGCCGGCGGTGCGGTCGCTATGGATGTAACTCCCGTCATGTTCCTTCAGGCGGAAGCCGTCAGACTGGCCGTCAAGGGTTATCTGAGCGACGACAATCCCAAAGAGAAAGAAGTGAAAGATCTCATGGATGTTTATCTTTCCGATGGGAACAAGCTCCATCTATGCTCTCCCTGCCTTAAGGAAAGAAACATCTCAGAGGATCAGTTGATTGACGGAGCTGTAACAGTCGGAGCCGCGAAGTGTGTCGCAGCCATTCTTGAAGCAAGAGGCACACTGTGTTATTGAGATAGGCTATGTCCTTTGTCCATTATGGCTGTTTACGCCGAGTCTGTTGGCCGACCGGCTGACCGGTCAACGGGCAAAGAACTACAGCCGGAAACCGCTTCTGGCGCGACCGGCATGGGTTGTCAGTAGTACGGTGAGGCGGAGGGGCAACGGACGGCGGGCCGTGGTCGGATCTGGAACGCAACGTAGAGGCCCTACGGCAGGAACAATCGGGAGGGACGGCGTCCTCGCCGTCCGGAGGATCGGTCATCGAGGACGATGACCCTCCCACGGGAGGGACGGCGTCCTCGCCGTC
>DYKI01000268.1 GCA_020722705.1 Chthonomonas calidirosea | reverse complement strand
GAGGGTCACCGTCCCCGATGACCGCTATTCCGGACGGCGAGGACGCCGTCCCTCCCGCGTCGTGGGGGTCGCAGCCAGATAGATGTCCCTGAGTGCAGCCACCGAAACCAGAGCATCCCTGCCCGTGACGATCGGTTTACGCCCCTGCCGGATCGCTTCCACGAAGTCCGCTGCAATGTTCGCATGCCCCTGAAGACTGATCGCCATCGCCTCCGCCCTGCCGCCCAGTCGGCTGTCTACATCGCGAACGGAATCCGTGTAGTCCACCCCGCCGTAGCCGAACTGAACCACCGATGCATCATCGAATGCTGCGGCCCCTCGCTCGCCAAACACCTCGATGCGAGAGCACAGCGGCGGATTGCAGCATGTGGTAGCTTCGATTATGCCATGCGCGCCCGACTCGAACCTAACAGCAGCCACCAGAAAGTCCTCGGCCTCCATGTTGTGCATGCGGGTTTCCGCCACGGCGTAGTCCACCGCACTGACCGGTCCCGCAATCCACACCATGTGATCCAGCGCATGGAGGGCCTGATTGGCCAGCACGCCTCCATCGAGCGCTCGGGTGCCGCGCCACGCGCTGCTGTCATAGTACGCCTGGTCGCGCCACCATTTCACGTAAGCTGAGCAGGAGATGAGGCGACCCAGCCTTCCCTCGTGGCATGCCTGCGTCACAGCCTGCGCCCCCGCGTACGTGCGGCGTTGGAGCACGCACGAAAGCACAAGACCCCGACTGTCGCACAGCTCCACAAGCTCGCGAGCCCTGCCGTAGTCAATGTCCAGCGGCTTCTCGCACAGCACGTGCAGCCCCTGCTCGGCCGCGACAAGGCCTTGACGAGCATGCAGGCCCGACGGTGTGCAGATATCAACCGCGTCAATCTGACCCGACGCTGCCATCTCGCCTACGTCTGCGAACGCGGCACATTCGTACTTCGAGGCGGTCTCTTCGGCCCGAGGCCGCGCCGTATCGCAGACAGCAGCGATGGATGCGCCCTCAATCTGAGACCACACAGAGAGGTGGGCCTGCCCTATTGCCCCGCATCCGACAACACCGATCCGCACGCGTTCCATACACGTCTCCATTCCTTTCCGATACTATGAACGCTCGTCGTCTCCGCCGTCCGAAACACGGGTCATCGGGGACGATGACCCCTCCCAGAGGGACAGCGTCCTCGCCGTCGACTCGTCGTGCTCAACGTGCGTTGCCCTTCGGTTTTGGCCTGCGTTTTCGCTGGATGTACGCCTCGGGATCAAGTCCGGCTGCTTCAAGTGCGGTATTCCACGAACCATATATCCGTCGTGCTGCACTCAGCAACGCAGCGTCGGAGGTCTCGAGCGCCCCTGCGTTGAGGGCCTGTCCAGACCGGCGACGCTGAAGAATGCCCTCCCTAACGGCCAGAGCATCCCATCGTCTGATCATGCGCCGACCGACATCGCCCAGCCCTGCCGCTTCGAGCGCCGCCCGCCATGACCCGAAACGGCGATCCGAGCATGCGGCTGCCACCAGATCAGGCCGGCGGCGGTGCGCCTTAGTCCAGGTGAGACTGTGCCCGGATTGAGCCATCTGCCGGAGTTCGCCGAGGACCTCGGCCTCCGACCATGCGCGACGCTTCCGACACTCCACCGGGTTGAGGCCGGCCAAACGCAGGGCGCGGTCCCACGAACCGCAGTGCCTCACGGCAGCCCGCATCAGGGCCGGCTCGCGTCGCACCACGTCCGATGACGCAAGCCCCAGCCCCGCAGAATGGGCCTCCAGAATGACCTCGGCGATACGCTCAGGCGTCCACCGTCTCACAGCCCCGAGTGGCCCATCCGCGACGAGCGCACTGATCCCATCGTCCCACGCGATTGTCTTGACATACTCTCAGCGTGATGCGTATAATGAGTGTCGTTCGCGACGCTGCATTGCCGCGCAATCCCCGTTAGCTCAATGGCAGAGCATTCGGCTGTTAACCGAAGGGTTGGTAGTTCGAGTCTACCACGGGGAGCCACATACCGCTTCCCGCGCCAGTTGATGCGATTCATTAAGCGCCCG
>DYKI01000091.1 GCA_020722705.1 Chthonomonas calidirosea | reverse complement strand
ACATGAGGCGAGGGCGTGTTCGTATTCGTGGTGCTTCATGCGGCTGTGCGGGTCAGCAGGCAGACGGTCAGCTATCTCCTGCTCAGGCCGTGCCAAGGAGTCGAACGCCAACAGGGACCGAGCCAGTTCGAAGGCCGGATCTGCCTCCCCGCCTTGTCCCAGGTGAACAACAAGGCGGCTGATGCTCTCAGGGAGGGCGTGCCAGTATGGCAAGTTGTGCCATCCAAGGCACTTCGGAACGAGCTTAGCCGCCCTCGCGGCAGGGAGTTGGCACGCGACCTCGATGAGATCGGCAAGCACCGTCGGGTTGTCGGTCTCGATGCCGTCGGCGATATCGGCGACAACATCGGGCGCGAGGGCAACGATCCGTGCCAGGTGCTGCGATGCCGGCCACGGGCGCAAGCGCCACGTACCGGACTCCTCATCATAGTCGGCTGAAGGCGGATGGTCGAACAGATGGGCCTCCCGCATGACCGGGAGCCAAGCAGGGTCACTCAGCTTCTTGAACAGGTAGTTGAGAACGCAGTGGTTGTGCGGGACGTGGTTGGCCATCCAGTCGCCGTCCGATGGACTCGGTGATGCCTGACCGGCCAGACGATCGATGCACTCGTAGACGACGCAATACCGCGTCTCGAACGCTCGTACAACGGTGTCGAAGATCTGCAGCATACTGTCCCAGAAGGCCTCAAAGCCCTGGTCTAGCCCTCGGGTGGGCCTCAGACTATCCCGGTGTGCCCGTCTTGCCAGACCCTGATCTGGCTCCGACAGTCTCAACCAAGACTCCCGGACCGGATGATCCTCGGGAATCCCGAGCTTATCCAGCGCACCCACGATCTCCGTTCTGTGGTTGCTGCCGCCCCGTCGCTTCTGTTTGGCTTCCGGCGCAGGCAGCAATACATCCCGGATCGCGCTCTCGATCTCTCGCATCGCGTGGCCAACGAAGTGCGACGTGCACTCGAGCCGGTCAGTCGCCGCCATCATCCTGCAGGCGTCTCGGAAGAACGCGGCGACGCCCGGCCCGACTAGATCGTGCAGGAGGCGATGAATGCGCTCGTGTCGCGGGTCGCGGAATACGATTGGCTCCATCGCTGGCGGTCTCGGCACTCAGGCGCGATCCGGCGAGGGCGGCAGGTGTTCGGCCCGCATCCTGCGCGCTATCACCTGGCCGGAGACGCGGAATACCCTTCCGATCCTGTCCGCAACGTAGCTGATGGCATCCTCCCCCATCTCGGTCAAGTCCACTCCCCGTTCGAGCGCAAACGCATCCATCTCGGTGTAGACCTCTCGCAGCAGGTCTGCAGGAACCAACAGAAGACCGGCAAACAAGTACGCCTGCTGCTCGAGATGAGCGTAAGACTGCGGATCAACTGCGCCGACTTCCCTCCGCCATGACTCCTTGTCCAAGATCGGGGCCGCGCTGATCAAGGCTCCGTGGAGCGTCAGGTGGCCGAGCTCGTGTGCGAGCGTGAATCTGTATCGGTTCTCGTGCCGGTCCATGACGGCCTCATCAACGATGATCGTCTTCAGGTCGCGCGCGAGGGCGCCCTCGAAGCCGAATCGGTCTCGCAGTCCGCGGAACGGCCTGATCTCAATGCCCAGGCCGAACTCGACGATCTCTTCGATGGGTACTGGAATCGAGCGACCGGGATGATGCTCGGCGAGAACCGCTTCGGCCGCTCTTCGGATGTCAGCCAGCGGTATGTACGGCTGATGGATCGGCACTCCCCGCTACTCCCTTCTGAGCGCTTCGTATAGCTCATCGAGCATCCCATCGTCCACTTTGTCCCCTTCCAGTGTGCGGAACAAGACGGGAAGCTTCGCCATCACCTCGGCATCCGACAGGGCCGCCCGGGGTATCTCACCCCGACCCAGGGACGCGAGTCGCCGCATCTCTCGATAATCCTCACTGTCGAGGGGAATGTGCAGTTGCGACGCGATGGCCTTCAGGCGCTCTTCGGAGGCAGGCGGCGGTGCCATCCCGCGCTCCACTCGGCTGTAGTTCGCCGGATCATAGCCGAGGGCCTGACTGAACGCTCTGAGCGTGATTCGGCACGCCAGGCGCTTCTTTCTAACGTAATCCCCGAATGTCACATACATCCGGCCTCTCCTTTCGGTGTTGTATCGGCAGCACAACATTGTACATAGGATACCACATCCTTATCGGCTATCGCACGGAGACCCAGATGGGCGTTTGCGTGGCTGAGTTTGGCTTCAAGAGAGAACATGGTCGTGCTGGAACGGCACGAAGGAGTTTCCACCCGTCTCGACGAACCGGACTCACGAACGGCATCTCCACTACGAGGTATCCCCATGCGCCCCATAGCTCTCGACGATCTTTTCCGCTTCCGTCTGGTCGGCGATACGCAGATCGCGCCGGACGGCAAGCGGGTTGTCTTTACTGTGCGCCGCACGGACCGCGAGAAGAACAAGTATTACACAGCCCTGTGGATGGCTGATGTGGCATGCGAGACGGCCAGACCGTTCACTGGCGACGGGCACTCGGACGGCGAGCCACGGTGGTCGCCTGACGGCTCGACGATCGCGTTCGTCAGCGACCGCGACAAGCCGGGCTCGCAGGTCTACCTGATCCGAGCTGACGGCGGCGAGGCGGAGAAGCTCACGTCGCTCCCGGAAGGGGGTGTCACCGGCCTTTCGTGGTCGCCTGACGGTTCTCGCCTGGCGTTTCTCTTTCGAGCGACGCCCGAAGAGCGGACCGACAAGGCCAACAAAGAGCGCAAGGAAAAGGAGCTCAGCTCGCCCGTGCGCGTGCATCGCAAGTTGTTCTATCGCCTCGACGGCTTCGGCTACTACGACGCGAGCCACTGGCAGGTCTGGGTGGCGGACTGCAAGACGGGCGAAGCCAGGGCCCTCACCGATGAGCCGCACAATCACGGCACGCCGGTGTGGTCGCCCGACGGTTCGACGCTTGTGTTCGTGGCCAACCGGCGAGATGACAGCGACCTGAAGGGCATGTACGACGACCTGTGGCGCATTCCCGCGTCCGGCGGCGATCCGGTCCGCATACCCGCACCGGACGGTCCGAAAGGCGCTCCGGCATTCTCGCCCGACGGCAAGCGCCTGGCCTATGTGGGCCACACGGACGTTGACGACACCTGGGGCGGGCGCAACGAGCGTGTGCTGGTCATTCCCGCCGAAGGGGCTGCTGAAGCTGTGGACCTGACAGGCGCTTCGGACATGGCCGTGGGCTACCTGACGCTTTCGGACATGCACGACGCGGGTGGCGGAAGCCTGGTCCAGTGGTCTCCCGACGGCTCGCGGCTCTACTTCCCCATCAGCGCCCACGGCGACACGCGCCTGTGCACGATCCCGTCCGACGGAGGCGACATCGTGCCGCTGACACCGGGCGACACGGAGATGGGCAGCTTCAGCCTGAGCGCCGACGGGAGCAGGATCGCCGTGTCGCTGGGCTCGGCCACCGATCCGCACGAAGTCGCCGTGCTGGACAACCCCATCGAACCCGTCAGGCCCCGCACCGTCAGCGAGATCAACTGCGAGGTCCTGTCGGAGGTGGACCTTCAGATGCCCGACGCCGTCGAGCTGCCCAACGGCGATGGCGGCATCGTGCATACCTGGCTGCTCAAGCCCACCCACTGCGACGAGGGTAAACGCTATCCGTGCATCGTCTACGTCCACGGCGGACCGGCGCTCCAGTATGGCGGCCGAGCAGCGCCGTTCCACGAGCTGCAATGGCTCGCCGCCGAAGGGTTCGTGGTCGTATTCTCCAATCCCCGGGGCAGCAAGGGCTACGGCGAAGATCACACGCGCGCCATCCACGGCGACTGGGGCAACCGGGACTTCGCCGACATCATGACCGCAGCCGACTATGCCGCGTCGCTGCCGTTCGTGGATGCCGACCGCATGGCCATCATGGGCGGGTCCTACGGAGGGTTCATGACGGCGTGGGCCATCGGGCACACCGACCGGTTCCGGTGCGCCATCGCCGATCGGCTCGTGGGCAACATGCACAGCATGAGCGGCACCTGCGACTTCCCCTGGGAGCATGGCAAGGAGTTCGGCGGCAATGCCTGGGACGACCCGAGCGAGCTATGGCGATGCTCGCCGCTCAAGTACGCGGGCAACATCACGACCCCGCTGCTGCTCATCCATTCCGACGGCGACTTTCGCTGCCCCATCGAGCAGGCCGAGCAGCTCTTCGCGGCGCTCCGGTGGCAGCGCAAGGAGGTCGAGTTCGCCCGGTATCCCGCCGAGACCAGCCACGGCCTGAGCCGCAACGGGCCTCCGGACCTGCGCGAGGACCGGCTGAAGCGGAACCTCGCATGGCTCAAGAGGTGGATGGGTTGATTGCTGCCGTAAGCCCGAGCCTTGCCCGCGCTTCAGGATCGTCGCGGCGGGGGCGGGGCTGCCGGGCAGGCAGGTCTGCGCTCAGGTCTCAAGGCGGGCAAGTCGGGACGATCCGATGTGCAGAGCGACGACGATGGCGACGACGCTGATGGACGCCGCCAGAATGCCCGCAACGGCGTACACGAGCGGGTCGGGCAGGCCGACCTGATGCGTCAGGAACCAGGCCGCGACCACCACCAACGAGACCGCCGCCGAATACGCAAGCTGCATCCCCAGCGTCAGCATTCGGGCAACGCCCGTCAGGGTCGAGTGCGCCCCCTCGACGCTGAGCTCCATGCAGCGTGCACCCACGCCGATGCCGATGCCGCTCAGCGCCACCGTGGCCATGAGCGTCAGGGCGAGCGAGACGATCCACTCGCCCGGCGACATCGCATAGATCATCGCGTAACCCGTGTGGGCCAACATCGCAAGGATGCTGGAGAGGAAGGCAGTGTAGGTGAGCTTGCCGATGAGAATGCACCTTGGACCCGCCGGCGACGCCAGCGCCACAATCAGGCTGTTCGTCTCGCCGACAAACGCCGACGACGCGATCCGCAGGGCGATCATGCCCACGAGCGGCAGGAGGATCAGGCCGAGCAGGGCGCGAGGGGCAGTGTGCGTCTGCGGATCGGAGCCAAGGTTGAGCAGGAGAACAACGACCACCGCGGCGGGCATAAGAAGCAGGGAGAGCTGCCGCAGGTCGCGCGCAAGGCATCGCAGGTCCTTGATGAAGTACGCTCGGGACGGGCTGGGGAGCCATCGGAAGACGCCTTCCCAGTTAACGCCGTTTCGCTGTGCCGTCGTGCGTTGACCGGCGGCATCCTGTGCGCCGACCCATCCTCGCCAGTAAAGCGCCGAGGCTGCGTACGCCCCGAGGGCGACGGCAGCGGCCGACGTGATCACCAGCAGGAACAGCGGCTCGTAGGCCTCAGGATAGCCCGAGGGTGTCGCCACGACATCGCCCGCCCATGCCCATGGTCCCATTGAGGCCGCAGGGGAAGACAGCAGGTCCAACATAAAACGTGCGGTCCCGAATGCCGCCCCCGGCTCATGCATCCGGCGGGCGAGGAGACTCAGGATGACGTATCCGGAGGCCAGCCCTGCCAGTCCCATCGCCCCGATGATGTCGCGCAGGCGGTTGGCGGGCAGCAGCCGCATCATGACGATGGCGGCAATCGAGCCAAGTGCCGTCGGCAGCACGCAGAAGGCGGCCATCCCGAGCGCCACGCGCAGCGCATACTCGATGCTCAGGATTCCACGGGCGTGCGCATAGGCAGCCAGGATCGGAAGGCCCATCATTGCGAACAGGCTGACGTTGGCGAGCGAGATGTCTATCAGCTTGGCAGCGAACACGGCCTGGGACCGGATCGGAGCCACCAGCATGAGCTGCACGTCCCGGCTTGCATAGAGAGCCTGGAGGGCCACCGTCATCGCCGATAGGATCAGCATTCCCCATGCGCCCATGAGCGCAAAGGCGGGCAAACGCTCGGCCAGTTGGCGAACCCGCGCCGGTGCCGTTGTCTCGTCGAAGAGCGGCCCGAAGAGCATCGAGGCAGCCCATGCCATCGCGCTGACGACCAGAGCCGCCCAGATCGGTGTCAGCCACGCTCGCATTCGCTCGTGCTGTGGGGCACGGGACAGGCCGTTGACGACCGAACGCCAGCGCACATACAGCAGCGTGGTGATCACGATGGCGAGGTTCCCGCAGTCACGAGCGCAGGCGATGCCGGACCACAGGCGAGGCTCACGGTTGAAGGTCCGGCATAGCCTGTCGGCGTGCTATTCGGGCAGCGGCTTGCCGCGAGTCTCCGGTGCGAACAGCAACCCGGCGAAGCCGACGAAGTAGATGAACGCGATGATGGTCGCGGCTTTGCGTATGCCCATGGTCTCATCGGTGGGATCGGCAAAGTGCTGTGCGAGCTTGCCCAGCGCAAAGGGCGCCCCTGCGGCAAGGATGCGCGCGCAGTTATAGCAGAAGCCGACGCCCGTCGCGCGGAGTCGCGTGGGGTACAGCTCCGGGAAGTACACGGCATAGGCGGCGAATGGCGCAAGGCAAAACACACCCATTGGAAACGCCAGCAGATAGGCCGACATGGGGTCGCGGAGACCCCAGAATGCCGCCTGTACGGCCACAAAGGCCAGTCCGAGGACCAGTGCCAGAGCCGGCTTACGCCCAATCCTCTGGCTCAGGGCAGCGTAGCCGAACATGCCGATGAATGCGCCGACCTGCTGAACGAAGAACACCGTGCTCTTCAGCTCCTGTACTGCCGTCGTGACCGCTGCTGCTCGCTCGGCCTCGGGCAGCGCCAGAATCGTCGGAGCCTGACCGAAGACGGGTTTCATCACCGATCCGAGGAGATCCGGCAAGAAGAAACCGACACCCCATACGCCGCCCACACCTGCCGTGCCGAGAAGTACCCCGGCGATGGTGTTGCGCGTCAGGGTCTTGGTGCTGAACAGGGCCTTGATGCTGCCGATCTCTGTCCCGACGCCGCCTCCTTTCGATACCTCCTTGGCCCGGACCCATTTCTCGGGCTCCTTCACCGAGCGCCGAAGCCAGACCACCAGCAGGGCAGGGATCGCACCCACGAGGAAGACATAGCGCCAACTCTGTGCGCTCAAGACGTACGTGACGACCGCCGCTGTCATGTTGCCCACGGCCGAGAGCGCCTGGAGCGTACCGAGCGCCATGGTCCTCGACCGCTCGGGCCAGACCTCGGCCACAAGCGCCGCTCCGGCAGCAAACTCGCCGCCAACTCCCATTGCGGTGAAGAAGCGGCAGATTGCGTACTGCCACGGCTCTCGGACCAGCGCATTCAGGCCGGTGAACGCGGCATACGTGAGGATGGTCAAGACCATCGTGCGCGTCCGGCCAAGCCGATCGCCGATCATTCCGAACAGGAACCCGCCCGTCGCCCACCCGAGCAGGAAAACGGCCGTCAGCCACCCGCCGACGGCCTTGACCGTCCCGTCGAGTTCCTCGGCCGGTACCTTCGCCTTCAGGAGGTCGGTCAGCGAGTTCTGCCGGACCAGCGTGAACAGGTGCTGGTCCATCGTGTCGAAGAGCCAGCCCAGAGCGCAGATGATGAGCACCATCCACGCGTATTTCGAGACACCCTGGAACCACCACCGCGGCGCGGACGCTTCCCCGGCAGACGACTGGGTCATGTGGCTACTCCTCCCATCGGTTGATTGGCTTTCTGCGGCACCCTTCCGACTCGTCGGACCCGTCGGACCCGTCCGATCATCGCGCTACGGCCACGACAGGCGGCTCGGCGTATTCGCTCCAGCGGCGCGCGATCTGCGCCTGTTCGGCGTCGCCGGAATGAAAGACCAGCCGGTACATGAGCGTCAGCGATCCGCCCGGCTGCACCGTGTGCGCGCCCGCGCCGGCCGGCTTGCCCTGTTCGAAACTGTGGATGCCGAACGGGTTGGCGCAGAACAGGCCATAGTCGCGCACATGCCACCACGTCGGGTGCCGGAAGCTCTTCGGATGCTCCAGGATCGCAACACCGACTCTGGCACCGTCCGCAGTTCCCGAGTAATCCACCCAGGGAGCGCGTTTGCCCCAGGTCCCGCCGCCCGTCACACCGCTGCCGCTAATGATCTGGCCATCGCCGCCACGAAGCCGCATCGTGTCAGCCAGCCGGAGCCCGAAACTGCCCTCTTTGGTGTCGCCGAACTCGATGGGACCGCCGACGGGTCGGATGACGATGCGGACATCCATAACGCGGGCGCCCGCCAGTTCGTAGACCCGCACCTCGCGCGTATCCCGTGCGATCGTGTTGCCGGCCTTCCCGACCCAGTCCGTCATCGCCGTGAACCCGCCGAATACCGGCCCGCCGACGATGTCGCGGTACCCGGTGTGGACCGTCTTGCTGGCCGTCTCTGCCCAGAAGTCCTCACCGTTGACGGCGCCATGCGTGAACCAGAGGCCGGCATGATGCCTGTGGTCGCGGGTCTCGCCTGGCCGGGGCGCGACAGGGAATCCTCGGACAACCTGTTTCTGTCCAGGCGCATAGACAGGATGGAAGAACGGCTTGTTGGGCCCCGTGTTCACGTCATACCGAGCGAAAAGCGCGCCGCCGACCGTGATCTCCGCATCGCGCCTGGGCTCGGCGCCGGGGAGAGCTCGCACCGCGACGTTGGGCTTCCCCGGGTTTCCGCGTTTCGTAAAGGCGACGGTATAGGTTCGCTCGGAGCCGCGCGGCAGATCGCGAACCACCCAGCACACGGCGACCTTCGACCCACGCGGCGTCACCTGGCAGGGCACCGGTCGGCTTCCGGCGGTGACCGTTGCAGAAACAAGCCCCTTCGGCGGGGTCAAGATCACCTCAATGGGTGAGGCGATGCAATCCGACCTCACAGCCCGCACGACGACCTTCCGTTGCGATGGTCCCTGCGCCATCGGAACGGGGGCAGCGTCCACCCGGATCCCCATGGTGACGATCATGCACGTCGCCGCAAGCCAGGCAGCCGACAATCGTTGCATAGCGCTATCCCTCCATCACGATTTGAGCTCGATTCGCTGCCGCATGCATGGTTTCCTTCCCTCGCGCCGTAGACCGTCCGTGCGAATGTCGGCGACACCGCCGCGCCGATGAAACGAGCCCGTTCGCGTGAGAGGATGGGTCGGCGAGGGGCGCCGCCGGAGCAGTGAACGACGTTGTTCAGGAGCTGCGGCCTGGCACACCGGAGAAATCCGGAAAAGAAACCGCGCTCAGTCGCGGAGACAACGACAGGCGGCAAGCCGTATAGCCAACCACGCCTTCATGCGAGGTCGCGCATGCGGATCCGTTGACGCATCAGTTATGAGGCGCCACAGGAGGTCGTGATATGGTCGTCGTGTTCGCACTGCTGCTGGTCGGCATCCCGTCGTCCGGTGCGCCCCAAGCTGCTCAGAAGCCGCAGCGCCCTGCCATTCCCGTCCCGGAAAGCATGAAGACCCGGCCCCTGGCCGAGGTCCAGCGCTACATGCTCGACAAGAAGCTCTTCACGCCGGACGACCGCTGGAAGTATGAGGGCTCCGAGCAGTTCGATCGGCAGAAGGCCAGGTTCGGCCGGGCCCTGGTCTATCAAGCCGGCACGTTCATGGTCGGTGATAACCGCTTCAAGCCTGCCGGAGCCTTCGTGAAGTACCGTGTGTGGAAGGCGGACAGCGTTGACGCCGCGCACAAGGCGTTCGTCAGGAGCGCGCTGCCCGAGCGGGAGACCAGATTCGCCCAGCGCACCGAGAAGAAGCTACGGGCCGGCGATGAGTCTCGCTATGTGATCGAGACGGTTGTGGCCGGTGGTAACGCCGAAGGGCAGGTCCGCCGCATCCACATCCGCTATGGCGATCACCTCGTGGAGATCGCCGCCTTTGCCGATCTCAAGGCCTTCGGCCCAGCGCCGAAGGCAGGAGCCCGCCCCTGGTTGTGCGAGGCTCCGCTGAATCGTATCCTCCAAGCAACCCTCAACAAGTGGAAGACGCTGTCGGCGTTGACATGTGCCGGCCGCAAGCAGCAGCCATGCGCTCCCAGGGGAAGCGACCTCGTCCCCTGATTCTCCCCGGCAGAAATGCCGGAATCAAAAAGGAGTACAGCACTATGCGCAAGGCCATGTTCATTGCCGTCCTCGCGTCTGTGGCGCTTGGCGTGCTGTCGCCTAAGGGTGAAGCTCAAAAGGTGCGTCGGCCCAACAGGCCGGTGTCCCAAAGGGCAATATACACGCGACAGGGCATCGCCGTCCTTGGCTATGCCGTTTCCACGCCTTTGCGGATCGTAAACCGTCAGAACGGCAAGCTTCAGTGGTCCGGCACCATCGGGAATCGGACCATCACCACCATCCGCCTGCCTCATGGCAGCTACTTCGTCCAGGCTCCCGACGAGTTCAAGATCATCTCGCAGAACATCGTCGAGGCCGACCATGCCGGCCCACGGCCCAAGCCTGTCCCTCCACCGAAACCCCGGCTGCGCTCTCTCTCGCCCGGCCCGTTGACCATCCAACCGGTCCCCTGGGTCGCCGACTCGACGTATGCCGCCCACCCGCCCAGCCTTCTCAGCCGCCACACGGTGTTCAACGGCGTTCCGACTGTGCTCAAGGCCGTGATCAAGGGCGGAACGCCTCCGTATACGGTTGACTGGGACCCGGGCGACGGTTCGCCGGTGATCTCCACACCGGGTGTGCCCGACGACTACGTCAGCGCGGCCGCAACGCATACGTACACCTTGCCGATCGGCACGCCGATCACGGCAACGATCACCGTGACCGATTCGCTCGCGGCATCCGCAGTCGGGTACTACTACATCATCGTGGGCAACCCGACGGTCCGATCGAACCGAATCGCGCGTTCGACGGACGAGGGGCTCTGGTACCTCCATACGCAGATCAATCGGACGGACGGTTACGCGACAGGCGGGCATCCGGCCGCCGATGTCGGCTACATCTACAACTGGCAAACCTATGGCGCGACGATCAGCCCCAGCGCGATGGCTGCGGTGTGCTATTCCAACACCGGGCGAGCCATCACCGGCGGCAAGAACCTCAGCAATGACCCCGCCAAGGACGCCTACGTCGAAGATTTGAACCGCCTGATTAACTGGCTGACGGACTCAGGCAACCTGTACGCTATAGGCATGTCTCCCAAGACATACGCGACCGTCGGTGGCCCTTACGATCCGGACACGCACGGGCCGGGCGGCATACCGAACGGGATCGGCCTGCAGTCGGGCACCTGGGATCCGATCTACGAGGGCGGCATGCACCTGCAAGCCATCTCGCAGGCAGGATACACCGAAGCCCCGATTCCAAACCGATCCGACTATGCGAGCTACTACGACCTGATCGGCGACTTCGTGGACGGGCTGCAGTATGCGCAATCCGAGTACTACCCGTACGAAGGCGGAGCCCGTTACTCGGCATCGCCTGCCGACAGCGATGGGTCGGCCGTCGGTTGGTACGCCATCGGACTGGCCGCGGCCCAGCAAGCCCACCTGAACACGCCCACTCCGGGACTGCTGACGATAATAGACACGGCGCCTTGGTTCAAGGAAGCCCTCGATATCTGGCTGACCACCAACTGGCACAGCACGACGCCCGAAACGATCGGCGGAACAGACTACCGGACCGGAGCGGCCAGGACCTTCCACATCTACGGCGGACAGGACTACGAGCCGTTCTATTCCTACGACAACGCCGGCAAGACCGGAGGCGGCCTCGTCGCCCTGCACCATGTCGGGGCGCCGATCACCGATCCCCGCGTTCAAGGAGCCATGAGCTATCTGTACCGCTGGTTCTTCTCGCCCGACTATCAGATGTACTGGACCAGCGCCCGAGACGCCTACGGCATGTACAACATGTTCAAGGGTCTCAACGCTTACGGCATCAGCACCCTGACCGACCCCATGGGCGGCGGGGCTGTTGACTTCGACGGCGTGGCCAACTGGTCCGGGCTCTGGTGGGAGACACTGGCCGACTTCATTGTCGGCGCAGCCCCGGCGGGCGGTGGACCGATCACGGACCTCGGGCATCAAAGCTGGTCCGGCAACGCGACGCTTGCGTTCCCGGTGTGGTCCACTTGGCTCGACGGACACTACGAGCCGGTCGGCAGCCGCGGCGTACCCGTAGCGCCCTTGTCACTCGGCGAATGGGGCACCGGGTCCTCCGACGGTTCGGCAGGCGTCAACCTCGTCACGCCGTGGGACATCCTCGTCTGCCAGTCCACGGTGTTCACCCCGCCGCCGGTGGCCGTCATCTCGCGGCCCAGCGATCCGGCAGGCGAGACCTATGTTCCCGATCAGGTCGGCGGCGTTGACTACTATGCCGTCTTCGATCCGAGCGGAAACGGACTCGCTCCCGACTTCCGGTTCGGCTCCTACCACCTCGACTCGTCCCGCTACGTCAAGAGGGTACGCTGGAGCTGGGGCGACGGGACGCCCGACGTCGAGTACGATCTCCCGTTCCCGGGCGCACTCGGTGGCTACGTACCGACGGCACCCGGCATCTACCCGGCCGGCAATCAGGCCGTCCATCACTTTGCCCTGGGCCCAGGCGGCACGCCGGTTGACCGTACCGTCACACTGACTGTCTGGGATGATGCGGGACAGACAGCCTCCACCACCGTGGTCATCCATGTCATTCCGGCGCCGTACCCGCCAACCGCTGTGATGAGCTTCACGGCTCTGGGCGCATCGAACCAGGATGGCGACACCGTCGGCGTCCTGCCCGACGGAACCGTCGAGATCCAGTTCGACGGCACGGCCAGCTTCAACCCCGACCCGTCTTCGGTGCTTGCCCCGAAGAACGCCAACGGCATCAGCCAGTTCTGGTGGGAGTGGCCCGAGAACGTGCTGCCCTACAACACCGGTCTGTCGGAAGTGCCGGCTCTCTTCGACCAGGGTACATCGTCCGGCGACCCAAGCCTGAATGTCGGATCGAAGGACGGCATCCAGACGCACCTGTTCAAGTTCAATCCGTTGAGCTTCCCGTCGGCCATCATCGTCGGCCTGCGGGTCAAATCGAACATCGCTGCCGTGGGCGTTCCCGACACCGCGACGATCTACAAGACCGTCAACCTGAAGGACAACGCCAGCGTCACGCCGAGCGCCGTCCAGGTCAAGAACGTGTCGGCCCACGACATCACCGAGACCTCGGCGAAGGTGAGCTTCGACACGGTCAACGCCGGCGGAGCCCCTCAGCTCACCAAGGGCAAGGTTGACTATGGTCTGACCACCGCCTACGGCACGACGACCCCGCTCACTCCGTCCTTCCTGACGCACCACACCATCCCGTTGACCGGGCTGTCGGCCAACAAGACCTACCACTACAAGGTCACCGCTACGACGTCGGGCGGCGTGTCCGGCAGCAGCAGCGATGCGACGTTCACCACGCTGCCTCCGTCCACGCCAATCCTCCGGTATCGCGTCCTGAGCCGGTCGTTCATCCCGGGTTACGAGTTGGTCACCTACCGCGTCACCAACACAGGCGCCGGCATTGCGCTGAACCTGGCCTTCTCGGGCTGGACGGCGAACAACGGCGTCACGTTCGATTCACTCACGACTTCGCTGCCGACTTCGATAGCCGCATCCGGCGGGTTTGCCGACTTCACCGTTAAGTGGGCACTGCCCACGCCGGCTCCTGCGAGGTTTGTCTCGAAGTTCACCTGCACCTTCGAAAACAGTGCGGCGCCTCCTGCCACCTATTCCAACACACCCGCGCTGCTCGTGTTCGTCCCGTAGCAGGAACCACGCTCCGGGAGCCGATCGGCTTCCGGAGCGCCACACCAGACACAGCAACAGAGAAAGGCAGGCAACCTGGACACATGAAGACAACTGCAAGATCGAGCCTCCTCGCCCTGGTGGGGTTGGCGTTGATCGTCGTTGCCGACGCCGGCGCCCGCGCCGAACCGTGGGACCTGCGTATGCTCGACGGCAGCACTCCTGTGCCGTCAAC
>DYKI01000267.1 GCA_020722705.1 Chthonomonas calidirosea | reverse complement strand
CTCGCCCTCCCATCAGGTAGCGCGGCTCCCGCCGAACCGGATCATCGCCCGCATCGAACGCTCCGGGAGGGCGAGGCTCCCGCCGAGCCGCTATGCAAACCCGCCGGGAGGGCGAGGCTCCCGCCGAGCCGCGCAACAACCTATGCGAACACGCCCGGCACGGGCCTCGCGCAACGACTGCATACCCCGCCAGGTCCGAGCGCACCAATGCGGGTCTCGAAACCCACGCGGCTCATCAGCACCGCACCGCATTCGGCGCACCGCGTGACGCCCCCTTCTGGGTCGTATACGTTCCCGGTATAGACGTAGCGCAGGCCGTTCGCGATGGCTATGTCTCGCGCCCTGGCGAGCGTCGCGCGAGGCGTGGGCATGTGGTCAAGCATGCGCCATGCGGGCCGGAACGCCGAAAAATGGAGGGGCACCTCGGGACCCAGGGACTGGACGATCCACGACGTCATCGCGTGGATCTCCTCATCCGAATCGTTCTCGCCCGGGATGATGAGGTTGGTGATTTCCAGCCAGGGGCCGCCCGCCGCACGAAGTGAGCCGATGAGGCGCAGAGTCTCCAGCACCGGCTCCAGGTGGGCGGAGCATATGCGGCGATAAAAGCTCTCAGTGAACCCCTTCAGGTCCACATTGGCGGCGTCCATTGCGCTGAAGAACTCCTGGCCCGGCTCAGAGTCAACGTAGCCGTTGGTCACTGCGACGGTTCCAATCCCACGCTCCCTGCATGCGGCAGCCACGTCCACCGCGAACTCCAGGGACGGAATAGGATCGTTATAGGTGATCGCGACACTGGCGCACCCGCTGCGAACGGCGGCTTCGGCTATCTGCTCGGGAGTGGCCGCCCTCGCGAGGAGCGCATCATCGGTGGCCGCGCTCAGATGCCAGTTCTGGCAATGGCGGCACGCAAGATGGCATCCGACCGTGCCGAAGGAGAACACAGAAGAGCCGGGGAAGTAGTGATAGAGCGGCTTCTTCTCGATCGGATCAATGCAAAAGCCCGATGTGCGGCCATACGATGTAAGGACAAGGACGCCATGGTCGTTGCGGCGAACGAAGCATGCGCCGCGCACGCCATGCTTCAGGCGGCAGTGACGGGGACACAGGTCGCATTGGACCCGGCCGTCGTCAAGTGCATGCCAGTAACGTGCGCGCATCATGTTGTCGCCCAACCTGCATTATAATACTGCTCGGGGGTATTCGACCGATGCCTGGTGTACGGCAACCTGCAGTTTCCGGCACGTTCTACCCTGGGTTCGGCCCGGCACTCCGTGCTGCCGTCAGCCGTTGCCTGCCCGAATCTTCACCACCCGCGCGAGTGCCCAAAGCCCTGATCGTTCCGCACGCCGGGTATGTCTACTCCGGTCCGGTGGCAGGTTCTGCCTACGCTCTGCTGATACCGGCCAGGGCGAGCATCCGTCGGGTTGTGCTGATCGGTCCGTCGCACCGGGTGGCTTTCAGCGGGATCGCAGCCAGTCGTGCATCGGCGTTCCGGACCCCGCTTGGCGACGTTCCGCTCGACGGTCGGTCTGTGGATGTGCTGCTATCGCTGCCCGTGGTGCGCGTTGTGGAGCAAGCCCATGCGCAGGAGCACTCCCTTGAGGTCCAACTGCCGTTCCTCCAATCGGTACTTAGCAGCTTTTCCATCATCCCTCTCCTGACGGGCATCGTCAGCCCCAACGATGTTGCCCAGGTACTGCAGGCCGTGTGGGACGGTTCGGACACCGTCATCATTGTGAGCACGGACCTGACCCATTACCTGCCGTATTCCGTTGCCTCGGAATACGATGCGCGGACGGCATCAGCGGTTGTCAACCTGGACGCGGACTCAATCGGCGACGATGCGGCATGCGGCCACGACGCTCTGCGGGGAATGCTGCTGGCTGCGCGCAGGAACGGCTTGCAGGCGCAGCAACTCGATCTCCGCAACTCAGGAGACACGGCCGGACCGCGGGACGCCGTGGTGGGCTACGGGGCGTTTGCGCTGTACTGAGTTCCGGGGTCTTGCGACGCCCGGCTATCATCCATCGTCGCTGCGCGACGGGGTT
>DYKI01000090.1 GCA_020722705.1 Chthonomonas calidirosea | reverse complement strand
CATATTCCGGACGGCGGGGACGCCGTCCCTCCCGTGACTCATATTCCGGACGGCGAGGACGCCGTCCCTCCCATGACCCGTGTTTCGGACGGCGGGGACGCCGTCCGTCCCGATTGTTCCTGCCGCAGCGCCTCTACGTTGCGTTCCAGGCCCGACCGGCGCCCGGATTGAATCATCCGACCCGCGACCGCCGTCATCTCCCCGTCCGCTTCACCGTACTGCTGACAACCCACGCCGGTCGCGCCAGAAGCGGTTTCCGGCTGTGCTTCTAGCCGGGCGTGCCCAGCCCGTGCTCTCTGGCAAGGAGGGCGGCGGCAGTTCGATCGTTGACGTGGAGCTTGGCGAGGATGTTCGATATGTGGTTCTTGACCGTCTTCTCGCTGATGAACAGCTTGTCGGCGATGGCACGGTTGCGCATGCCGGCGCCGAGCAGATCGAGCACTTCGACCTCACGGCGGCTCAGCTCGGCGAACAGCTCGCGGGTTTCGTGACCGATGCGGGTGATCCGTTGGAACTCGCGCAGGACCCTGGGCACGAGCGTCGGGCTGATGTAGCCCTCTTTGCGATGGATCGAGCGGACCACGCGGCCGATCTCCTCGATGCCTGCGTCTTTGAGCATGTATCCAAGGGCGCCGGCGCGGATGGCCTCAAACACGCTTTCGTCGTCGCCGAACTTGGTGAGGATGAGCACCTCGGTGTCGGGGAGGGCTTGCCTGATGCGCCGAGTGGCCTCGATGCCGTCCATTTCGGGCATCTCGATGTCCATGAGGACCACGTCGGGCGACCGTGTGATGGCCAGTTCGACACCCATCCGTCCATTGGCGGCGGTCCCGATCAGGTCCAGCTCGGGATCCAGCCTCAGCAGCGAGGCCAGAGCCTCGCGCAGCATGCGGTCGTCCTCAACCAGGATGATGCGGATCGCGCCGGCTGCGGCGTCCTCCGATCGCGGTGAGGTGTCGCCCACCGCGCCGGACTCGGCCAGTTCGAAGCAGCGCATGGGCGTGTCCAGGCCGGGCATATCCCGTTCGCCGAGGTCCTTCAGCGAGAAGCCGCTCGGGAGCGCATGCCGGATCAGAGAGGCGCACGGCTCCGAGACCAGGGTCTTGCCGGTGCGAGCCTCCTGGAGCATGCGCTCGCAGAGCGCGACATCGCTCCCCAGAAGCACGCTGCCGTCCACGACGCCCACGCGACCGACATGCATGGCGCTTCGGTGCCTTACTGCGGCGCAGCCCGGATCGGACGCTGCGGCACGACGGGCTTCAATGAGGGTTGCGAGGGCATCGGACGGATCCGGACACGCCGCCATCATGCTCTCGGCGCCTCCGGCCACGCTCGCGCCCTGCGTCTTGCCGAGTGCTTCTCGCCAGTGCCGCAGCCAGATTGCCACCGCATCCGATGGCGGCTCGGGGACGCCGCGCACAATGCCGCAGGCCACGATGCACTGAAGCGAAATCTGCGGCGCGCGGGGTGTCAACGTCGGATGATCCTCAGCCACCTGTTCCCCTCCTCGCTCGCGCGCGGCACCGTGACCGTGACGGTCGTTCCCTCTCCGTGCAGGCTCTCGATGCGGAGCTCCCCTCCGACGCCGCGCGCCGTATCCCGCATGCCCTCGATGCCGATGTGTGCACCATCGCGCTGGGCCGTCGGATCGAAGCCGCGGCCATTGTCGCGTACCGTGAGGGTCACACGCTCGGGCTCAAACGCGACGAGCACCTTCGCCTCATCCGCCTCGGAGTGCTTGAGCACGTTGTTCATGGCCTCTTGCAGGATGCGGAACAGGGCGTGCTCCATCGGCGCGCCGAGGGGATCGGGCCTGCCGGACACCTCGGCAAGGATGTTGATGCCCGTTCGCGTGCCGAGATTGTGGAGGTATTCGCGCACGGCGGGGACAAACGCCTCGCCCGGGGCGGGTGCGCGCAGCCTGCGGACGAGGAAACGCAGATCGTCGGCGGCTTGACGGGCTATGCCGCGACAGTCCTGAGCGAGTTGGGCCGCTCGATGCGGGTCTTGCTCGGCGAGGCGGGCTGCCAGTTCCATCTGCGCCGCGATGGCGATGAGATGGGCCTGAACGCCGTCGTGCATTTCCATGGCGATGCGGTTGCGCTCGTCGGCAACGCTGAGACGGGCCCGGACATCGGCGGCGAGCCTGGCAAGCCATGTTGCCAGCGATGCCAGCACCACCAGCGACACGAGGCGGTACGACGCGCCGAGGCAGCTGATCGGCGCGAGGCCCAGCGTAGCCGTCAGCGCCCCCAGGACCGTGACGATGCCCACGAAGGCCGCCCAGGCCACGTTCAGCGTGCTTGCCGCGGCCAGGATCGGAAGTGCGTAGGTGAAGTACAGAACGCTCTCGGCGCTGCGCGCCATGTAGAGCGACAGGCTGATGAGGAGGGCGTCGGGGATGGGATAGAGGTAGTTCCACGGCACACGCGGGAGGTCCATCCATGCCAGCCACGTGCGCCCGACGAGGTAGGCCGCGGCGAACACCGCGAGGGTCCACTGCCCCGTCACCACGGCGACAGGCTCACCGCCGCGGAGGCTCGGAACCAGGAGCCATGCCAGCGCGAACGGGGCCGATGCCCATACGTGGGCCAGGAAGATCAGATGGCGTCGCCGGCTTGGGCTGGCCTGTTCAGGAGCGCGTGAGGCGATCAGTTGCGTGAGACGCATCGTTGCCGGTGCTCCTTCCAACGCGTGTCCCTGCTTGTTGGGCTATCGGACGTCCTTCGTCATCGGCGGCAATCCGGGCCTTCCGTCACTGCCACCGCGTGTTGCCGATGTCGCGAAGCGGGTTGCCGTCGCGATCGAGCACAGAGAGGGCGAACTCGTAGGGCTCGCCGCATCGCGCGAGCTTGACCATGAGCATGTTGTCGCCGGCGGCGAGGTGTACGTCGGCCGAAGGCCCCGAGCACAGTGACGGTCGGAAGGGCTCATGGGCGTGGATCTGATGCACCAATCGCCCGTTGAGCCAGACCCGCGCGCCGTCATTCGTATGGACGACGAGCCTGGCGTCGGTCGGTTCGGCGACATGGAGGTTGGTCCGGGCGTAGGCGATGCCGGGTATGCCTCCGAAGAGCTTCTCGAAGTCCATCACCGTCTCCGTGAAGGCCATCTTCTGCCAGCCCACCAGGCCCTCTCCCCTTCCGAGATAGGTCTCCGTGAGGTCAGGCTTGAGCTCGACCGGGAACGAGTGGTCGTAGCCTGTCTCGTAGTTGTTGGGCAGCGGGCCGACGACCCACCAGCAGGCCGCACCGAAGAGGGGGAGCTCCACCTTTGTGGGCTTCCCGTCGTCGTCGGTGAGCGCAAGTGTCAGCGTCGCTTCCGATGCGGTGCCTTCGGCGGGCGCGCCAAGGACATAGCCGAGGCGGACCCTCTGGCCGGGCTCCATTCTGGCTGAAGGGCCCTGGGCTCCCGGCACGGCCACCCGCCACCCGCTCGGCGCGCGCAGCTCGACCGTTCCCGCGAACGTTGCCTCGCCCCTGTTCAGTATCTCCACCATGATCGTGGTTGCCGCTCCGGGAACGACGACGGGACCGCGCTCGCCGTAATCCACCGTGACCTCGAACGCGCCAGAATGGAACAGCGCCACCGATGGGGGCGAGGCGAGCGGGGCGGGCGAGGCGAGCGGGGCGGGCGAGGCGGACAGGTCGGACAGGTCGGACAGGTCGGACGAGTCGGACGAGTCGGACGAGACGGGCGGGGCGGAGGGCGCAGGCTCGGCAATGAGGACGCCGGGGCAGCGTTCGGCGACCATGCGCATGCCGATGGCGACGGTTCGCTCGGTGAGTTCCGTCACGGTGGCAGGCGCGGGCAGTTCCTTGACGCCCCAGCCGACGACGACGTTCTCACCGATGGGTTCGAGCCAGCGGGCGGGGAGCTTGGCGGCTCCGTGGGCGATGCCGAGGATCGCTCCGACCGTCGC
Source organism: Chthonomonas calidirosea (assembly GCA_020722705.1). GTDB lineage: Bacteria > Armatimonadota > Chthonomonadetes > Chthonomonadales > CAJBBX01 > JAAYVH01. Next base: position 10,014 of record DYKI01000090.1, on the reverse strand, counting down.
GCCGGTCGTATCGGTGTCGCACCCGCAGTTGACGGCCGCGCATACGGAGGCTCCGAAGTCGCCCTGACCATAGAGGAGGCCCAGGGCAATGAAACCGAGGTTCTGGGCCGTGTCGGTGACGTTCGTGTGCCCGACTTCCTTGAGTATCGCCGCTCGGGCCGCAAGGGCGCTTTCGCCAGACGCGTGGGACGATCGGGCCGTTCGGATGGCCAGTGCGATCCGCGACGATTTCGGAATGCGGGCGAGGCCGATATCGAGCAGCTTGCCGGCATCGGCAACGAAGAATGCCGCGCTTTCGAGCGCCGTGAGGAAAACGAGCGCCCACACGCCCTCATCCGCATGGTCGAGCACGGCATCGGCCTGGGCAAGGCGTGCCGCCACATCCGGGGCGCCCGGGGCGATCATGGCCCATATCTCGGCGCGGATCGTGGCTCCCATGCTGTTGCGGAACCAGTTGTTGAACCGGCCCGAGATCGGCGGAGTCAACCCCCTGCGCAGGTTGAAGGTCGCGTAAGCGTACTCGTCCCACGGGTAGCGCATGTGGGCGAGCCACTCGTCCGCGAGGTCGGCGGAGGTCAGGCCGAGGCCGTGCTCCTCGAGGGCATGGAGCCACATGAGTTCGAGGTCCAGATCGTCGTTGGCCATGGGCTGAACCGGTACCGGATCGTAGAACGTGACGCCGATCGGATCGGTACGGCCCTCGAAGGGCCCGCCGAGGGTGCTGCCGACGTTCTTGCCGAGCCACCCTCCCCGAACGCGGTCGGCATATTCGGACAGTGTCAGACGAAGTGGTTCCATCACGGCCTCCTCGATTGGCGAATGGACGCTGCGGACGGCCTGGACACGCGAGGGTTATGCCGCTGTGCCTAGCTCTCGGCAGCCTCGGCGAGATTGGCCGGGAAGCGTTCGGACGAGCGGATGCGGCGCTCCAGTTCATCGAGGAGTTTGGCGTCCTGCTCGAGCAAGGCGCGGACGTTCTCGCGGCCCTGACCGAGGCGCACATCGCCGTAACTGAAGTGGGAGCCGCTCTTGGTGACGATATCCATCTCGATGGCCATATCGAGCACTCCCCCTGCCCGGCTGATGCCCTTGCCGAAGAGGATGTCGAACTCGGCGACGCGGAAGGGCGGGGCTACCTTGTTCTTGACGACCTTGACCCGGGTGCGCGCTCCCACGGCGTCGGTGCCCATCTTGACCGTTTCGATGCGGCGCACATCCAGCCGCACGCTTGCCCAGAACTTGAGCGCACGGCCTCCCGGCGTCGTCTCGGGGTTGCCGAACATGACGCCGATCTTCTCGCGTATCTGGTTGATGAAAATCGCGCAGCAGTTGGCCCTGCTCAGGTTGCCGGCGATTTTGCGCAGCGCCTGCGACATGAGTCGCGCTTGAAGCCCGACATGCGAATCGCCCATCTCGCCTTCGATTTCGGCCTTCGGGACGAGCGCGGCGACCGAGTCGAGCACGACCACATCAATCGCGCTGGAGCGGATCAGGTAGTCCATGATCTCGAGCGCTTCCTCGCCGGTGCTCGGCTGGGAGACGAACAGGCTGTTGATGTCCACGCCGAGGTTGGCCGCGTAGTCGGGATCGAGCGCGTGTTCGGCGTCCACAAACGCGCAGGTTCCGCCCTGCTTCTGGGCCTGGGCGATTACGGAGAGGGCGATGGTGGTCTTGCCGGAGCTTTCGGTGCCGAATATCTCGACAATGCGGCCGCGAGGGACCCCGCCGACGCCCAGCGCCAGGTCGAGGGCGATGCTGCCCGTCGGTATGGCGTCCACGGCCATCTTGGTCGTTTCGCCTAGCCGCATGATCGCGCCCTTGCCGAACTGCTTCTCGATGCTGCTCAGCGCCATTTCGAGCGCCTTCTGCTTATCCATCATGTGTCCTTCCCATCGCTGATCGTTAGGTTTAGCTTGCCTCTTCACCCGGCGCGGCCCTCGAGGGCGAACCGCTCGACGACCGTGTACTGCGAGCCCGAAGGCTGCAGGATGCTCTGCATGAGCACCATCTCATGCACATGGATTGTGCCAAGCTCGCCGATGCTGACTCGCGCCAATCCGGCGCTGACGGCAAGCTCGGCATCGTATGTCTTGATGCGCGCGAGTGTCAGGTGCGCCTTCGGCTCTTTCGTTTCGCGGCGGAACCGGTCGCGAGCCAGGGCAGCATCAAGATCACGGGCCAGACCGATGAGGTCATCCTGACCCGACATCGCCCCGAGCCACAGGACGCTGGGCCGCCGGGTATTCGGGAACGCGCCCACTCCCCCGAGGGTCAGATCGAACGGCGCCCGGGATCGGGCTATGTCCTGGGCAGCCTCGACGGCACGATAGGCTCGCTGTACAGGCAGCTCACCGAGGAACTTGAGCGTGTAGTGGAACTGTTCCTGACGGGTCCAGCGAATGCCCGGGTCGGGCATCTGTGCGCGCATCTCGGCCTGGACCTCGGCGATCCGGGCGGCAATGTCGGGCGGTACCTCTATGGCGAAGAAGAGACGCATAGCATTCATCGCAAGTTTCGCCACGCCGCGTGCAAGCTCCTTCCGTTTTTGCGGCGCGCACCGGGTCAGGTTTCGTGAGAGCGCGCAGCCTCGCCCAGGCAGGTGGTCTGGGCGAGCCGGCCGCGACGTGATGGGCATCCCTTCGATGGTGGGCGTTGCGTGCGGCGGTCTCGCCCCTACCGGACAGCGGCGCGCATTGCGACGCTGCTGTAAGTCAGTTCCGAGCATTTGCACGGTGCGCCATGAAACCGAGCAGGTTCGGGGTACGTCAGCGTGATATGATCGAAACGCAGGACCTGACGAAGACGTTTGCCGACAGGAAGCGTGGGCTGGTGCGGGCCGTGGATGGGGTTACGATGGCCTGCAGCGCCGGCGAGGTGTTCGGCGTTCTCGGACCCAACGGCGCAGGGAAGACGACCCTGCTCAGAATGCTCGGGACGATCCTCCAGCCGACATCGGGCACGGCCCGTGTGGCCGGTTTCGATGTTGTGTCGCACCCTCAGGAGGTCCGGGGTTCCATCGGGTACCTGTCGGGCACGACGGCGCCCTATGACCGGCTCACCCCGCGCGAGATGCTCGCCTACTTCGGTGCGCTCCATGGCATGGATCGCGGCGCCATCGCCGAACGCACCCGCGAGGCGTTCGATGATCTCGACATGCACGAGTTCGCCGACAGGCGATGCGAGCGCCTTTCCACTGGTCAGCGCCAGAAGGTGAACATCGCGCGGGCCACGCTCCACAGGCCGCCGCTGCTGTTCCTCGATGAACCGACCGCCGGACTCGATGTGCTGGCCTCGCGTACGGTCATGCGGTTCATTCGCAAGTGCCGATCGGAGGGTCGGACGGTGGTGTTTTCGACGCACATCATGGGCGAAGTCGAGGGTCTCTGCGACCGGATAGCGGTGATCCATCGGGGCAAGCTGGCCGCGATGGGCTCGTTGGCCGAGCTGCGCGAGCGCGTCGGCGGGGGATCGTTCGAGCAGGTTTTCCTCCGACTGATCGGCGAAGACGACACGGAGGATGCCGCATGAAGCGCAATCGGGCAGCCGTTGTGTTCGCCAAGGAGTTCCGGGAGATATTCCGCGACCGCCGAACGGTTATCGGGGTTATCGTCAGCCCGCTTGTGATCACGCCGCTGCTGTTCCTCGTCCTCGGCGCTTTCATCATGAACGAGAGCCGGAAGATGCGCACCGAGAGCATGACGGTCGGGGTGGTGAACTCCGACAAGGCGCCGAAGCTGATGCGCGCGGTCGGGTCCATCCGCAACGTCACCCTCCAGCCGGTCGCGCGTGACAAGGCCGAAAAGCTGATCCGAACGCGCAAGATCAGGGCGGCCATGGTGATCCCGCCGGATGCCGACGCGCTCCTCGCAGCCCATCGGACCGTGCGCGTGGGCCTCATGCTCGACGCCGGCAACGAGAAGTCCAACGCTGCGGCGGGTCGCCTGCGCGAGGCGCTGATGGTGGCGAGCAAGGGCCTGATCATGGCTCGCCTGGCGGAGATGAAGCTGCCGAAGGGCTTCGCGACGCCCCTGGACATCTCCGAATCTCCGATCAAGACCGGAAGCAGTCGCGGCACCATGATCATCGCGGGGCTGCTGCCCTACATGCTTGCGCTGGCCTGTTTCAGCAGCGGCATCTACGCGGCCAACGACACCGTTGCGGGCGAGAAGGAGCGGGGGACGCTCGAGACGCTGCTGGTGTCGCCGGCCTCGCGTCGTGAACTTGTGATCGGGAAGTTCTGCGCCGTTGCGGCCGTGTGCTGCGTCGGCAGCGTCCTCTCGGTCGTCGGCATGAGCATTCCGTTCTTCAGCGGCCTGAAGGCCTTCGACTGGATCGCGCGGGGCGGGATGCACCTGAGCCTGGCCGGGATCGGCGTCACGCTGCTCATGCAGATACCCCTCGCGGTCCTCTTTGCGGGTCTGCTGCTGACGGTTTCGACGTTCGCGCGGAATCAGAAGGAAGCGCAGACGTATCTGGGGCCGATGATGATCGCCATCCTGATCCCCGCGATGATGTCCATGTTCACGGGCACCGAAGCGCCGAAGGCCATGGCGGCCATACCGATCCTGAATGCGTCACTGATCATCAAGCAAGCGCTGACGGCCAGCGTGGACCCGGGTTTCGTCGTGCTCGCCCTGGCGGCGTCCATCGTCTATGCGGGCCTGGCGGTCGCGATCTGCGCGCGCATGTTCGAGCGGGAGAGCGTGCTGCTGCGCACTTGACACGGTGGCCAAAGATCGGTACCCTGCGGTTCGAGCGCTGTGCCCGTTTTCACAGGCTGGCGCTGGCGGACCGTACGCCTCAGGAGGTACCCCCATGCCGCGCATGACGCCGATTCTGTGCGTCGCATTTGCCGTGGCCCTCGTTGCCCCTTTGCCTGCTCAGGAGAACGCGCCCCAATCGTCGAAGACGCCTGCCTCATCGCCGGAGACGAAGGCGCGGATCGAGATCGGTCCCGAAGGCGTATCGCTCCACGCCGTCAGCGTGGACGCCCATGAGGTGCTGACGACCCTCGCGCGCCGCACGGGACTGCGTGTGATTGTGGACGACACCGTCCGGCGGAGCGTCACGGCGCACTTCGTCAACAAGAGGGCCACCGAGATACTGGACGCGATCGTTGCGGCCTACGGGCTCTCCTGCAAAGAGGTGCATGGCATCTTCATGGTCAGCGAGGGCATTCCGCGCAGCCCATCTTCGTATCTGCTGAGCGACATTGACAGCATCAGCACCCAGTACGTGCTGGCCCCGAACGCCAAATCGCTGCTGCCCGTGTTCCTTCAGGACCACGTCAAGACGAACCAGGAGCAGAACGCCGTCATTCTCTCGGCGCCGACGGAGGTACTGCGCAAGTTCCGCGACGACATCAAGCAGTTCGACATTCCGGCGTCTCAGATACTGCTCGAAGTGCTGATGGTGGAGTTCACCGACACGGGCGCCCGCGAGTTCGGCCTGCGCTGGGACTGGACGAACGCCACCCGCAGCATCGGTGTGGATGCGCCATCGGGGAGCGTGTTCTACCACACGCTGGTGACCCTGCCGGACTCGTTCGGTGCCGATCTGACGGCGCTGGTGACGGCCGGCAAGGCCCGCATTAAGGCCAGTCCTCGGATTGCCACGGTCAGCGGCCAGCGCGCGACGATATTCATCGGCAAGCAGAGGTATCTGAGCACGCCCGTCGCCATCCCGCGCGGCGACGATGAATACGGCGGGGTCCGCCAGAACAACGCCATTGACGCAGGCGTGCGCCTGACCATGACACCATGGACCGGCGGCCAGGGCGAGATCATCGTGGACGTTCGGCCCGAGATCAGCGTTTTGAGCGCTCCCGATGCCAACACCGGCTTGCCCGACCGGAGCACCCGCCGCGCCAACACCACCGTGCGTGTGCGCGATGGAGAGACGGTCATCATCGGCGGGCTCATGCAGGAGGAGACACGCAAGACGCGCACCAAGATCCCGCTCCTGGGCGATCTGCCGATCATCGGCCCCCTCTTCCGGTCGGTATCGGATCAGGAGGCGACCACCGAGCTTGCCATTTTCGTGACGCCGCGCATCCTCTCGCAGACCGGTCGCCTGCCCGCCGAGGAGGAGAAGAAGTACGAGGGCCTGCTGAAGGAAGGCGGGCCCGGCGAGGCGAGGCGCTAGCCTTGGTGTCCAGTCGGAAAGTCGGCGTCGCAGGGGCTCGATTCATCGCGCCCCTTCTGTTCGGCACGGCTGCGCGTATATCGGCGTTGCTGGCGCTTGGCCTCGTCTGCCCTATGGCGCGAGGGCAGGAGCGTGCCTATTGCTACGTCACCAACATCGAAGCGCACCGCCTTGTGAACGCGGTTCAGGTTAAGATCGAGGCCGACGGTCTGCTGCGGACCGAGATCGATCCGCAGGACCTGCTTGACACCAACGCTGCACGCCGGGGCGAATGGGAGAAGATGGGCAAGCGTGTGTCGGCCATACCGATCCACCTGCTCAATGCCCGCATGAAGGTCGGCAGCATCACCCACGTCGGCATCTATCCGGTCAGTCACGTGGAGGTCACGGTGCCGCCCGACGCTCCCGACGGCATCGGCGTGGATGTGCGAATCGTCCTGTATCAGCCCGGCATGACGCGTGAAGTCCGGCTGGGGGGCGACGGCTGGAGCTTCGAGACTCCCAACGAGCCGCCTCCTTACATCAGCATCGAGCGAAGCCAGGATCGGCGCTCGATCATCGTCATCGTGACCAGCGACCGCCGAACGCCGAGGCCCGAAGAACGCCGGAAGCCTGCGGATCCGTCTCGGAGCATTCTTGAGGTTGCTGCGGATCGCGGCATGGTCTCCATTTACGCGGTGGATGCGGACATTCGAGCCCTTGTGCGCGAGCTGAGCAAGGCGACGGGCGTCAACCTGACTGTCGCGGCTGATCTTGAGCGGACTGTCAGCGTATCGCTGGACAGCGTTCGGCTGGAGGATGCCGTGGAGTGCATCGCGCTGACGTACGGCGCATCGCTCGACGGCGTCGGCGGGACCATGTATCTTGCCGACGGCGGCGTAGCGGACCTCGCCGCGTACCATGGCAGCGATTTCGCCGAGATTCCGCTCCGTCACGTGAGCGCCCTGGCAGCCCGCGACAGCCTGCCTGACGTGCTGCTGGGTTTCATCCACACCGACGATGGGCGCAATACCCTCACCGTCGCGGGCCCGCGCGCGATGGTCGAGAAAGTGCGCCGCGACGTGGCCGTCCTCGACCGGCCTGCGCCGATGATCGAGGTGACGGCTGCCGCGGTGGAGTTCGAGAGCCGATCTGACCTTTCGGCGCTCATCGAGGGCAGGCTGAACTGGGCCGGAGGCCTCATGGATGTTGCGTCGGGTACCGGAGACATCTCCTACTCTTCAGTCGCAGGAAGTACATCGGACCTCGAGGCGCGCGTGCATGCCCTGATAGGCGCGGGCAGGGCCAAGCTGCGTTCACAGACGCGAGCCACGGTCCTCAGCGGCCGCACGGCGCGGTTGTTCGCGGGTCAGGAGCGTCGGCTGGCCACGCAATACTACGATTTCTGGACGGGAGCGTTCGAGGTGCGCATCCTGACCCTGCGCATCGGCACCGCACTCGATGTGACGCCGTGGGCAGCGGGCGGCGGAACGGTGACGGCGTCGGTCCGGGCCGAAGTAAGCACGATTGCGGAGACGGAACCGGTCACGGGCAATCCGACCATTGCCCAGCGGGCCGCGGAGACGACGGTGCGACTCAACGATGGCGAGACGCTCTATATCGGCGGCCTCGATGCGACCCAGCAGACCGACCGATCAAAGTCGTTTCCGGGGGGCATCGGGTCGTACCCCGACGCGAGGGAGCGCAGCGGCACCCGGCTCGGCGTCTTTGTCAGCGCCCGGATCGTCACCGGCGCGGGCGACTCGGATGGCCGCACTTCGGGCATGCCTCGGACCCGCGGATTGGAGCAAGATCAATGATGCAACGGAAGCCGATAGGCAGGCGTCCCCATCCCCTGGGCGAGTGTGGGACGGGGCGATGGGCGGCGCGAGCCATCCTCACGGCGCTGGCGGCCCTGATCGTTTCCATGCCGGCAGCGGCCCAGAATCGAGCGTACTGCAACATCACATCCATCGAGACTCAGCAGCTCAGCAACGGAGTGCAGATCACGGTCAAAGCCGATGGGGTCGTGGACTGGGACTCGGATGGCGATTGGAGCGCGTTCTACGGCGGTGCGAGCAATCGCCTGAGCATGCGGTTTACGAACGCCAAGTCGCAGATAGGCCGCACGTTCATTGATGTCAGCAAGTATCCCGTCAGCTTCCTGCAGCTCTCGGTGCCGCAAGATGCCGTCGAGGGCGTCGGGGTCGTCATGATGATCGGGCTGTACGAGCCGTCGAGCGTCAGCGTCAACCGCAGCACCGATCGCCAGTCCATCGTCATCACCGTCAACTCGAAGCGCACCATCACCGCGCGCGCCGCGGGCTCCGGCTCCAATGGCACCAACGGCGGCGGCACACGAGAGGACGTGGAGCTTCGCGACGGCAAGGTCTGCATCAACGCGCTCAGGGCGAAACTGCTCCCGCTCCTGGGCAAACTGGCCGAACTGACAGGCGCCAACCTCGCCGCCGACGACTCGGTGAAGGACCGCGAGGTTTCGATGACCATTGACGGCCTGAGCCTCGATGATGCGCTGACAGCCATCACGAGCGCCTACGGTCTTGCCTTCGCCAAGATGGACGGGACTTACATGATCTGCGACGGCACTCCGAATGACCTGGCCACCTATCGGCTTTCGGGGACCGAGTCGTTCCGCATGAAGTACATCAAAGCGCAGACCGCATCGGGCCTGCTGCCGACGTTCCTCTACAGCTTCCTCCATGTCAACGAGGCGCAGAACGCCGTCGTCGTTACTGCCCCGAACCAGATGCTCGACAAAATCCGGTCCGACTTCACCAAGGTGGATATCGCACCGCCGCAGATCATGATCGAGGCGCTCGCGGTCGAGGCTGCATCCACCGAGGACCTTAACGCCGCTCTGAAGGCGGCCTACGAGCACAATCACATCACCGCATCGGCAGATTTCGCGAACGGCGACATCAGCTACCGGACCATTGGCGAGCTTCCGCACCAGTTCTACGCCCAACTGAAGGCGCTCATCGCCTCGGGCAAAGCTCGCGTCCGCTCCAACCCGCGCATGGCTGCGGTGAACGGCCAGAATGCCGACCTCTTCATCGGCCAGACCAAGTTCATCAAAGTCTCCATCAACACCTCGGCCGGCAAGCAAGAGTACATTCAGGGCGTGGACGTGGGCGTCAAGCTGCAGGTGCGCCCGTGGACCGGCGGCAACGGCGAGATCACCGTGGGCATTCAGCCCGAGGTGAGCAACATCAGCGAGCAGGAGCGCGAGACGGGTCTGCCGGTGATCTCGACACGGCGCGCAGAAACGACCGTTCGGGTCAAAGACGGCGAGACCGTCATGATCGGGGGGCTGACCCAGACGCAGGATTACCGCACGCGCACGAAGGTGCCCATCCTCGGCGACATTCCCATCCTCGGAGCCCTCTTCCAGAGCGCCAAGACGAGCAGCATGAACTCCGAGCTTGTCGTGTTCGTCACGCCGCACATCCTCACCGAGACGGGCCGGCTCAAGGACGAAGCCAGGGAGCAGGCCATCAGGGACCGACTGAAGTAGAGCGAGGCGTGACCTATCTGCGTGTTGCGGCATGGGCGGCAGCGCTGGTGTGCACTCTGGCCGGTCCTGTCGCCGCAGCGCCCGGTGGTTGAGTAGCACGGCGCGGGGCTCCGTTCCCGCAACCTGGTCGCGCGTTCCGTTCGCGCCGGGCGTATCGAAAGCCAGGGGCTGCCGCATCCGCTGATCTGCCCGGGTCGCTGACCTGCCCGCCTGGGTTTCGATACGAGGCTCGCGAAGGTGGTCTCGGTTCGATCGGGCGCTCTCTCAGGCAGCGGGGTATGCCGGAGCGCGCGAGCCTCTACTCAACCACCGGCGGGACTGCGCCCGATCCGGCTCGGGGGGAGGGGGCGTCTCGC
>DYKI01000266.1 GCA_020722705.1 Chthonomonas calidirosea | reverse complement strand
GCCCATCGGCACGCCGGGAGCGAGGCCCGGAATGGGACTGCCCCAGGCGGTGTAGCTGTGCGGTTGTCAGGGAACAGCAGGGCGTCGGCACCGAGCGGACCGACGCCCGCAGCCTACATCACATCACCACAGGCAGGTTCCTCTCCGGCGGGAACCAGACCTCCGAGTCGCCCGGGTCCTGCGGGTCGCACAGGTGGAAACCGGACGCGTACGGCTCGCGGTACTTCCAGTACCGTTCAGCGGGGACGATCTCGTTCCCGACCAGGCCCTCGCGCAAGACCATCGCACGAAACGGCTCGGTGATGACTGTCTTGCCGGGCAGGCCCAGCGCCCCAAAGATGTCGGCCCGACGCCAGGAGCCCTGCTTGAAGAACACACCCTTGACGGAGTCCATGTTCATCCTGCAGACCTTGCATCGTGGAGGCACGGTCTCCCTGCGTGCGTGCGACAGCTCGTCGTCGAGATCGGCTCCGTCCAACCGGTAGATCACCTCATGATACTCGGGAGGCTGGTTCTTCAGGGCTTCCGGCTTCCGGCTTCCAACCCGCACGACCTCGATGGTGGGGCCGATCTCGATGATTCCCGTAAGCCCTGCGGCGCGGTAGGCGTCCAGCGCCTTTGCGGACATCAGCAGGTCAATGCCCGCCCCCCACACGAAGTCGCCGTACTTGGCTTTGGACAGCTCGATCCGGTGTGGCAGCCTCCAGCGGCAACTCCCGAGTGCCTGACGACAGCCTGGGCAGACACCGCGCCCACCGGGCGGCGCGTACTCGGCACGGACCGGAAGGGCGTCAGCGAAATACCCCCATACGCGGTCCCCATCAATGGGCTGCAGTATGTAGAAGCCTGTAGCGGACGGTCCGTGGTCGCGTACGCTCACGGCTGTATTCCCGGGAACCGGTACTGCATGTCCGGGCGCCCGTAGATGCGTCGGAGGAACTGCAGGAACTCCTCCAGTCCGGCCTTTGCGTTCTTCTTCAGCCACTCCTCGACCTCCCTGTCCACCTCTCGATGCCAGGTCTGCCATCCGAAGTGATACCAGACGTTGCGGGCACAAGCCATGAACTGGGGCGCATTGCGGTCGAGCATGCCCGGTCGCGACGACGAAGCAGACCCGTCCCCGCAAGTGGCCGGAGGGCCTCCCGCGAGGGCGGGCAGCAAGCTGAGCAGGGCCACAGGCACGAACCCAATCCGGGCCGCGTGCTTGGGGCTGCCGTGGACTACCGGTGTCATCGGTCGGTCACGGATCGCCGCCAAGTACCTGGTGCTCGATCCCTGCCCACTCCGCTGGGTACTTGCTGAAGCGCGCGATCCAGCCGTCATCTCCATATGGCTCACCGGCCAGACCGTCGCTCTCTGCCGCGAGGTCGGCTGTCTCCGCACCTTCGGCCAGGACTTGGATCCTCAAAGTCTCCTCCTGCTCAAACATCCAGAGCGTGTAGTGCATGACGGAGTCTACCAGAACAGGCACGATCCGTTCGAGCGCATGGCGCTGTTCAGGAGACAGCATCTCGATCAGTGGGCGCATCGCACTCTCGTCTGAGCCGCCGCGGTACCGTGTGCGCACGTCGTGCTGGATCTCCCGGACGCACCAGTCGCGCACTCGTTCCATCAGCAGACGCCCAAAGTGGTCGAGGGACGGGGTAGTTCTCGCCATCCGTGCGACCTCCTCTATCTGTACCACGGGATCCGGTTCGGCGCGGTGATCCCGCGGCGCAGCATGTCGCCGTAGGCCATCCACACCAGGAGTTTGGCCTCCGCCCACGTTGCGCGTCCTGCCCGGAGGACCTGGTACGCGATATCTGCGTGAGCGCGCAGGCTGTTCTCGGCCGTCCCGGCGACCACGCCGTCGTTGAGGACACCAAAGAGACGCCGTTGCGCAGCGTTCATCGCTTTGTGGCTGAGATTGCGCCACTTCAGGTACCGGCTGCCCACCGCCAGCGCTTCCCCTGGGTAGTATCCGTGCACTCCCTCAAACGCGGCCTTGGCGAAGATATGGTGCCCGCCCACATCCCTGCACTTGCCGATCCACCGCAGAGCGCCGAAGCCCTTCACCAGCGGACCCGCCCCCAGCATCAGCACATCCAGTC
>DYKI01000089.1 GCA_020722705.1 Chthonomonas calidirosea | reverse complement strand
GCCATCCACCTCCGAACAATCGGATTGCTGACATAATACCGCGTGGCGTGTGTCCTGTAAAGACCCATGCGCGCCTTCGTGCCATCCTCCGTCTGCATAGCCTCGCGAAGGGTATCATCCTGTTTTCGCCCGACGGCGGGCGGCACTTTGGGCGCAGGGGGTGGGCTGATGACCTTGCAGGAGCGGTACCGCGGCGCGTTGCTCGGCCTGGCGGCGGGTGATGCGGTTGGGACGACGGCGGAGTTTGCGCCGCGCGGGAGTTTCGCTCCGCTGACCGACATGGCGGGCGGCGGACCGTTCGGCCTGGAGCCCGGCCAGTGGACCGACGACACGTCCATGGCCCTCTGTCTGGCCGCAAGCCTCGTGGAGCGGGGCGGCTTCGATGCTCGCGACCAGATGGACCGATACTGCCGCTGGCGCGACACAGGCTATATGAGCAGCACGGGCCGATGCTTCGATATCGGCAATGCCACATCTTCGGCCCTGAGCCGGTACCGTCGCACGCGCGAGCCCTTCTCGGGTTCGGAAGACCCCCGTTCGGCAGGCAACGGAAGCATCATGCGGCTTGCTCCGGCGCCCATGTTCTTCTATCCCGACATTGAGGCTGCCGAAACCCATGCCGCACTGAGCTCGCGCACGACGCACGCGGCTGCCGAGTGCGTGGACGCCTGCCGACTGATGGCGCGCATCCTGTGCCGTGCCCTGGCCGGCGCGCCCAAAACGGAACTGGCGTTCGGCGACCGTGGCCGCTTCGCAGGCTCTTCGAGCATCGTGGCCATCGCCGACGGAGCCTACTCCACGAAGTCGGAGGCCGAGATCCGCGGCACCGGCTGCGTCGTCGCGAGCCTTGAGGCTGCCATGTGGTGCTTCATGGCCACCGACAACTTCGAGAGCGCCATCCTGCGCGCGGCGAATCTGGGTGACGATGCCGACACGACCGCTGCCGTGTGCGGCCAGATTGCCGGCGCGCACTACGGTGTCCATGGCATCCCCGAACACTGGCGGGCCAAGCTGGCCATGCACGACACGATCGTCGCTCTGGCGGATGCCCTATGCGCTCGGCCCGGTCGCGGCGAGGCGCAGGAGGACACAGCATGATCGGGGCAATCGTCGGCGACATCGTGGGCTCGATTCGCGAAAACTTCCGGACCAAGAGCAAGGACTTCCCTCTGTTCACGCGGCTGACCACGTACACCGACGACACGGTGCTGACCATCGCAGTGGCCGACGCGATCCTCAACGGCAAGCCGTATGGACCGACGCTCAAGTCGCATGCCCGACGGCACCCGCTGCGCGGCTTCGGGCCAAGGTTCAGCCTGTGGATGCTCTCGCCCATGTCGGGGCCGTACAACAGCCTCGGCAACGGATCGGCCATGCGTGTCAGTCCGGTGGGCCTCGCCTTCAAGACGGAGGCTGAGGTCCTCGAACAGGCGAAGCGCAGCGCCGAGTGCACCCACAATCACCCCGAAGGGATCAAGGGCGCCCAGGCGGTTGCCCTTGCGATTCACCTGGCGCTCAACGGCGCCGACAAGCGCGACATCCGTGATGCCGTCGGCGCGCGGTTCGGCTACGCCATGGACAGGACGCTGGAGCAGATCAGGCCGACATACCGGTTCAGCATGACCTGCCCCGGCTCGGTGCCTGAGGCCATCGTCGCGTTCCTCGATTCCGCAGACTTCGAAGACGCGATACGCAACGCCGTCTCACTGGGCGGCGACGCCGACACCCAGGCCGCCATCGCCGGAGCGATTGCCGAAGCCCACTACGGCAATATCCCGGAGCCGATCCTCGCGAGGGTCCGGGCGAAACTGCCGAGGTCGTATCGGAGCCTGATCGTCCAGTTCTACGAGCGCTATGCGCCCGATCACCTCGCCGAACAGGCGCGGATGCTGACAGTCCGGTGACGCCCGTCCATGGGATACGAATCACGGCATGCGGCATTCGGTCAGCGCGGACTACGGCCCGGCCAGCTTCGAGGCCAACCGCCTGTGCGTGGAGCCCCGGTCCCGTGTTTCGAGAAGACCGGCGTGAGCATCACCGCGCTTCGGCAGGGGAAGTGCGTGAAGCCGGTAACGCGCGGATGTCAGAAAGAAACCTTCAGAGCGTCGCGGACGGTGCCGCTGGGGCTGAAGGCGAACATGCGCCAGCGCACCTTGACGGTCGCGCCTTCCTGAAGCACAACGGGTGCGCCGCCGGTCCGATACTCGACGCCGATGACGCTGGATTCGGCCCCATCCGGTGTCGGCTGCAGCGTCTGTGACCAGCCCTCGAACAGCGGCTTGCCGGGCCAGACCATTCCGGTGGTTACGGCACCCCAACGGACGGCTGACATGAGGCCGGAGCCCACAGGCTCCGGGCCGATGCTTTCACTGGAGTCGGCTCCGAAGCTCCCCTCGCCGACGTGGTAACGGGCCAGGCGCACGCCGAACAGCTTCATGGGACGCCGAGGCGCCAGAGACAGCTCGGCATCAACGACCGATGAGCCGGCATTCAGGGCGAGGCTGACGGATGCCCGCCATCGGACGCCGACCGGCCCCGACACACCGAGCACGGCGCGCTTCGGCGAGAACGCGGCCGTGAAGCGTTTGGCCTTGAGCATCTCCCACCACGGATCCTGTCCGCCCTCGGCCGACAGGACCTCGGCGAACGGCAACGCCAAGCCGGCCTGTCGCCAGCCTCCCGGTGTGCGGGTCCAGAGGAACCCGCCGGCCGTCTCGCTGTCGGTCCGCACCATGCGCAGCCGGACCTTGCCGTTGTCGAGCCAACCCGATGAGGAGGAGGCATGGGCGAGGGGCTGGGGTTTCTGAGGAGTGCCGTTGCCGAACGCAGCGGGGTTGTGCGCGAAATGCTGGATCGGCAGCACGCGTATCTGGGGCACGTGGCCCTGACGTTCGAGCACGAGAGCAGCAACGAGCGGCACGTCCGGGGCCGTCGGCTGCACCTTCCACCGGTACGTATTCGATGCGCCCGGTTCCATTGCGGGCAAACGGACCGTTGTCGCCCCTTCCAGGTAATCAAGCCCGGTGACGGCAAACATGCGCAGGAGCACCGTATCGGCAGGGAGGGCAGCCTTGCCGACATTGCGCACCGTTCCGACGAGGGTGACTGTGCCCGTGCCGACAGCGTAGGCCCGGGTCGGCGCGAAGCTGGACAGGACCAGGCTGAAGCCTGGCTCACCCTCACCTGCTTGCGGTCTGGGCGGGAGTTTCTGGCGAGCCGGCGACCCAAGTGCGAGAGCGACCAGCGCCGCCATGATCAGCGCACCGGTACCGGCGTGCCGCAAGCGCTCAGACATCGGCGTTCTCGGGCTGGGCATCGGTCCCATAGGCGCTCGCGACCTCGTCGGATAGGGCGTCGAGAGCCTGCGCCCGTATGGCCTCGCGGATGCGTTCCATCAGCCGCGCATAGAAGCTCAAGTTGTGGTAGGTGGTCAGGATGGGTCCGAGCATTTCGTGGGTGGCAAACAGGTGGCGCACGTAGGCGCGGGAGTGGCTGCGGCACACCGCGCATTCGCAGGTCGGGTCGAGCGGGCCTCCATCCTCGGCGTACCGGGCATTGCGCATGTTCAGCACGCCTGCCGACGTGAAGACCTGACCCGTGCGCCCATTGCGGGTCGGCAGGACGCAGTCGAACATATCAACGCCGCGCCGCACTGCATCAAGGATGTCGCCCGGCGTGCCGACACCCATCAGGTATCGGGGCTTCGCGTCCGGCAAGATGCCTGTGCACCATTCAACGCAGCGGTTGCGCGTATCGCGATCCTCGCCGACGGCCAGCCCGCCAATGGCGTATCCGGGGAAGTCCAGACCGGTCAGGAATGCCGCACTCTCCTCGCGCAGGTCGCGGAATGTTGCCCCCTGAACGATGCCGAAGAGCGCCTGGGGCCGTCCGGAGGCGGCAAGGCCATCGTGAGCCGAACGGCAACGCTCGGCCCAACGGTGCGTCCGCTCCATGGCTGCGCGTGCGTAGGCATGGCCGCATGGGTACGGCGCGCACTCGTCGAAGGCCATGGCGATGTCCGCCCCGAGGTTGCGCTGGATGCGCATCACACTTTCGGGCGTGAACACAATCGGGGAGCCGTCGAGGTGCGAGCTGAATCGAATGCCGTCCTCTTCAACCCTGCGCAGCTTCGCCAGGCTGAACACCTGGTACCCGCCGCTGTCGGTCAGGAAGCCGCCCGACCATCCCGTGAAACCGTGCAGGCCGCCCATCCGAGCGACCACCTCGTCGCCCGGGCGCAGATGGAGATGATAGGTGTTGGCGAGGAGGATGCCGTAGCCCATGGCGGCAAGATCGCCGGCTGCCATGCCCTTGACCGTTGCCTGGGTCCCGACGGGCATGAAGCATGGCGTTGGCACCGCGCAGCCCGAAACGGAGAGCGTGCCGAGACGCGCCGAACATGCTGAACTGCGAGCTTCGATCGTGAAGTTTATGGCGCTTGGATGGTGTGGATTCCGCATGATCCGACCGATCACACCGCCGCGCTGTGGACATACCGCGCGGTGCCCAAGACGGCACCATGGTGAGGGCGCCCTCGACAGGAATCGAACCTGTGCACCCGGCTCCGGAGGCCGGCGCTCTATCCCCTGAGCTACGAGGGCACCATGTCGGCAGGCCATTTATACCCGCGGCCCGATTAGGGAGTCAACGCAAGGAGACTTCCGTCGCACCATCGCGAGCGCCTGAAGGAGTCCATGCGGGCAATCGCGAATCTGCTGTCATGTCCGAACCGATTGTGTACCTGCGTACCTCAGATCACCCCGAAGGCCGGCTCCTGACGCAGTCGGAGGCCCGGATCGGCGTGACCGATCGCGGGTTCATGCTTGCCGATGGAGTCTATGAGGTGATCCGGTCGTACCGCGGCCGTTTGTTTCGCCTCGAGGAGCATATGGCGCGGCTCCAACGCAGCCTGGACGCGGTGCGGATCGGCGGTGTCGCGGTCGAGGGCATTGCCGATCAAGCCCGAGAGATCCTTGCGCGCAACGGGATGGCTTCCGGCGACGCCATGGTCTACGTGCAGGTGACGCGTGGGGAAGCGCCCCGGTCGCATGCCTTCCCTGATCCGCCGCCCGCGCCGACCGTGTACCTGGCTGCGTCGCCGACGCCCGACTACACACTCGAACAGAGCGACGGCATCGCCGTGACCACGCTGAGCGACTTTCGCTGGACACGCTGCGACGTCAAGTCCATCGCGCTGCAGGCGAACGTGCTGGCGCTGCAGTGCGCACGTGACCGCAGCACTTCGGAGTGCGTGTTCGTGCGCGACGGCGTGTTCACCGAGGGGACCCACACCAGCTTCTTCGCGGTCGTGGATGGTCTTGTGCGCACCCACCCCAATGGGAATCTCATCCTGCCCGGAGTTACGCGGGCCTGTGTGCTGGAGATATGCCGCACTGCCGGGATACCGTATGCCGAAGAAGCCGTGGCCGAAACGGACGTCGGGCGCATTACCGAAGCGTTCATCGCCGCAACGTCCTACGAAGTGACGCCCGTTGTGCGGATCGGGAGCAATCCGGTCGGCAACGGAACTCCCGGGCGAACCACGCGTGAGATCCAGAAACTGTTCAGAGCGTTGACGCGTTCGTGACCGCGGGGGCGTCTTGCGACGCGCCAACGCATTTGTCGGATCACCTCAGTGTCGCCCGTCGCCGTGGAGCGACGACGGGCTAATCCTCGACTCGGAGCCAGTTCTCGATCGAGTGGACCTCGGGGATGCCGCTCAGTTCCTTCAGTGCGCGCCGCAGGTTGGCCTCCTGCACCTGGTGGGTCACCCAGATGGCCTCGGCACGCTCCTGAGCGCTCGCCCTCACGCTTGCGATGCTGACCTGATGGCGTCCGAACACTCCGGCAATGGCGGATAGGGTCCCGGGCCGGTCCGTTACGTACATGCGCACGTAGTAGCGCGTCACGACGGTGTCCACGGGCAGGGCGCGTTTGTGCTCGAAGCACGTGCAGGCGATCCTGCCGGTCGCACCGTGCTGCATGTTGCGGCAGACCTCAAGGATGTCGCCCGCCACGGCGCTGCCGGTTGGCATCATGCCGGCGCCCTGTCCATAGAACATCACGTCGCCGACGGCATCACCCCGGACCAGTATGGCGTTGTATGGTCCGCCGGTCGAGGCAAGGGGGTGGCCAACCGGAACCAGAGCGGGATGCACCCGCACCTGCACGGCATCGTCGCCAATCCTCTGGCCGATGGCAAGAAGCTTGATGACGTAGCCCATCTCCCGTGCGTGCGCGATGTCATGGGCGCCGATGCGCATGATGCCTTCGGTGTAGACATCGGTCGTCTGCACGCGGCTGGTGAAGGCGATCGAGCTGAGTATGGCGATCTTGAACTGGGCATCGAAGCCTTCGACATCATTGGTTGGGTCGGCCTCGGCATAGCCGTGCGCCTGGGCATCGGCCAGAACGTCGGCAAGCTCGGCGCCTTCCTGCGTCATGCGCGTCAGGATGTAGTTGGTCGTGCCGTTGACGATCCCCTTGACTTCGTGGATGGTGTTGCCGGCCAGAGAGGACTTCATGGCCTGAATGATGGGGATGCCTCCGCCGACGGAGCCCTCGAAGAGGAAGTCAACGCCCCTGGCCGCCGCTTCGACCATGGCGTCGTGACCGTCCTTGGCGATCAACTCCTTGTTGGCGCTGACAACCGACTTCCCGAGGCCGAGGGCTCGCATCACGTAGCCCTTGGCAGGCTGGACACCGCCGATGAGCTCGCAGACGATGCTGATGTCGGGATCGTCAATGACTTCATACGGGTCGTCGGTCAGCAGAGATCGGTCAACGTTGACCTTGCGGTCCTTGTCGAGGTTGCGGACCGCGATCCGCTTGACATTGACGCGGGCGCCGACCTTCTGCGCGATGGCGTCGGCATTGTCCGTCAGCACCTTGTAGGCGCCCGAACCGACGACGCCGAGGCCCAGAAGCCCGACGTTGATCTGGGCGTACCGCCGTGGATGCGAACTGGCGCTCTGGTTACTCATTGCTGGAGCTTTCTTCTATGCTGTTGTGATCGTGAATGGGACCCGGAGACAGGAAAATGAGCGGCTCACCCGCGCGCACCAACTGACCATCCTCGGCGACGAGCTCGACGACACGTCCCTCGTGCTCGGAGGGGATTTCCGAGAAGACCTTCATGGCCTCGATGATCCCGATGATCTGTCCCGGCTCGACCGGATCGCCGACACTGACGAAGGGGGGTTCACCTGGCGCAGGCGCCCGGTAGTACACTCCGACCATGGGCGCGACGACCGCAATCCACCCCGACCGATCGGGAACCGGAGCTTCGGCCGAGTTCAGGCCGACGTCCGCGTGGGGCGCAGCGTGTTCCCCGGCGCTGTTCGCCGACCCCGCGGATTTGGCGTGGCCAAGCCCTCGAATGGAGTAGCGGCAGCCGTTCTCTTCGACGATGAGGCGCTTCAGGCCCCGTGTTTCGACGAGCCGGATCAGCTCCGCCAACCGGCCAATGTCCACGTCACCTTCCGTCATCGGCTGACCTCGATCCCGACGCCCCTTCAATCGCGAACAACGAGTCGGCGGGAGATCGGTTGATCTTGATGTCCTTGTAGACCGTCACACCTGCGAGAGCCCCCGCCATATTGCGCACCTCGATCTTCGTCGGCATCCAGACGCCCGGTTCAACTTCGCGCGGCTCGAGATAGTCGAAGGTTGCCCGGATGTCGCCGTTCTCGTCCAGCCACTGTCTGCGGATGACGGTCCTGCGATTGGGATCAATCCACAGCAGGTAGCGGTCCTTCGAGGAAGCCGCCGGATCGGCCCCCGCGCCGTCGGCCGCAGACGGCTTCGGGGCGGCCTCGAACACGTATGCGTTGACGTCCCGCAGCTTCTCGCTGCGCAAGTGCCTGGAAGTGAGGCGCGCCGCCGCGTCCGTTGTGACCAGGCCGAGATCGAGGAGCGAATGTCTCCGGCTCAGGGCGGCGCCCACATCGTCGCGGCGGCGTATGCCCAGTTGCGGCACGCGGATGTAACGGGTTGGCCCGTTGACGATCATGACGCCGATCCTGCTGTCCATGCGGAACTTGTCGGGCTCCTTGTAGCGGATCGTGACCTCACGCAGCCGGTAGGCGATGCCGAAGTCCTTGTTGATCTTTTCGAGCGCAGGCAGGTCGGCGTGGACCACCGAAACCGACGCCTCGAGATCACGGACGCTCGACACGGCCAGATCGGCCAGCGACGGCGGCTGCGACGTCGCGCATCGGACGCCGGCTGTCATACCGAGTATCAGGAAGGCACACACTGCTGACCGAACTTGCATGGCATCAGACTACCCGATCCGCGGCGGATACCTCTCGGTCGGCGGCGTCAATCCCCTGCGATCAGCCGCTTGATGGCAGCCTCGTAGGTGCTCGGGTTGCGCTCGCCTTCCCATCGGCAGCGAATGTTGCCGGCTCGGTCCAGCAAGACGGACACCGGGACCTCATGGATGTGCCCGAACTGCTCAAGCGTTGCGGGGGCAGCCAACGCCTGGGGGAATCGCGCCCCTTTGTCTGCACACCACTTGCGCACCGTGTCGGCGTCGTGAGGCTGGAGGGCGATGCCGATCATCACCACACCGTCGGATGCGTACCTTCGTTCGAGCATCGCCAGCCCGCGCATGTCGTTGGCGCATGGCGCGCACCAGGTGGCATAGAAATGAAGCAGAGCGATCTTGCCCCTGACCGAGGCAGGAGTGTGGACCTTCCGGTCGAGGTCGCGGATTCTGAAGTCCGGAGCTCGGTCGCGGCGGGACGGCCGGACGGGATCCGGGAGCAGCTCGGACTGCGTCGGTCGCTCATGGTTCCACCAGTTGCGCCATTTCTCGACGACCGCGTTCCGCTGCTCATCCGTCATGCCGGCGCGCATTCTCCAGGGCTTGCCGGTGACCTTGGCGAGCGTATGGACGGCGGTGCGCGTAACCACCGAATCGGCGGGTTGCATGGCGGCGATCAGCACAGGGTAAGCGCGGCTCGGATCCCGCTCAGGGTTACGGAGGAACAGCATGAGCTGCATCGCCGCCGCCTCGCGTATCCAGTCGTCCTCGTCACGCAGGGCACGCAGGAGCAGATCGTATCCTCGCTCGGGATCGAGCGTGTGAAACACCTCAAGCGCACGCTGACGCACCATGGACGAGGAGTCCTGAAATGCCGCCAGGACGGCATCGGCAGCCGTTGCGTCCTTGAAGGACCCGAGCGCATCCACCGAGGCATAGCGCAGGTTAGGGCTCGGATCCTTCACATAGCGCAGAAGAAGCTCAAGCTGCGCCGGTTTGGCCAAAGGATCGAGCTTTTGCTCAAGGGCAGCCAGGGCTTCGTCCGTGTCGCCTCGAAGTCTCTCATCGAGCGGCTCAGGACCACGCGGCATCAGTTGGTAAACCCCGACCGCCATGAGCGCGACCAGCACTCCCAACAACACAAGCATCCGTGCATGGGACCGTGTGCCGTTCTGTTCGGCTTCAGGTCCAGTGTCCGTGTCAGGGTCCACCTTGGGCCTCCCACATGGCGTTTGAACATCGCCCAACGCGCAAAGTCCGCCCCACTCTCACATGAAGCCCGGAGAGCGCTCGCACGTTGGCCTTACCCTGATAAGTACGTCTCGTTCTGCAGGAATCCTCTTATGGTCTGATCGAATCTCCATGCGGAAGCGCGCATGGAGCGCGGCGATCCCGTTGACCCTGTCTGCCGGAGGCGGCCCATGTCCATGATCCGAATGGCGTGTGTTCTTTTCGCAATGTGTGCCGCCGTTGCCTCCGCCCCTCCCGGCGGGCCAGCGCAGGCCGAAGGGGTGCGGCTCAGCGACTCTCGTGCGGGAGGACCTCGCGTGATCGCTGAAGAGACGATCTACAACCCTGAACCGGCCAATAACGGCGCGGGCCCAATGTGGTGCTACGGAAGCACTTGCGTGGTCAGGGTTGGACGCGAAGTCTACGTCAGCGCTCTGGAGACCATTCCGCACAGGAAGCCGCTGAACAACACGCGCTGGGCGCTGTATCGGCGCGCCGCTGGGGGTTGGTCGCGCATGCAGCAGGATGAGACAGGCAGAACCCGCGAGCCTTGCCCGATAGCCGCGACAGCGGACGGGATGATCTATCTGTCCGTCAACCCGACGCTGACACCGCCCGACACCTACGGCGGCCCCGCCCGACCCGAGCTGCTTCGCTTCGACGCTCGTGCTCCCGGTCGGAAACCGGACACGCTCCTCCCCACTTGGGAGGGCCGCCCCGGCTTCACGGAACACTCCTACCGGGGACTCTGTTCCGACGGTCCGGGGCGAAGCGTGCTGTTGATGAACATCGAGGGACACACCGCCCAGCACTGGAGCTGCCTCAACCGCGAAGGGAAATGGTCGGCATTCGGCAAGCTCGCGTTTCCCATGGGCGTGGATTATCCCAAGCCGGAACCGATCCGTCTCTGCTACCCGGTACTCGCTCTGAGGAACCGTGCCGCCCATATGCTGGCCATCAGCGACATCATCGAACCGATCCCCGAATGGCGGGCGTTCAAGAAGCAGCTCACCGGCAACGACTGGGACTACGAGTTCAGACGTCTCTTCTACGCCTGGTCGCCCGATATCGAGAAGGAGGGGTTCGGCGAGCCGATCGAGATCGCCAGCCGCGAGAAGACATGCGGCCACATCACCAATCTCGATATCTGGCTGGAGAAGCCCGACCGCGCGCACCTGCTATGGTTGGAGCGCAGCGTATGGCATGCCCAGATGCGTGACAGGTTCTTCCCCGGCACGCCCATCACGGTGTCCCTAGAGCACGCCATTATTGAGCGGGGCAAGGTCGTATCGCGCTCCACGCTTGCCAGGGGAGGCGAGGGCGCCGATCCCGTATCGCCGGGATACGCCCGCTTCCATGCCACGCCGCGCAGGAAGCTCTATGTGCTGGCATACTTCAGCGGGACCTCGGCAACGGGTCAATCGGTCCCGGAGAACCGTCTCATCGAGCTGGACAAAACCGGTCGAGCGCTGCAGACGTGGACCGTGCCGCTCAAGAATCCGTTCTCGTCATTCATGACGGCCACCGAGCGCGCAGGGTCGCCGCCAAGCAATACTCTGGATATCATCGGTCCGGCGATTGGCGCTCCCGGCATCTCGTACGCGCAAATCCGCGTGCCGTAGTCCCCGCGACGCGAAGCAGCCCGCGCGGGCGACGCGCAGGCCGCCTGTTGCGTCAATAGATTCTGAGCGTCGCTTCGCCGAAACCGGCCTCGACCCATGGGTCGCCCGCGAACTCGCATCGGATGACGTGGTCGCCGATCGGCTCGACCGTCGTATAGGAGTATCGGGCGATGCCGGCATCGCCTCCCGATCCCGTGGTCGCGTTCACGATGAACGTACCATCAACCCGAAACGTCACGGTCTTGCCCTCCTGCTTCTGGTAGTCGGCCAGGCGCCGGAAGTAGGCATAGAACCGCGCAACGCCGCCCAGCGGAACCGTTCGGGGCATCACCCAGATGTATGGCGTCGCCTTGCTCACGGTCAGTGTGTTGATGCCGTAGGACGATCGGTATCCGCCGTCGCCCGGCCACTCGGCACGTATCTCCCGCGTGCCTGCTCCGGCTCCGTCGGCAATCGTGTATCCGATCTGGGCAAGGCCCGTCGAGCGAGTCGTGTCGGCGCCCAGGAGGGTGCCGTCGAGCTTGAAGGTGAGCGCCTTGCCGATCACGGGGGTGTTGTCAAGGCGGTAGAGCCATGCCTTGAAGATTCGATACGCGGTGATCTTGCCGTCACGGTCCACGCCGAAGGTCTTGGTGTCGTGGGTCTGGGCCGTCAGAGTCGCGTCTGCCGAACTGCCGTTGTGCGACGCATCGCCGGCAAACTCCACGGTGAGGGTGCGCGTCGCCGGTCCGTCGGTCACAGTCCAGGACAGAGTGCTGTCGCCGCCCGCATTGGTGATCGCGGCGCCCACCTGAGTGCCGTCCACCTTGTAGGCGATGGTGCGCCCCTCCAGCAGTGCATGATCGGAGACGCGCATCAGGTCGAACTGGCGCAAGATGACGAGTTCGGTGATCGTGCCGACGCGGTCAATGGTCCAGAGCGTCGTGTCCTGAGCCGTCGGCAAAGTCACTCGCAGCGCAAAGCCCTCGCCGTTGCCGTTTGCGGTCGTGTCGAACGCTCCCGCGGTGGTCGGGAAGTCGCTCGACCAGGTGGAGCCGGCAACACATGCTCCGTCGGCGCCGACCGCCG
Source organism: Chthonomonas calidirosea (assembly GCA_020722705.1). Lineage (GTDB taxonomy): Bacteria > Armatimonadota > Chthonomonadetes > Chthonomonadales > CAJBBX01 > JAAYVH01. Next base: position 1,993 of record DYKI01000089.1, on the reverse strand, counting down.
CTATGCCCAGAGCGTTGTCGGACCCGGACCCGCCCGCATACGAGCTGAAAACAAGCGCCGAGCCGTCCGTCGAAACGAGCGTGACGAATGCGTCGAGATCGCCGCTGGCCAGCGTCGAATCGAACGCGTTCGGGGTGACCGGGTAGTCGGTCGAGAAGGTGTAGCCCGTGATCCAAGCCCGGTCGGACGCATCGAGGGCAAGGGCGGCCGGCGCGTCCGAGGCCGATCCGCCGACATACGTGCTGTAATCGAGCGCGTCTCCGGCAGCGTTCAGCCTGAGGACAAACCCGTCGGAGACGCCGGCCGGCGTCGTGTCATAGGCACCTGCGGTGACCGGGAAGTCCGCCGATTGTGTCTCGCCTGATGCGCACAGCTTGCCGGATGCCGCCACCGCAACACCGTACGCGGCGTCCGTGCCTGACCCACCGATGTAGGTGCCGTAGAGCATCGCTGTCGCGTCGGCGTTCAGTTTGCCGACAAACGCGTCGGAGTCTCCGCCGGCATACGAAGTCGCCAGAGCTCCGGTGGTGGTCGGGAAGTTTGCCGATGTGGTGAGACCGGCGACGGCTATGTTGTCGGCGCTGTCCACAGCCACGCACATGGCGTATTCCTCACCGGAGCCGCCGAGGTACGAACTGCATACGAGGCTTGAGCCATCCGGAGACAGCTTGGCAACGACTGCATCCGACGCCGCGCCGGAATGCGTCGTGCTGAAGGCGCCAGCCGTTGTCGGCCAATCGGTTGACTGCGCATACCCGCCGATGCAGGCATTGCCGGAGCTGTCCAGCGCGACGGCATAGGCGCAGTCCCAGGCCGATCCGCCAAGATAGGTGCCGTACATAAGGGTGGTCCCGTCGGGCGACAGCTTGGCGACGAAGACATCTCCTTCCGTGCCGTTAAGCGACGGTTGATACGCGGTGAGCGAGGTCGGGAAGTCCGATGACACCGTTTCGCCGGCGACGTGGGCGTTGCCGGCTGCGTCAACAGCAAGCGCGTGGCAATGGTCCCAGTTCGAGCCGCCCAGGTAGGTGCCGTAGACCAGCGAGCCGCCGGATGCCGAGAGTTTGACGACGAACAAGTCAAGGTCACCGTTCGGGCCGGTGTTGTATGCGCCGGGCGTTGTGGGAAAGTCGGCGCCGTAGGTATGGCCGGTAACGTAGACGTTGCCCGAGCCGTCAACGGCGATCCCTTTGGAGCCATCATCGTCGGTGCCGCCCAGATACGTCGAGAACTCAAGGATGGGATCCACGACAAGCGGACGTGTGGTGTCGTACTTCGCCAGGCGGAAGGCTACCCGTGGTGAGTGGTGAGTGGTGAGTGGCGAGTGGAGTTTGTAGTCGCAGGCGACCTCCACGCGCTTGCCTCCGATGGTCTGGTAGGCATAGGGGCGCTTCATGCGCACGTCACCCGACGGGGTGGACAGGATCAGGTCGCCGTTCGCCACCCGGATGCGCTCCGCGCCCTCGAAAGCCAGCCGGATGCACGAGGGAGCCGCTCCGGGATGGACGATGAAATCATATTCGAGGGCTGAGAGCTGAGAGCCCGTCGGCTGAGAGCTGAGAGCTGAGAGCGAGTTCAGCCCCTCACCCTGACCCTCTCCCCGCAAGCGGGGAGAGGGGACCTGGGCGGTGCCTCTCACCTTTTGCTTCTCACCACTCGCCTCTTGCCTCTCACCTCTGGGCTCTTGGCCGTAGTAGACGACATCAACCCCCGGGTATACGCCTGCGAGCTTGGCCTTCGCGTATGTGGGGACGTTGGTGCGCCACCTCCTGGGGTCGTTGCCGATGAGGTAGTTGACGATGCCGGCCTGCCTCTCCAGGCCCGATGCGATGGCCTTGCCGGGCTTTGCGCCGACCAGATTCATGCGGAGGACGTGGCGTTGCGGCGGCAGGGGCGAGGCACCAGGGCGATCACCCGACGCATTTGGAGAGGTTCGCTCGCTGCGGGTGTGGGCGAGCCTGCCGCGCGAGGAGAGCGCCGCTTCGGACGGACG
>DYKI01000088.1:8808-14385 GCA_020722705.1 Chthonomonas calidirosea | reverse complement strand
GGGAGGGCGAGGCTCCGCGGGAGGGCGAGGCTCCGCCGAGCCGGATCGTCCCTCCGCCAAGCCGGATCGTGCCCCCGCCGATCCCGCGGCCACGATCCGTCGGCCCAGGCTGCCGTAGGCCGGAAACAAACCGACCTTCGCCTGCCAATCTCCTGGCGGAAGGGTCAGACTCCCCAATACCTCGGCGCGAGCGATCTTGACAAGGCGCGCAGCCCGCTCGACTGCTCTTTGCGCCGGCATGCCGCCTTGTTCGTACCAGCGACGAGCCGCCCCGGGGGCGCCGTGGCCGGCCAGGAGATCGCCGACAGGTATGCGCGCGTCGTCTGTCGGAAAGATGAACAGGGGGGAGGGCGAGGCTCCCGCCGAGCCGGACGCCGCCACACGAAGCGCCGACAACGTCTCCGCTGCCTCCGGCGCACCGGCCAGCAGCGCCAGGTCTTCGAGAAGCAGGCGGGAGAACATGGGATCGCCGGTGGCTCGCGTGCTCTGGACCAGCACCTTCAGCCGCTCGGCCAGATCCAGTTCCAGGCAGGCGCGGTCATATCGAGCGACAGCGCCCGGCCTCTGCAATGCCGTCCGTCCCGCTCTGCGACTCAAGTGAGCCTCCAGCCGTTCCATGGAGACCGGCCCAAGGTCCAAGCCGGATGCGCCTGACCAGGCAATGGGGCTCACGATCCACTCCGTCTGCGCGCCGCCCCCGGCGTCCAGCGTCTCCGGTCCCACGGCCACCAGAGTCGCCAACCGCGGCCCCCTGCTGTCCGCCTGCCACCAGGAGGGCCGCACCTCGGCGCCGGTCCGCAGATCGAAATCGTACCGTTGGCGTACATACGCGGGCAAGAGGTTGCTCGCTAAGTGGACGTAACAGGCGACTGCCGTGGCGAGAAGCCCGAACCTGAGCATCGGCCCCTGGGAGGGCGAGGCTCCCGCCGAGCCGTGGGAGGGCGAGGCTCCCGCCGAGCCGTGGGAGGGCGAGGCTCCCGCCGAGCCGCTCAGATTTCGGCGTTCAGCCTTCAGCATTCTGCCTTCCGCGCGCCAGTGCATCAACCCGACGCCGACGGCCAGCACTCCGCCTGCGAGGGCGCCCAGCATGAGCGAGGCTGCGGCAGCTCCCCACCACGCCCGTTCGCCCGCGCCTCCAATGACAACTGCCAATCGGATCAGGCGCTCTGCCGATGCTTCCGAGGCCGCGCTGATCACAAGCCAGACGCTGATGCCAAGCGCCGCTCCACGGAGCGCCAGATTAGCTGCCGTTCTGAGCGGCGGCAACTGGTAGTTTCCGCTGTCGCAGTCGCCGATCACGCCGTCGCGGCTCAGAGCAATCCAGCCCGCCGCGCCGAACACCGCTCCCGCGAGGAGGGCCGAAGCTCCCTCCGAGCCGGACGCTGCCACACGAAGCAACGCATACACGGCAAACGCAGCGACGAAGGATGGAACCGCCGTCACGACGACCTTGATCAGCGGGGCCGTGTGCATGTAGGTGCGGAACAGCAGCGTGCGATCCCAGTCCACGCCGGTGGTGACCCGGAACGTCGGGTTGATGGCCCGCACTGCAGCATACGCGCCGCATGCGGCAAGGCCGATGTAGATACCCAGTGCCCCGGCCATAGGCATCCCGCCAATGGCCATCAACGCTCGATACAGCCATGGACTCCATGCGAGTTGGGCGGGGATCGGCTGTCCCTCCGGCGGGAGCTTCTGGAGGAGCATCGGCGAGTCCGACTTCAGGATGAGGTAACACGTGTACTGCGCAAGCGGAAGCGCAGCAACGGCCATCCCCAGCAGGGCGCCGGTGAGGCACCTGATGAGATGAGGTTTCGCCCGCAGCTCGGCTCTTAAAGCGCCCGTCGAAGCTCCGATCGGGGCTGCGGCTCGGCAGGAGCCTCGCCCTCCCGGTAAAGCATTCGACTCGGGGGTGTCTCGATCTCCCAAGTTCACCCTCGAGCCTGCGGCGGCGGTTGACTCCGAGGCGTATCGGAACCAAGCCGCGCCTTCGGCTTGTTCGGCTCACGATCCATCACTCTCTCAGCCCTGGGATCGAAGTAGACCGTCCTGCTCTCCCGAAACGCCATGACCGCCAGCGCTATGGGGATCATCACCTTGTAGGCCAGCTCGGCATTCATCGTGGGCTGCCGGCGCGTTCGGAGGCACTCAAGCCAGTTGCCCATATGATCGTAGCGGTACTTTGCCGGAACCAGGATCGCGTCAAGCACCGTCCGGTCACCGTCCTTGTGTGTCCTGAGCTCGGCGCCTTTGTAGCATTCCAGCGTGTGCGCCATGTCGAGCATCTCTGCAGCAAACGGGCGCTCCGGTTTCACGATCACACCGGGACCGCCGGTCGTCAACACGCCCTTCTGGCCGCGGACCGTGTCCGGTATGCCGTCCTCGCACTCCTGCGTACCGATCAAGAAGCATGTGCTCTGGCTCGGGTAGTCCGCTTGCATGGTAAACAGCGTCGGCACCTCTCGCTTGTCATTCGTCAGGTTGTGGACCGGCTGCCCGCCATTGGCCGTAACCCGATACGGTATCTCATGATCCAGGGCGATCGCCAGATGGGCATAGACGTGGTAGAGCAAGTCCGTCGCCAGGCCTCCACTGTAGTCCCAGTACTTCCGGAATCGGCTGTATCGTTCCGGATCGTACGGACGCTTCGGAGCGAGTCCGAACTTGTGCCCGAGCCACATGTCCCAGTCGAGGTCTACGCCGGGTCTGCATGGTTGGATGCCCCAGTTCCAGTCTCCACCCGGGTCGTTGCGGAACGCGCCGCCCTGCGTCCAGATGACCGGGCCGATGCCGCCGCCCTTGACGATGTCGCGCGCCGTCCACCAGTTGCCGTCCGATCCGGAGCCTGCGCCGCATTGCAGTATCTTGCCGGTCTCTTTCGACACGCGAGCAACGTCCTTTGCCTGGTTCCAGTAGAGGGTCAGCGGCTTCTCGCAGTACACATCTTTGCCCGCGCGCATGGCGTCAATGGTCTGCTTCGAGTGCCAGTGATCCGGCGTAGCGATCACCACCGCATCCACTCCGGGCTGTCTCAGAAGGTCGCGGTAGTCGCGGTAACCTTTCGCCCGGCCTGCTGTATCGCGGACCCGGTCCTGCGTCCGGCGATCCCATACATCGCAGACCGCCACAATCTCAATGCCGGCGCCGTCCCGAGCCCGCTGCTGCAGATCATGAAACAGCGCTGTTCCGCGGCCGCCGACCCCGATGAAACCGAGGCCAATCCGGTCGTTCGCCTGCCTGAATGCTGCCGCATTGGCAAGAGGCGTCGCCATGCTTGCCGAACCGGCCGCTGCCGCCGTCAGCAGTTCCCTGCGCCCCATCGAACGCTCTTCACCCTTCATCCCGTACGCTCCCTTCGTCCTTCAGCCCTCAGCCCTCAGCTCTCAGCCCTCAGCCCTCAGACGGATGCATGACGATCTTCATGCCCTGCCGCCGCTCCATCACGCTCAGAGCCTCGTTTACCCGGCTCAGCGGAAACGTATGCGTGATCAGAGGGCGAACCCGGACCGAGCCGCGCTCCAACAGCTTTACGGCCATTTCGTGGTGCCGCGGCACAGATCCGTGCGAACCCGTCACGAAGCACTCCTTATAGTGAACCGTATTCGAGAGCAGCGACATGGGCCGGACATCTTTGCCCAGTCCGCCGAACAGGTTGACCACACCCCGATGGGCCACCATCTCCACAGCCTGTTCGTGCGCTTCAACCGATCCGCACGTCGTCATCACCACATCCGGGCCTTCGCCGCCGGTCTCCTCCAGACACCGCGCGACAACATCCTCCTCTTCCGAGGCGATGTAGGCGTCGGCTTCGTATGCCCGTGCGATCTCCATCCGCAGACGACTTCTCTGCACGGCAATGACCTTCACCGCACCCATCACCCGGCACAGGTCTATCATCATGCAGCCGATCGGACCGAGACCGATGATCACCACCGTCTTGCCGAGAGACAGACCGGCCATTTCCAGGCCGTTGATCGCACACGCAAGGGGCTCAGCCAGCGCCGCTTCGTCGAAGCTGAGCTTGTCGCTGAAGGGCGTCACCGGCCCCTCGTCAAGCACAAGCTGCGTGAGAAGCATGTACTCGGCATACGCTCCCGGTATCTGATAGCCGATCGCATAGTTGATGGAGCAGTTGTTGCCCAGTCCATTGCGGCACCAGCGGCACTGGCCGCAAGGCACATCGGCTCCCACGGCCACCCGGTCGCCGACCTTCACGCGGGTCACGCCTTTGCCTGCTGCGACAACCACACCTGCGGTTTCATGTCCGATGATCGCGGGCGGCTTCACACGCGGATTGCCGCTCTTGATGATGCGCAAGTCCGACCCGCAGATGGCCACAGACTCCACTCGGAGCAGCGCCGAGTGATCGTCCACAATCGGGTCAGGCACATCACGGTAGACGACCTGCCCGCCATCCTCCAGTACAGCAGCCTTCATCCTTCATCCTTCTTCCTTCAGCTCTCAGCCCTCATCAGCGGGAGGGCGAGGCTCCTGCCGAGCCGCAACGCCCTCAGCTCTCAGCTCTCGCCTCGCCGATCAACGTCTTCATGCCCAACGAGCGTCCTTCGGCTATGTCCGTCAGTCTGGTGACGCCGTCGGCCAGCGCGACCCGCTCGGATAGGACCGCTTCTGTTCGAATGTCTCCCCTGTCCAGCGCAGCAAGCGCCGCCGACCAGTCGTCATCCAAAGCGTGGACCGCATAGCCCGAGTTCCAAACGCCCACGAGCGTCGCCTCGATTCGGAGGAGCCTCGACATCGTTGCTCGTGGCATCACAACGTCCGCCGATGGGTTGCCCAACAGCGTCACAACACCGCCACGGGCAACCGAATGGCATGCCTCCACCACTGTTGCGGGCACTCCTGCTGCATCAACGCAGACCGCAGCCCCGTGGCCGTTGGTCAGGCGACTGATCGCGTCGCGCGCCGGCTCCGCCGATGGGTCGAATACCAGGTCCAAACCACTGCGCACGGCTATCTCACGCCGCGTTGCCACCGGATCGAACATGAGGACGCAGCTTGCCCCCATCTCGCGCGCCCACTGACCGACGAGGATGCCGATGGGTCCGGCGCCAAAGACGGCCACGCTCCTGCCGGCCGGACTGATCGGACTGCGCCGCAGAGCGTGAAGTGCAACCGCCGTCGGTTCGGCCAGAGCCGCCACATCGAGCGGCAGGGTATCAGGAATCGCCCTGACGTTCGCTTCCGGGGCCGCAACATATTCGGCGAAGCCCCCATCCGACCGCGAACCAAGGTAGTCGTAGTTCGTGCACTGGGCGTACTGCCCAACCTCACACGCAGCGCAGTCACCACACCAAATCAAAGGAAACACGACCACCCGAGCGCCCGGGCGAACTCGCTTCACCTCCGAGCCGACCTCAGCGACGATGCCGGAGAACTCGTGCCCGGGCACGATCGGGTGCCTATGGGCGCCCGTTCGGAAGATGCGCGGAATATCGGACCCGCATACGCCGCACCACGCGACCCGCACCAGCACCCCATGCGGGCCAATCTCGGGGATGGGCCGATCCTCGAAGCGGAGGTCGCCTATCCCGTGCAGCACCAACGCCTTCATCCTTC
>DYKI01000088.1:1421-8708 GCA_020722705.1 Chthonomonas calidirosea | reverse complement strand
CCTTCATCCTTCTTCCTTCATCCTTCTTCCTTCATCCTTCCCCCTTCGGCTCTCAGCTCTCAGCCCTCAGCTCTCAGCCTTCGGGCCAGTCCCGCACGCACGGCCTCACGAACACGCGCCGTGTTCGCGCCAAGATCGCCATCCGGCGAAAACAGGCTGCTTGTGCCACAGACGAGTATATCGGCGCCGAGGGCCACCATGTCCGGTATGTTGGCGAAGCTGACGTTGCCGTCCACCGCGATCGGAATGTCCAGGTGGGCATGATCAAGCAAGGCCCGCATGTCGCCGATCTTGCGCAATGCCGCAGGCACAAGCGCCTGACCTGCATACCCCGGATTGACCGTCATCAGCATGACGAAGTCCAGGCGCTGCAGGATGTACGCGATCCGGCTCGGGGGCGTGGCGGGGTTCAGCGCTGCGCCGGCGCGCATCCCGAGCCGTCGTATCTGCGTCAGCGTACGGTCGAGGTGCGTCGCCGACTCGACGTGAACCGAAACATATTCCGCACCGATAGCGGCTATCTGTTCGACGAAGAAGTCGTTGTCCATAACCATCAGATGCACATCGAACGGCAGCGTCGTGATGGACCGCACGGCGCGCAGCGTCTCGAAGCCGAGGGGCATGTTGGGTGTGAAACGGGCGTCCATGATGTCGAAGTGGAGCATATCGGCGCCGATGGCCTCGAGTTCCCGGACAGCCCGTTCGAGGTTCAGCATGTCGGCGCACATCATCGAGGGCGACAAACGCACGATCGGTTGTTCCGCATGCTTACCGGTCATCGGCATGCTCCGTTCCCAGCTCGAATGCCTCGCGGCAGTGTCGAAGCGACTCGCGCAGTGCCTTGCCAAGGTGCGGATCGGAGTAGTCGCGCCCGAGCTTCGGGCCTCCGATTTCAAGGTAGCCGACCAGCTCCCGCGTGGGCAGCTCCGCCGACCGAGCGACCAGCAGTTCCCTGACCGACGCAAGATCAACGATCCCGCGCTCACGCTCGTCGGGCGAGAAGCCGAATGTCGCCCCGAAAAGCGCGTCCGTATTCTTCAGGTGGAGCTCGGCGGCATAGGGCAACGCTGCGGAAAGCAACTGCATGTGTGTGGCTACGACGTTGCCCGACACGTCAGCGTAGCCATGGGACACATCCGCACAGAGGCCGATATCGGCGCACTCCGGGTGATCCGTGCGGTGGGCTTTGAGTTCCTCCATCATGCCGGCCATCTCGTCAGGCAGAGTTGGAGGCTCGGCCAGACACGACATCGGCTCCATCGTGAGCATCACGACGCCGACCGTGGCTGCGTATCCCATCAGTTCCTTCATATGGTCCACAAACGTGCGGATGCCTGTCGGCTTGCGTTCCATCTCGTCGCGCAGAATGGAGCCTGGATTGGAGCCGACGCGCTTCGCTCCCACCAGCGCTCCAACCTCGATCAGTCTCTCGTAGTTTCTTCGCGCGACGGCGACCCATCGGGGATCGCCTCGGAAAAAGCCGCCAAGTTCGCGATGCGACGTGAACACACTCGAGATCGCGATTCCGTGGCTGTCGGCACTGCGGCGGAGGTCCGTGAAGCAGGAGTCCGGCAGGTGATAGAGCTCATAGAACGTGCCTAACTGCAGGTGCCGAACGCCGCAATCCTCCATCAGCCCGAAGAGCCACGGGAACGAATAGCGGTATTCTATGGGATCGGATTTGACCCCCACATGCAGTGAGAGGCCCGGGGAGCGCGACACTCGCTATCCTTTCAGAAGCCGTCTGTGACGTCTTCCGGCGCATTGTACCCGTCAGTGCTCGGCCCTCAGACCGTATGCCGCAGCGGCTGCCGGCGCACCCAGCACACCGCACGCGAACAGGCTAAGGAAAAGACCGAGCCTGAAGCTCACGGGCTCATAGCGGAACGTGACCGCCGATCTGCCGCTCGGCACCACGACACCACGGAGGATGCCGTCGGCAACGTAAACGCGCGCATCGCGATCCGTGCCGTCGGCTCGGCGGGAGCCTCGCCCTCCCGAGTCCGGCAGAACCGTCGCCTTCCATCCCGGATATGCCGGCTCCGCCGCCACGAAGAGGCCCGAAGCGGGGCTGACGATGTCATAGACCACTCGGTGGGGTTCGAAAGTACGCACCGCGACCGTAGCCTCTGCGTTGAGTTCGCCTTCGGGCCTCAGGGAGCCGATCTGAGGATGCTGACCTTCCACAGTGGCGATTCGGGCCAGGTCATGCGATGGCGAACCTATCGTTGCGATGGCCTCAATCACATCGCGCACCTGTCGCGTTTCGGCGACGACCCGCCCCGGCCCCATTGCCCGAGGATTCCGCCAAACGCTCAGCTCACCTTCGCTCTCCAGGATATAGTGAGGCGCGGGCGGACCGGATGACGGCAGTGTCGTCGCCTGAACGACGTTGAGCAGATCGAGAAGCGAATGATGTCCCGCGGGGACTCGCACGGTGTTTGCATCGGGGAACACTGGCCGACGCTCCGAGAGCCCTTCGGCAACGCTTTGCATCGCCAGATGATATCGCCGCGTGTGCACGGAGTCGGCGCCTTGCACCTCCCGATAGCCGACAACGACGTTGAAGTTCGGCACGATCAGGCTCTTGATGCCGGCCTCAGGCGTCTCGAATGAGATGGCTCTTTCCCAGGGCTTCGGCCTGGGAATCGAAGCTCGATCCGGCACGGCCTCGAGCATTTGCGGATCGGTCGCCGGATTGTATCCTGCGCCCCAGATCAGCAGATCCGCCGCGCACAGGGCCACCAGAACCATCGCTGCCCCTTCAGCCTTCAGCCCTCGCCCTTCAGCCTTCGCCCTTCCCCCTTCGCCCTTCGCCCCTCGCGAGAGCCACCACAGGCACCCGCCCGCAGCAGCGGCGAACAGCACGGCATGCCGGATCGAGCCGGCCGCATAGGTCAGCCAGTCCGCCGACATGACCTCAGGAAGCTGCAGGCCGGTCAGAGGCCATGCCGCAACGCACAGGAGAGCGATCGCCGCCGACACAGCCGCCCCGAGCTGCTGCCTCTTGCCCCCTGCCTCTTGCCCCTCGCCTGTCCTGAGCGCCGCATCGAGCCCGAATGCTGCGAGGGCGGCGAGTGCGAAATGCACCATGGATACGGCACGCGCCGGAGCGTGAAACTGCGCGTAGCCGGGCACGAGATAGAAGAACACAGCTCCGATGGGCGTACCCAGGGCGAGCGCGAGGCCGACCGTGCCGACTGTCCCCATGGCCAGCGCCGGTCGTTCGCGCCACCGCGTGCCGATGCCGATGCAGGCCAGGATCAAGGCCGGAATGCCCACATAGAGGCAGTACTCCGTGAAGTCGTAGGGGCCGATATAGGGGTTTCCGGGCCGCGCCTCGCCATCCGAAATCCGCACGTAGTCACGCGGGTTTCCTCGGATATTGGGCAGCAGGGCCGATGTCAGGTGGATCGGCGGCAGTCGGAGCTTCACGGCCTCGGTGTAGCTCACATCCTTCCGACGATGGTTGGTTCGGGAAGCCTCAGCTACCGGCAGAAGCGTCACGGCCCCAAGCGCTCCGGCGAACGCAATCACCCCGGCCGAAACGAGCAGGCTGCGCCATCCGAAGCGAATCAGCATGTAGAGCACAGTGGACAGCACCACGTAGAAGGCAAACTGGGGATGCCCGGCGACCAACGACAATGCAAGCGCCATGGCCGCTGCCCCATAGCATGTCCACTCCCCGAGCCGTCCGCCCTTGCCCCTTGCCACTTGCCTCTCGCCTCTCAGCGCCCATCCCTTCTCGCATGCCCAGAGCGCCCCGGGAAGCCAGCACAGCGCCGCCGTAGGTGTCTGGAACTCGGTCCATACGATCAGGCATCCGCACAGCATCCACGTGACCGCTCCCGCTGCGGCTGCGGCATGTCGGAGACCGAGGGTCCTCAGAAACCCCAGCATGAGCAGACCCGTCACCCACGTATGAAACAGGGTGATCAGGTTGATCCCTACCCACAGCGGCAGCACATACAGGAGAAGATTTGGAGGATACAGAACCGCCGACTGGCTGTTGGCCAACAGCACATTGCCGCCCATCTCGTAAGGGTTCCAGAGGGGCACCTCTCCCGCCCGAATCCGCGATCTCGAGTAATGCCGCCAGGTGTAGTACTCGAAGATCGGCCCGAGCAACTGATTCTGGGCGAACCTGAAGTCAGGAAACCGCTCGCGAGCCACGGGTGCCCACGGTCGCATCAGCAACACGATATCGGCCGGAAGGAGGACACGGCCTTGCACAATGGCCGGGCCGTGCAGAAGCCCCCCGGCGATGAGCACGGCAAGGATCGCGACGACGGTTCCACCCATTCCCTGCCGCTGCTTGTTGAGCGTGGGCGATGCTGCCTTCCCCTGCCCCACGGCGGCGACGTCACGACGCATCGGCAACCAGCGTCACGATCTCGTAGGGCAGGACGAGCGCCGACGGATCGCACGGCGTCTCGTCCAGGCGTGTCCGGCGCAGCCTGGCCGCAACCTCACCATCGGTTCGCTGCGTCCAGTTGAGCCTCACTTGAGCCTCGACCGGCTCGTCAGCGAGGCTGTAGGCCCGGACAGCGATACCCTCGCCGTCCTCGGTCGGCTTCACGGCGCTGAGCACAAGCGTCTCGGGCTTGACCTCGATGAACGAATGGCCATCCGCGATTGAACCACGGTGAACGCCGGTCTGGACTGCGCGCAACGGCACGTTGAAGCCGTGTGCGGCTTGCCAGACACGAGCGGACCGCCAGTCGCCTACATGTGGGAAAAGCGCCAACCTGAACTCATGCCGGCCAATCATCTGGCCTTCCACCTGATCCTCGGGAAGGCCTACGCCCTGGCCGGTGCATCTCAGGAGCGTCACCGCTATGGTGCGATCGGAGTCGTCGAGAACTTCGGTCTCAGGCAGCCCCTTGTTGATGACCGCGAGGCCCTGCACGGCATCGCTGACATCGGTGAAGGTCTTCTGGGGTCCTGTTCCCGGCTGTTTTTCCTTCCAACCCGTGCAGTCCGGCAAGCGGATTGGACGCTCAACGACGCAAAACGCCTGCTCGACCGCATAGGTCTCGGCTTCTGCGGCGCCGCTGGGGCAAAGAACACGAAGACGGTGGTCACGGGCGCCATTCTCCACCGTGATAGCGACGACGATGACCGATGACTCGGGACCAAGCGTCATTTCGCATCCGATATGGACGAGCGCCTGCGTCGTCTCATCTCGGCCATCGCCATCGCGCCCCTCGGGAACAAACCACCGGTGCTCGATCCGCATCACCGCGTCGGTGCCCTTGAGTTCGGTCTGGATCGCCACATCCGATCCCATCGGGGCCGCGTCTGTGGTGCGCACGACCCGGTCCCGAACAGGAGGAACGTAGTTGTAGCCATCGCCGTGGTCGCCGCCATCCTCAAACGCGAGAAGCCCGTGGTAGGTCCTCCCTGTGCGCAGGTCGGTCATTGTGAGGGTGCCGTTGTCATGGGCCTCGATCCGCAACCGTCCGTTCTCGATCGAACGGCTCCCAACTCTCGCCACTTGCCTCTCGCCCGTTGCTCTCATCGCCTCGGTCTTGGGCGCGAGATGATAGACGGCCACACCGAGCGCGGGCACATCGGCGCGGAACGTAACCCGGAACCGCTTCCATGCATGGCCGACCGGAATGTCATGGGGAGCCTGATCGAGCGTGTGGCACGGCGGCAGCGGCTCCACCCTGGCCGGTATCTCATCATCGCCACGATACACCCCCAGAGTCTCGCAAGCGCATGATGTCGGCACAAGCGCCGTCGCCGTCACCTCCTCCGATCGCCTCTCCCAGCCAAGCGGATTGAACACCACCAGCGCGCATATCGGCTCAGGATCGTGCCGGTCAGTGGCGACCCGCCACGTGTCGGTCATGTCGGCGATCGTCTGCAGCGACCAAGCCACGATCAGCTCACCGATCTGCTCAACCTGATCGAACCTGGGCAGCATGTCCCGATGCACCTGGTCAATCGAGCATCCACAGATGGAGTCGTGCGGATGGTTCAGCAACAGGACCTTCCAGGCCTGCCTCAAGAACGGCCGCGCATCCCACCGCCCCCCCGTCGCAGGACCGCCGCCTGCCGCGGACCCGGCTTGCATAGCCCACGCGATGGCCGACCACGGCTCCGCCCAGCGCTCCAACAGCGTCTCGCACGCGTGGTTGCGCTGCTTCAGGTGGATGCGCGACGACGCCACATGCGCCAGCAGAGCCTGCAGCTTCCAGGCTCGGTTGGCCACTCTGAGTTCTCCCGTCACAACGGGCAGATCGGGCCGAGCCTCGCGCACGCATGCGACGAACTCATCGAGCCGTGACGTCCGGACATGCACGCGATCACCCATCCGGCGGTTGATCAGCCGGATCATTTCGGGCGTTCGCGGCTGAGGCAGGATGTGGTCAACGCCGTCCATCCAGAGGATATGGGGCGTGGCAGGCCGCTCACGGATGGAATCCTCCAGCAGCGCCGTCGCCTCGGCGATCACCCGGTCCGCATCGAGCGCCACTTTGCGATCCGTGTCGGCCAACGTCTCCCGGAATCGGTAGAACCAGTTGCTGTAGGCGTTGTCGTCCGGCATCTTGATGCAGAGCACCTCGCTCCCGTCCGGACTTCGCCAGTTGAACTCCGAGCCGACCTGATCGGCAGTGATGCCCCGGAACAGCACCGCATTGTCAATGCCGAAGCCGCGCAGGATTTGCGGAATCTGAGCCGTATGGCCGAACGCGTCCGGCGCGTAGCCCACCTTCGCTTCGGTCCCCCATTCCCGTGCCGTCCGCCTTCCCATCAGCAGGTTCCGGATCAGCGCCTCGCCGCTGACCAGGAACTCGTCCGGCTGAACGTACCATGGGCCCGAGTAGATGCGACCTTCCTCGAAGGCGCGCTTCAGCCTCTCCGTCTGGTGCGGGCAGACCTCGATGTAGTCCTCGATGGGCCGCATCTGGCCATCGAAGTAGTACGGACCGTAGTCGGGATCCCGCTCCAGGAGGTCCAGGAGCGTATCCGTCAGCGCCACCAGCCGCACTCGGAACGCCTCGAACGTCCGATACCACTCCCGGTCCCAGTGAGTGTGCGACACGACATGAGCATGGTAGACCTGTCCCGATTCCGTCGGGCAACGTGAGGCCATAGCTTCCCCTTTCGCTCTTCAGCCTTCTGCCGGCATCCTTCAGTGTCCGGAACATTCGCGATCCGATGGGGAGCCCCCTGCCTGACGGCGACAGACGGTGCCCTCTCCCATTTCCATGCCCCCGATCCGCATGGGAGGGCGAGGCTCCGTGGGAGGGCGAGGCTCCCGCCGAGCCGCATGGG
>DYKI01000088.1:0-1321 GCA_020722705.1 Chthonomonas calidirosea | reverse complement strand
CGCATGGGAGGGCGAGGCTCCGTGGGAGGGCGAGGCTCCCGCCGAGCCGCATGGGGTCGTCGGCCGTTACATGCGCTTTCTCGAAGAACTTCTCCCACGCTCGCTGATAGTCCTTCGACCACTTCTGGTGGTTCGATCCGACCCACCATCCGTACTTCGGATCGTTCACGTCCAGTTCGAGCTTCGCGAACCGATGCTTCAGCATGTACGGCAGCCCGTGATGTGCTTGAGCGCCGTCAAACGACGGCGGCCCCAGCTTCAGCATGGCTCGGCGCATCGCCCACCGCCCAGCGTATCCGACCTCTCGCACCACACGCGCAGTCTGCGCCGGCTTCGCCGCAACGCGAGCCACCCTCGTCGCCGCCGCAACGGACCGGACGGAGCGCAGACGGATACGGCTAGACTTCCCGTGCGCCCGCCGCGACCAGCAGGTCAAGAAGCTCCTGCCTGTTACGGGCCAGCGGAGTGCGGCGGGCGATGTCGAGCACCGACTCGCCATTCACGGCCAGGTCGTTGGGGTCCGCGCCAGCACGGAGCACTTCCCGAACGTAGTGGGCATTGCCCGAGAACACCGCCGCGGCCAGCTCGCTGGACGGCAGGTAGTGATCGGTCACTATGCCACGGCCGATGAGGGTTGTGCCTTCGCACATCTCGAACGACATTCCGTTCGCCATCTCGTCCCGCTGGCTCATGTGAGCCCGGAACATCCCGATGATGACCATGCCTGACGCACCGGGCTCGATCGTGTCTCCTTCGAGTACGTACAGGTATCCGTCCCACACGTTACCAGCCGCCGTCTCGATCTGTGGGTGGTATCCGGTAGGGAGCCCCGTCCGTCGGCCCCCGTCTGCCGTCGAGCGCAGCGTGATCACCGCATACACGAACCATACCCTGACGTCACCCATCCAAACCATGCCTCACCTCACTCGGGAGATAGGTCCGAACCGCGGGAGATCCTCGGTTCTGATCAGTACCGCAGGCCCGATCCCGTCCAGCCACGGGCGAACCTCCTGGAAGCCGAGCATATCTGCTGGGAACTCGGCCCGAAACACGCCAAACGGTGTGCCGCGTCCACCGAGCCTGCCCATCGCGTTGCCCCAGGCTTCCGCATGCTCAGGCGTGAACGCAAACCACTTGCCAAGCTCGTACGCATTGTTCCCAGTCACCCTGAACGCTCTGTGGGCCAGGATGTCGGCCCACTCAGCCTCCGAACCAGCACGGTAGAGGGCGAACCGGCAGTTCGCGGCGCCCCGCATATCCACAACTGCGGCCATCGGCCTCGCCGCCGCCCCAGCCGGGCTGATGCTGGGTATCTTCTTCA
>DYKI01000265.1 GCA_020722705.1 Chthonomonas calidirosea | reverse complement strand
GGCACCAGCATCGACATCAGCGACGACGGCACCATCACCATCGCCTGCACCAGCCAGGAAGCCGGGAACGAGGCCCGCCGCCGCATCGAGCAGATCACGGCCGACGTCGAAGTCGGCCGCGTCTACGAGGGCAAGGTCGTGAAGATCGTCGAATTCGGCGCCTTCGTGAACATCCTGCCCGGCAAGGACGGCCTGCTGCACATCTCCCAGATCGCCGAACAGCGCGTCGAAAATGTGTCTGATTTCCTCGAAGAGGGCCAGATGGTCAAGGTCAAGGTGCTGGAGGTCGACAGGCAGGGCAAGATGCGCCTGTCCATGAAGGATGTCGGCAAGTAAACCTTCTTCATCGCCTCGGAAAGATCATCAAACCGGCGCACTGTGGCGCCGGTTTTTTTATGGCGCATCAAAAAAATTCTTGGCTTCTTGGGTTTTTCCTGGAGACAGGGGGGGGGATAAGCTAGGCTTGAAGTCAAGTCAAAGGGAATCCTCGCCATGAACCCCATACTCTCGGTCCTGAAGAATCATTTTGGCCAGCTCTGTCCAGGACACGCGCAGTGCCCCAGCCTGCAACAGCGCCTCAGCCTGCTGGAGCAGGAAAGGGAGTTCCAGCGCATGCAGGCGGAATACCTCGCCTCGCATGATGCGCTGACGGGGCTGCCCAACCGCAACCTGTTCCGCCAGCATGCCATCGAATGCATGGAGGCGGCGCGCGAGGAACACCAGCCGCTCGCCCTGATGTTCCTCGATCTCGACAACTTCAAGATGGTCAACGACACCCTGGGCCATGTCGCGGGGGATGCCCTGCTGGTCGAGGTCAGCCACCGCATGCGCGGGATCCTGGGCGGGGAGGGCTTTCTCGCGCGGCTCGGCGGTGACGAATTCGGCGTGCTGTTGCGCGGTGGCGGCGTCGGCATGTTCTTCGAGCTCGCCCATGCCATGATCGACGTGATAAAGGACGTCTATGACTTTGGCGGCCAACGGGTTTCGACCATCGGCTGCAGCATCGGCATGGCCGTGTACCCGGACGATGGCGAGGACGTGAGCGAACTGCTCCGCCATGCCGATGCCGCCATATACGAATCCAAGCGCGCCGGCAAGAATCGCGTCACCCGCTTCCACCCGGACATGCACCGGCGCCTGGTGCGCCGCAGCCAGCTGGAGGAGCAGTTGCGGGAGGTGCTCCGCACGGGGGAGGGGCTGTCGCTCGCCTTGCAGCCCAAGGTGCGCATGAAGGATGAGGCGCTCACCGGCTTCGAGGCCCTGGCACGCTGGCGCATCCCGGGGCAGGGGGCGGTCAGCCCCATGGAGTTCATCCCCCTGGCCGAGGAAACCGGACTGATCGTCCCGCTGACCCACTTCATCCTGCGCGAGGCGATCTGGCGCATTGCCGAGTTTGAACGCTGGGGTTGGCCGGAACTGAGCATGGCCATCAACATCTCGCCACGGCAGTTCAGCCGCCCGGATCTGGAGTCTGAATTGTTGCGGGCGCTTGAGGAATTCAGGGTCAACTCCGGGCAGATCGAGCTCGAGATCACGGAATCCACCCTGCTGGAGGGCAACAAGGTGATCGACCGCATGCACGCCTTGTCGCACCTGGGCTTCCGCCTCGGCATCGACGATTTCGGCACGGGCTTTTCATCGCTCAGCTACATCAAGCGACTGCCCGCGGATACGCTCAAGATCGACCGCGCGTTTGTGACGGAACTGGAGCATGACCGGGATGACCGCATGCTGGTCCAGGCCATCGTCGGCATCGCCGAGCACTTTGGCATGGACGTGGTGGCCGAGGGGGTCGAGACGAGCCAGCAGCGGGACATCCTGCGGGAGATGCATTGCGGGCTGGGTCAGGGCTATCTGTGGAGCCGGCCGATCGAGGGCGAGGTGGCGCTGGCGGATTACCTGCAGCGCAGCTTCACTGTGGCGGATTACCTGCAGCGCAGCTTCACTGGAGAGATTGAGCCCATCAATACTGGCATTGCCACGGACGGAGAGGGCAATCCCATGCCCATGCCGTGCTGAGGGAAGAGGATGAACGGGTTGTGGGCATGATGATACGGGCCCACCGTTATTTTACATAATACGCATTATGCGCAATACTGGCAACAGACTTCAGAGAGGGAGCATCCTGACAACC
>DYKI01000087.1 GCA_020722705.1 Chthonomonas calidirosea | reverse complement strand
TCCCCGCACGGATGCGTCCATTTCGAGCGCCACATTCTCGAGGCCGGGGGCTGCGAAGAGCCTCTCGGGGGTTCCGCCTACGGCCAGCGCGTTGGGTGCGGCCCCGACTTGGCACACTCCCGGTCCTCAGCGTCCGACGGGTGCCAGGTCCATGGCGATGACGCTGTCCACCTGGTCAGGCGCGACGCTCGGCACGGCAATCAGCCATGCCGACCCATCCTGCTGCATGGGCAGCTTGGCCCTTGGCGCGGCGAGCAATCGCGCCGAGCGCGGCGCGGCTTTGAGCCCCTCGATACGCAGGACCCGGTCCTTCGGCCAGTCGAACACGTGCAGGTAGATGCGGTTGCCCTTCGTCGTGCTCCGGCCCCATGCGGGCTTGCCGATCCGGCTGGCGGTGGTGCCGTAGATGCTCTCCTTGTTCACCTGCATCCAGCGGCCAATGTCGGCCAGGCGCTCGACGCTTGGAGCCGGAATGAGCCCCTCGGCGGTCGGACCGACGTTCAGCAGCAGGTTGCCTCCCTTGGAGGCGCAGTCCACGAGCATCCGGATCAGGTCGGCCGACGACTTCCAGTTGTGGTCGTCCTTCCTGAAGCCCCAGGTGTCGTTCATCGTCATGCAGGATTCCCAATCCACGCCGGGCAGCCCCTCTGCGGGCACCTCTTGCTCCGGCGTGCCGTAGTCGCCCGCGAACTCGGGAGCGTTCATGCCCTGCATCCCGCGTCGGCCTTTGTCCACGCGGTTGTTGACGATGATGTCGGGCTGGAGGCTGCGCACATAGGCATAGAGGTCCTTGCCCAGCTCGTGGGTCCAGGTGCCCTCCCATTCGCCGTCGAACCACAGGATGCCGAGCGGCCCGTAATCCCGGACCAACTGGCGTAGCTGCTCTTTCATGTAAGCCACATAACGGTCGAACTGCGCCGGAACGCCCGGTCTGGGATCCCATGGACGCCTCGGCAGGTAGTCCGGGTGATGCCAGTCCATGATCGAATGGTAGAAGCAGAGCTTGATGCCTGCACGCTTGCATTCGGCGGCCAGTTCCTTGAGAACGTCGCGCCGGAACGGCGTGGCCATGATATCGTAGGCGGAGTTCTTCGCATCGAACAAGCAGAAGCCATCGTGGTGTTTGCTGGTGATGACGATGTACTTCATGCCGGCGTCCTTGGCGATGCGGACCCATTCGCGGGCGTCGAACCGGACCGGGTTGAACTGGTGTACGAGCGTCTCGTATTCGGCCACCGGAATCCTGGCCTGATGCATGATCCACTCGCCCAGGCCGCCGACCCGCTGCCCCTTCCATTCGCCCGCCGGGACGGAATAGAGCCCCCAGTGGATGAACATGCCGAACCGAGCCTCCCGGAACCACTTCATGCGCCTGTCACGCTGTTCTGCGGTTTCCCTGGGCGGCTGCGCCGGCGCCATGCCGGCAAGGATGACAACCGTCAATATGGCGAGAAACGCTCTTGGACTCACGCGTGCACCTCCATCCCGAATCGGCCTGACATGTGATCGGGGCCTGCGGCAATGGTACCCAACCGGAACGACGACTGGACGCTCGGCGTACTTAGTTAAAGCGGCCGGACAACAGGCCGGACATAAGGCAAAACCACACAGGACGATGGTCATGAAACACTGGCGTCTCGCATTGGCAGCAGCGGTCCTCACCGTTTTGAGTGTTCCCTCGGGAGCTGACGAACGTGTCGTGGAGCAAGCAGAGGAAGTCATCGCTCGGCTCATCACCAGTTCGCTGGAGTGGGAACGGGTCACGTTCTCGGAGGCCAAGGAGCAGTTCCTGTCGTTCTCCGAGGCGCGCGTGGTCGGCGAAGGCTATGCGAGCGGCCGCCAAGACTGGTCGGGGATGCGATTCCGCTTCTCGGTCAAGGTGCATCGCAAGGAGCTGAGCGCGCGCGATGCTCGCGTTGAGTTCGAGGATGGACGGGTTCTGACGGGCTACGACAACTGGACGGATGCGCTCCCTCCCAGCTCGAGCCGTGTCCGCATCTTCACGCCGCGGCGTTTCGAACGCCTCTCCGGTCGCACCGTGCGGTTCAGCGGCATTTCGGCGAACCGCAAGAGTGTCACCGTGATCGTGTATGATCGCAGCGGACGCGAGCGGGGGCGACGCAGAGTCGGTACGGACAGGTCCGGGCGATGGTCCACGGAACTGCGCCTCGAACCCGGAAGCTACCGCGCCGAAGCCGCGTCCGACAGGTGGGCGTCAGGCGATGAAGTCCGCTTCAGCGTCGAGCGCCGGGAGTCGGATTGGGGATTCGGCGGTTCGGGCGGAAGCTGGGGCGGTTCGGGCGGTACCCGGGTTACAATCGAGCGCCCGAGGAACGGTGAGACCCTCAGCGATAGCATCCCCAGGTTGTCGGGGCGATCCGACGCACGGGAGGTCAATGTTGTCGTCTACAGCGGGAGCCGCCTGGTGGATCGCTCCACCCAGAAGGTGTTCGGCGGTAACTGGAGTGCCGGTCCTCGACTCGGCTCGGGCAGCTATCGGCTTGTTGTGGAGAACCGCGATGGGCGCGGGCGCGCGGAGGTGCGATTCTACATCCGCTCCGGCGACTTCGGCGGCTCAGGCGGCTCAGGCGGATCAGGCGGCAGCTCCGTCTCTATTGATCGCCCTCGGAATGGCGACAGGGTTGGCGAAGGCAGTATCGGGTTCTCTGGGCGCTCCAACGCCGACCAGGTAGCCGTATCGGTCTATCTGGGCAGCCGCCGCGTGTACAGCACCACCCGGTCCGTGCGGGGCGGCTCCTGGAGCGCGTCTACCCGCCTGCGGCCAGGCAGCTACCGACTGGTGGTTCAGAACGTGCGCGGACGTGGCTCCGACGAGGCCCGCTTCGAGGTCCGGTCCAGCGGTTTCGGCGGCTCCGGCGGCTCCGGTGGTTCCGGTGGTTTTGGCGGTTCGGGCGGCTCGGGTGGTTTCGGCGGCTCGGGCGGAACGGGAATCTGCTCGGTCTCGATCGAGAGCCCCCGCAACGGACAGGCGGTCGGCGCAGGCCGCATTGGCATTTCAGGGCGCTCCAGCGCCAGTCAGGTCAACGTGACGGTGTATCGCGGCAGCAGCACCGTTCATCGGACCACGTTGCGGGTCTCCGGCGGACGATGGAGCACCAGCGTGTCGGTGTCTTCCGGCAGTTACCGTGTTGTCGCCGAAGCCGCAAGCGGCAGAGGCAGCTCCGAGGCTCGCTTCAACGTCCGGTGATCGCAGTGATCCCTACTTCGGCGACGATATGGAGCCGAGGAAGAGGATGACGCCGGTGGGCTTATCGGCAATCGCCAGCAAGAATGGCCGATCCACCGTCATTTTGAACGGTTCTGCAGGCAGCGGCGCACTCGTGGCAGTCATGATCACGGCCGTCGCCGCTGCCGCCTCAGTTCCCTGCTCGTCCACCGATAGGTAGGTCTTGTGGAGGGCGTCGGATATGAACACCCGCTCGGAGGTGGCATCCGGAGGCAGAATGCCGTTCAGGTCGGCCTTCGTCGGGTCGAATGCCTCGGCCATCCCCAGCGCCGAGAGAGCCTGTTTCAGCGACACGGCGTAGTCGGTCTTGAACCTCGGAAGCTTGAGCTCACCCGGGCGGGGAGTAAGGCTGTCGGTCCACGTCTTCCACTCGGCTGCGCCCACTTTGTTGACGCAGTCGCCCAATGACTTGCCCTGCTTTGGCAACAGGATGTACATGCCGACGAAGCGTCCCTGATACGGCAAGCGGACCATCTGGAACAGATCGGTCTCCAGGTACTCGAACCTTGCCTTCCGTTCCATCATCGGCACCGTAATCTGCTTGCCGTCTCCGGTCGTGAACGGCGCATCCTTGGTGGCTCCGGCCGGGAACTCATCGGTCCAGCCGGCCTTGAAGTAGATCGCGTTCGTCAGCACCATGATCGCATCGCGGATGGCTTCGGCACTGACAATCTGAGGAATCTTGTCCTTGGTGTGCGTCTTGACCCACCCGTTGATCTTGTCGGCCGCTTCGGGAAGCTGGAAGTTGACCGTCATGGGCTCGGCGAGGAAGCTGTCCTTGCACCGCTGCATGAAACCGGCATCGTAGGTGATGCCTTCCTTCGCCCATACGGCGTTGGCGATGTGCAGATCAATACCCGGATCGGGATTGGCGAGGAGGGCCAGCAGTTCGGAGTTGGCCTTGTTGACCTCATCAACGGTCATGGTTCCGTAGCCGAGAGCTTTGGCCATGGCTTCCCGGGTCGTACCGCGGGCACCGTTGTAGGCCATGCCCAGCGCGAGCTGCACGCTCGTCGGCGACAGAAAGACGTTCTCGGGCCTGGCTGCCAGTTCGCGATACAGCCTGATGCCGAAGTCGTTGACGGCGGTTACCAGTTTGGGTTCGACCTTGAGGTTGGCCGAGCGTGGCTTTCGCGATTCCACCTGTTCGTCCCCTTCTCCGCATCCTGTCAGCAACGCAGCCATCGCCAGCAAGGCAATCCAGCCGATCATGGTTCGAGCGTTCATGGCCGTACCCTCCGGGTGGGTGTGACGTTTCCCTCAGCATTATAACCGGCCCGGTTCCCTGCGTCAAACGGCAATGGCGTGCTGCCGGGCTATGTGTGTGTCGGATCGGGACGAAGACGCGCAGCGACGAGCCATCCTCCCATGCCGTAGCGGATGGTGTCCACGCGGAAGCCGCAACGCTCCGCAATCGCGATGGTGGGCCTGTTCAGGTGACAACCGTCGGAAAGCCGCCGCCAGCCCGGTGTCAGGCGATCCTGAATGGATGCAACGACCGGTCGGTCCACGCGGATGTGTTCAAGGAGGCGCAGTTCGCCATCCGGCCGCAAGACACGTCGAATCTCACGCAGGGCGCGTTCGGGTTCGGGCACACTGCACAGGGCGAGCGAGATCACGATAGTATCGAAGGACGCGGCGCCGAAGGGCAAGCGCATGCCGTCCGCCGCGACCGTGTCCACCGCGAACCGAACCCGGGAGGCTCGCGACGCGGATCGGCGGAGCATCAGCACGCTCGGATCGGTCAGCACAACACGCTCGACCTGACGATAGTGGGGCAGGGTGCATCCCGTGCCGCCGCCGATCTCGAGGACAACGCCCTGAGCGTCGGCGAACGCGTGCCGGCGCCAAGCCGCGAGGACGGTCCGCTCGAAAGGAGCCATGACGAGGTCATAGATGAAGGGGTTACGCATGGCTCAGCGATGTGCGGGCATGCCGCACGGACTCCGCCCCTGCGGTCCGAGCACTGCCGTCATGTTGATGATACCTGTTTAATACCACTTGCGGATACATGCCCGAAACGATCATAATGTACCATGCGCGAATCACGATCACTGCGCTACATGCTGCTGGTTGAGGAACTCCTGGCCGAGATCAGGTCGGGACGCTACGAAGCCGCGGGGTTCTTGCCCGCCGAGCGCGACATCGCGGCGCTGCATGGTGTCAGCCGGACAACGGTTCGTGCGGCCTTGCGGCACCTCGAAATCCAGAGGATTATCCGCGCCGAACATGGCCGCGGACACCGCATCCTTGTCGGGGCCCGACCGAATACCGAACCGCTGAGAGCCATTGCTCTTATTATGCCCTTTGTCACTGCTTCTACGATGCATCAAATCGTTCGCGGTTGTGCCAGGGCGCTGGAGGATGAGGGGTACGACGTCGTCACGATGGACACAACCGCCGAGACGTCGGCCGGGATGCGCAGACGCGAGCGCTCGGCCGTCGAATCGCTGCTCAGGAAGGCCATGCATGGTGCCATCTGGTGGCCCAGTTTCCCGGAGGATCACGCAGAGATTGCGGCGAGAGCAGCCGATTCCGGCATACCGGTGGTTACGGTGGACCGGACGTTGCCTGGTCTCCCGTTCGACCATGTTGGGGTGGACAATGTCCGGGCCGCATATGAAGCCACGGAACACCTCATCACCGAAGGGCACACGCGCATCGGGTACGTGACACAGGAGGCGGCTGCAAGCACGGTCTCCGACCGTCGGAAGGGCTACGAACAGGCCCTTCGCGACCACGGGCTGCCAGTGCTCGCCGGCGACGTGGTCGTGTGGAAGCCGTCGGTCGCCGAACGGGCCAGGCTGTGTCACCGCTTGCTTTCCAGTCAAGACCGCCCAACTGCGCTCTTCTGCGTAAACGACTATATCGCGGTCGAGCTGCTTCTCATGCTGCAGGACTTCGGTTCGCGTATCCCTCAGGACATGGCGATTGTGGGCTTCGACAACGCGCACGAGAGCACCTTGGTGCGCCCACCGCTGACCACCGTTGCCCAGCCCCTCACCGCCATCGGCGAAACGGCCGCTCGCTTGCTGCTGACACGACGCTCCGGCACGGCGAGCGGTCCCGGGCAGAACGTGCTGCTGGCCACCGAACTGATCATCCGCGAGTCGAGCGTCGGCTGACAGCCGCACTCGCGCTCCTCTTTGATACCGTCCCGGACTTGGCGCAGCCTGTGAGATATTCGTTGCGACGACACGACATACGGTCTTGACATACCACTTGCAGGTGGTATTATAGTGGTATTGTGCTGTCGTCGCGTGAACCAATCGAACCGGCGCGGGGCATCATATCCTCAGGGAGGTGTTCGATGCGACAACTTCGTGGATTCACGCTGATCGAGCTGCTCGTCGTCATCGCGATCATCGCGATCCTGGCGGCTATCCTCTTCCCGGTGTTTGCGCAGGCACGAGATAAGGCTTGAGCGACCGCGTGCCTCTCCAACGAGAAGCAGCTCGGTCTCGCATTCGCAATGTACACTCAGGACTACGACGAAACCACACCTCGCCTGTGGTGGGACTGGATCGGTGGTTCCACCAACCAGGCGATCCACTGGGTGCAGAGGCTCTATCCCTACATCAAGAACAGCGGCATCTACGTGTGCCCGAGCTCCCGCAAGCCCAATCCGACCGACATGACGGTTCTGGACAACTTCGCTGCGGGCGGAACGTACGCGGCCAACTGGCATGTGGGTGGCGGCATCAGCCTCGGCGGGTATGATCGCCCTGCAGAGTGTTTCGCGCTTGGCGAGACGGGCATCAACGACTGGTTGGGCGACGGTTCGATCGTACGTGCCGCCACCACGATGAACCCATGGCATCACAACGATCCCGGCGGCGGATACTCCGATTGGGCGACTGTTCGGTGCCAGCAAAAGTACGATGCGTATGATCCCTACGCCGCGTCTCGCGGACAGGCGGGCTTTGCGATCAACTGGCGACACAGCGAGGGTGCGAACTTCGTCTACGTTGATGGCCATGCGAAGTACCGGCGCCGCGGCTCGTTGCTGCCCGAGAACTACTACCCCGCAGCGCCGCCGGCCTGGGCCTATGACGACCCGGCTGGATGCTCGACGCTCTGACCGCAAGCAAGCGACCTGAGCGGGGCAATGCGCCGCCCTCTCCGAGCCTGTTGCCCCGGATGGGGTACGTGACGGCCTGGGCCGTGAATGCCGTCGTCTGATTGGTAAGCACTGGAGCGAGCAATGAAGCAATCGTTCGCGGTCCCGGCTGCTGTTGTCGGGGTCGTCATTCTGATCGCGATAGCGTGGTTCGTAGCCGCGCGGACAGTCCTGAAAGGACCGCCGGAACCGCCGAAGCTCAAGCCTGGCGTCAAGGTTCGCCCCAACATGACCGCCGAGGAGGCAGGAAGGATATTCGCCATTCCTCAGGGTGGGCGCTAGTCGAACCCTATGGTGGCGGCAGTAGTCTCGACGACCTAGCCTGCCCATTCAGACTCGGGTAGTGCAGCGGGTAGAGAATCGGCATGCTGTGCTTTGCCGATCGCTGAAGGTACACTATCTGCCACGGGAACCCGGCAAGTGCGTTGCTCTCGGGACCCAAGCAGTCGAAGGATACCGGTTACATGCCCGAAGCCACCCGAAAGGCGCAAGAGGAGTATCGGCGCGACATTCACCCGATCAACCCTTTGCGCCTTTTCCTCTTCGGCCGCCCTGTCGCTACCGAGAAGGCCGAACACAACAGGCTTCGCAAGCTCATCGCGTTGCCCATCTTTGCGTCCGATGCCATCTCTTCCTCGGCCTATGCGACGCAAGAGATCCTTCTTGTTCTAGGTGCAGCCGGCCTCTGGGCCACGCAGGCGCAACTGTACAGGGCGTTGCCGCTGGACATTACGCTCGGCATCGTTGCGCTGATGTCGGTGGTGGTTGCCTCGTACTGGCAGACGATCTATGCCTACCCGTCTGGTGGCGGATCCTACGTGGTCAGCAAGGAAAACATCGGTGCGCTGCCGGGTCTGATTGCGGGCGCAGCGCTCCTTATTGACTACGTGCTGACAGTCGCGGTGTCCATCGCGTCGGGCGTTCAGAACATCCTGGGAACACCGGCCCTGCACATAATCGCCAATCGGCAGGTCGCTGTTGGGATTGTTCTCATCGTGTTCTTGTGTTACGCCAACCTCCGCGGCCTTCGGGAAACGGGCTCGTTTTTCGCCGTACCTACCTACTTGTTTGTGACGATGGCCGGCACGATGATCCTCCTGGGCCTCTTTGGACCAACGTTCGGCTACAAGCTTCACCTCGACTCTGTCAACCGCACCTTGCCGGCGGAGGCTTACCACACGGCGACGGGCCTGGCGGGCTTCGCGCTCATTGCCCTGGTGCTCAAGGCATTCGCCAGCGGATGCGCCGCGATGACCGGCACGGAGGCGATTGCCAACTGCGTCCCAGAGTTCCGCAAGCCGGTCTCGCCCAATGCTGCGAAGACTCTGGTGATGATGGCGGTGATCCTATCCGGCCTTTTCATTGGCATCACAGCGCTCGCGGTGAAGGTTGGCGTCGTTTATGGCCATCACGGGGATTACACCTCGCCGCCGGTCATAGACCAACTGTCGAGTACGGTCTTCGGACGCGGCTCGGTGCCGTACTACATCACGCAGATCGCGACCATGACTCTTCTGATCTTCGCGGCCAACACCAGTTTCGCCGGGTTCCCGAGGCTGGCTGCGATTCTGTCTCGCGACAAATACATGCCCAGGCAGCTTTCGAACCAGGGCGACAAACTGGTGTTTTCCAACGGCATCGTCGTGCTGGCCCTGGCCGCGATTGTGCTGATCATGCTGTTCCATGGGAGCGTTGACCGCCTGATACCCCTTTATGCCGTGGGCGTGTTCACGGCTTTCACCCTGTCCCAGGCCGGTATGGTGCGCCACTGGCTCTCCGTGCGTGGGCCGAAGTGGGCCGTCAAGGCTGCCATCAATGGGTTTGGGGCCGCGTGCACCGGAGTTGTGCTCCTCATCATCGTAATGGAGAAGTTCCACGCGGGCGCATGGATTGTCGTCTTCGTCATTGCGGGCCTGGTGTTCATCTTCAGGGCCATTCACCGGCACTATGAGTTCGTGCGCAGCCGGCTGTCCATCCTCAACGGCCCTCCGGTGCGGCGGACCTTCTCCGGTCCCGAACCCCCATCACGTCAGAGCGGTGACGCGGCGAAGGCGCACAAGCCCAATACGGTGTTGGTGCTGCTGCCGAGTCTGCATCGAGGCGTCTTCCCTGCCCTCGAGTATGCTCGCGGGATCAGCTACGACTGTCGGGCGATCCACATCGAGATTGATCCCAACGAGGTGCCCAGGCTGATCCGCGAGTGGGAAGAGCACGTAGGCGAGGAGATTCCGCTGGTGATCTTGCCGTCGCCATATCGCTCGTTCATCGGTCCGCTCATGGCGTATCTCGACGAAGTGCAAAAGGAACGCGACGACCACCTCGTGACGGTCGTACTGCCCGAGTTTGTGTCAACAAAGTGGTGGCACGGGCTCCTCCACAACGCAAACGGGCCGCTGGTGAAGATGTACCTCGGTCAACGGCCCGGAGTGGTGATCGTGAACGTCCGGTATTTCCTTTCGGAACAGGATCATCCGAGCCAGTCCGCACCCTCTGCGCGCGCGAACGCCTAGCCGACGGCAGGGATGATGCGCCGCCATGCCTCAACCGGTCATCGCGATCAGTACTCGAGCGTCAGGATCCGGCGTCGCATGGACGCGCCCCAAACTCGGCCTCAAGGAACACGAAGGCTCGCGCGACACCAACCTGCTCGATACCCAGGTTGGCGCCGTGTTCGTGGACCCGTCAGCGCCGGCCCATGAGCGCTACAAATCGGTGACGCTCGGAGACATCAACCTTGAGCAGTATGCCAGGTTCCGGGCGAAGCACCCGGGCCGGTGGCAGCCGCGCGCCTACCGGAAGGATGTGGGCCACGTGTACGCCCTGCGCGGCCATGTCAGCCCCGACGGAGCCCGATGGCAGACCCTGCCCGAGCCGCTCTGCCTCGAACACAGCGACACGCAGATCGTGGCCTATCGCGACACGCGATTGGGCAAGTACGTGATCTACACCCGCAGCTACATGATCGGGCCAAGATCGCCGCGCGCCCAGGGCGAGAACATCGTCTGGTGGGGAGGCGACGCGGGAGGACCGGGACGACGCTCCATTGGCCGAACCGAAAGCGCCGATTTCGCTGCATTCCCCGTCAGCGACGTGATCGTCGTACCGGGGCCCGACCTGCGCGCCGACGACACGCTCTACACCAACTGCAGGACCACGATCCCGCGCGCGCCCGACCACCATCTCCTGTTCCCGGCGGTGTGGCACACGTACGACGATACGACCACCATCGTGCTCGCCTCAAGCCATGATGGGCGCGTGTGGCAGTTCGTGCCGGGGTCGAGCGCGCTCGATACCGCCCCATTCGGTGAGTGGGATGGCGGATGCGTCTTCGCGCAGCCCGATCTCGTCGAGTTGCCCAACGGCGACTTCGCGCTGCCGTATACCGGCTACGACGTGCCCCACAAGTACCCGCGCGGACAGTTTCACTATGCGCCAGGTCTCGCGGTGTGGCCCAAGGGGCGCATCGTCGCGCTGGAGGCCGGGCAAAAGGGCGAGTTCGCAACCGTCGGCATCATCCCGCCCAGGCCCCGGCTGCTGGTCAACGCGGTGACCCGGCGTGCCGGTTCGCTCCTGATTGAGGCCGCCGACATGGGCGGCAAGCCGCTGCCGGGCCGGGCGTTCGCCGACGCCGTTCCGATCGTGGGTGATCGGTTCCGCCATGCTGTTACATGGAAGAACGGCGATACCCTGCCTACGGACGCCGGCGTGATCCTGCGCTTCCGGATGGATCAGGTCAAGCTGTACGGATTGGATTTCGTCGCCTGATCAGCCGGCGTCCATCGTTTCGAATGTCGTCGTGAGCGCCTGCGTCTCGCCGGTCTCCGAGGCGCGATGGCCTGCTTCAATGATCTCGATCACGTGCCGGGCGTGCTCGGCGGTCGCAACCGACGGCGTGCCGTCGAGGACCCAGTCCACGAGCTGCATGGTGTCCTCGAATACGTGAGCCTCCTCCATGTCTCGGTGAGGACCGACGACGTGAGGGAGCAGTGCTGTATCACCGTAGCGCGATGCATCGGCGATCTCGCGGCCCAAGTACTGGATGGGCCGGCCGTTCAGCGAGCTGCCCTGAATGGTGCCCTTTTCGCCGAAGTAGGCCGGTGCGCCGAACTGGGTCACCATGCCGGCGAACGTGCCGTGCACGAACGCGTAGAGCTCGTCGCCGAAATCGAGCAGGAGCATCGTGTTGTCGTGGGCGTCGCAGGGATAGGTCTCACCCCGATAGCTGCGCTCCCTGATCGCAACGCCGGAAAAGCCGGTCACCCGCCTGGCCGGTCCGAGCACGCCTGTCAGAGCATGGAGGCCGTAGACGGTCATATCGTACATTGGGCCGCCGCCCGGCTTGCGCCAGTACCATGCGGGGTTGACGTTGGAAAGGGGATCGTCGCCCTGACGCACGGATTCGTGCTCGTGGTAGGCGCCGAACGCCGCTCCGGTGGCCGCCCAGGATATCCGGCCTATGCCGCCATCCGCGATGAGCTGCCGGATATGTCGGTTCACGGGCCGGAGCATCTGGCCAGGCGACGCCACGATCCTGACCTCGCGAGCCCTGGCCTCCTCGATCAGATGCGTTGCCTCGGCTGTGGTCGTGGTCATTGTCTTGTTGAAGTGGATGTGCTTGCCCGCGCGGATGGCCGCCAATCCCTGCTCGAAGTGGAGGCCGATGGGCGAGCAGATGGTGACCGCGTCCACGTCGTCGTCTGCGAGCAGCTCTTCGAACGTCTCGTAGGCCCGCCGCACGCCGTACCGGTCGGCAGCGGCCCTGGCGCGACCGGGCGCCGGATCGCACACTGCCGCCAGGAAGAGCCGGTCCTGCACGTCGCTCAGGCAGAGATGCTCGAGCGCTCCGCGAATGCCGATGCTGCCTGCGCCGACGACGCCGATGCCCAGTCTGTGTGCCATGTCCTACGCTCCCATCTGGGTGATGCGCCCGCCCGTAACCGGCAGATAGGCTCCGGTGACGTAGCTCGCGAGGTCGCTCATGAAGAACACGCAGGCGTTGCCGATCTCGTCGGCACTGCCATGGCGTCGCAGCGGCAGGCTCTGCCCGAACTTGATGGAACCCTCCGACGCAGTGTCCACTTTCTCATCGGCCATCCAGCCCGGCGCCACCATGTTGACGGTAATGCCGAACGGGCCGAGTTCGCAGGCCATGCTGCGCGAGATGCCCACCATGGCGCCCTTGCCGGCCATATAGGGAGCCCAACCCGCCGGAGCCATGTTCCACAGTTCGGTCACGATGTTGACGATGCGCCCGCCCCCCTGGGCCTTCATGTGGGGCAAGGCCGCCCGAACGGTGTTGAGCACCGCGCGGCAGCCGAAGTCGAACATGTTCACATAGTCGTCAACCGTTGAGTCGGCGACGGTACCGGGTTGGCTTCCGGCGATGGCGTTGTTGACGATGCCGTCGAGCCTGCCGAAGTAACCGACCACGGCGGAAACCATGTTGGTGACCTCCGTCGCATTGCGCACGTCAGCGCAGTAGGGTGCAGCATTGCCGAGTTCGCCGGCCAGAGCCTCGGCCCTCTGCGCGCTTGTCGTGTAGTTGATGGCTACTGTGGCCCCGTGCCGTGCCAGCGTCCGACTGATGCAAGCGCCGATGCCTCGCGCGCCGCCTGTGACGAGAACGACTTTGCCGTCGAGAAGCATGGATCCGCACCTCCTGAAGGGGTATCGCGGCTGCCTTGTTCGCTTGATAGACGTGTGGGTCCTGCTGCAGCCTTCCACATCCCGCATCTTCTGGACGAACCCCCGGCTCGGCAGGAGCCTCGCCCTCCCTCACCTGGGGCGAGTGAGGCCCTTGCCAATCATCGGGAGGTGATCCCGCGGCTCGGCAGGAGCCTCGCCCTCCCTCACCTGGGGCGAGTGAGCCCCTTACCCATCATCGGAATCTGATCCCCTGCGATGCGGCGGTCGCAGTTGAAGATCAGGAGCCTCGCCCTCCCTCACTTGGGTCGAGTGAGCCCCTTACCCATCATCGGAATCTGATCCCCTGCGATGCGCCGGTCGTAGTTGAAGATGATGAAGCCCTGGGCGCCCTCTTCGCGGGTGATGATGGCTTGCTCGATGGTCTGAACGACATCGAGACCTGGCGCCGATGCGCCGATGCCCGGGATCAGCGGGATACGCCCCTTGACTTCGTC
Organism: Chthonomonas calidirosea; assembly: GCA_020722705.1. Lineage (GTDB taxonomy): Bacteria > Armatimonadota > Chthonomonadetes > Chthonomonadales > CAJBBX01 > JAAYVH01. Next base: position 1,094 of record DYKI01000087.1, on the reverse strand, counting down.
TCGCTGAACCTGCACTCGAGTGCGGAACTCACGGTTCGACGCAGTGTAGTCCATGGGGCAGATGAAGTCGAGGTACCCCTCGCGGACCCACAGGCCCCAGTCCTGACCGATCTCTTCGCGACAGGCGGGCCAGTTCGGGAACACGGCAGCCGAGACCTTGATGCCCGGCCGGACCTTGCGCGCCTCCTCGGCGACCGCCTTGACGAGACGCGTTATGTTGCCTCGTCTGAACTCCTGGTAGTCGGCGTACAGCGGCCCACCGCGCAGCACGTCTCGGGGCCATTCCTTGATGCCGGGAAACCGGCGATCGGATCTGAGCATCTGGGAAGCCACAAAGCGCTCGCGGCACCCGTCGCAGTAGCACTTCGAACCGTCAGGGTAGCGGATGTAGTCGAAGTGGATCCCATCCACTGCGTACTTGCGTGCGACCTCAACCATGCTGTCGCGTTCCAGGGCGAAGTTGGCAGGATGCGACGGACACAGCCAGCGCTCCTCGACGCCGCTGCTGCTGCGCTGCAGCCTTCCCTCGGCGCGCATCTTCTCGACGAACGGTTCCGGTGCCGTGCCGAGGTTCCAGTTCACCTTCCAGATGTGGACTTCGATGCCGTGTTTGCGGCAGGCCTTCAGGCATGCCTCGATCTGGTCGCCCTCTTTGCGGGCCCTTTCGGTAACCGGCAGCAGGTCGCTCGCATAGTCGGCGGAGCCTCCCCAGAGCATGTTGGGCACGATCGCGGTGAATCCGTTGCGCTTGAGATTGGCCACGGCCTGGTCCCAACTCATGCCATCAACTCCGAAGGCGGAATGGCACCATACCGCACGAAACTCATCCTGCCGGGGCTTTTGGGCGATGGCGAAAGCCTCCGTCAGATGCCGACGCACGGCGGCAGCCGGCTCGAGAGCTTCGTGAAACCGTTGGGCTTTCACGGCGGCTTCGGCTCGCTCACGCTCACGTCGTGCTGCCGCGAGACTCCGACGGACGGCGGCCGTCCGTCCCGATGCTTGCGCGATCTCCCCGATGGCGCTCTCGGCCTCGGCGTGGCTCTTCCATCGGCTCCCGACAGTCCCGGCGTTGGCCAATGCCTGACGGGCGATGG
>DYKI01000264.1 GCA_020722705.1 Chthonomonas calidirosea | reverse complement strand
GGGAGGGACGGCGTCCTCGCCGTCCGGCCAAGATGACGTCCGGAACGACGGCGTCCTCGCTGTCGCGTCCGAGATCGAAACTTCAAGCGTCCACGGAGCCTGACTAAGATGCACACCACAGCGGAACAGGTGAGTTCTCTGGCCACCAACACGGGAAAGACCCTTGCGCCACGTGACTACAAGAGTGACTTGCCGCCCATCTGGTGTCCCGGATGCGGCGACTTCGGCGTCTTGAGCGCATTGTTCAAGGCGCTGAGCGTCTGCAACCTCGATCCAGCTCGGACCGTCATCGTCTCCGGCATCGGGTGCTCTTCGCGATTGCCCGGTTTCGTCGCCACCTACGGTTTTCACGGGGTCCACGGGCGTGTGCTCCCCATCGCAACCGGCGTGAAGAGCGCGCGCCCCGATCTGAACGTCATTTGCGTGGGCGGTGACGGCGACGGGTACTCGATCGGCGGCGGACATTTGCCCCATGCGGCACGGCGCAACCCTGACATAACCTATCTGATCATGAACAACAACACCTACGGCCTCACCAAGGGACAGGTCTCACCCACTTCGATGGTCCCTCTCGCCTCCCTTGGAGCCAGGATCGACCCGAAGCGATGGAAGACCACACCGTACGGGAATACCGAGGACGCCATCAACCCAATCGCGATGGCCATTGCGTGGGACTGCTCCTTTGTCGCACGCGGGTTTTCATACAAGCCCAACCAACTCGCCGAAATCCTGGTCGAGGCCATCAGGCATCGAGGGTTCTCGCTGGTGGACGTCTTCTCGCCGTGCCCAACGTTCAATCAGGACCAGACGGACGAGTTCTATCGTCAGCGCACGTACGATGTTCCTGCCGACCACGACCCGTCAGATAGGGTGAAGGCCTTCGCTCTCGCCTGCGACACGGCCGGATACCCGCTCGGCGTGCTCTACCGCCGTCTCGACAAGCCCAGCATGATTGACGAACAAGCCGCGTTGCGCAACCGCATGAAGGGACTCGGGGCGCTGGACGAGCTGATCAAGAGGTTCGAGTGAACGCGTGAGGCAGCCCGACGAGATGGATGCGGCTCCGCGCCTCGTGGATCCGCGCCCAAGGCTGGAGGATACTGACGAGGGTTCGCTGCGGCCCAGGCGCCTCGCCGAGTTCATCGGCCAGGGCAAGCTCAAGGAGAACCTGCAGATTGCCATCCAGGCAGCCAAGGCCCGCGGCGAACCCCTGGACCATCTCCTCCTCTACGGTCCGCCGGGTCTCGGCAAAACGACTCTCAGCCTCGTCTGCGCCAACGAGATGGAAGCGCCTCTCAGGGCGACGTCGGGCCCGGCCATAGAGCGTCCGGGTGATCTGGCCGCGATCCTGACCAACCTGGAGCCCGGGGGCATACTGTTCATTGACGAAATCCACCGCCTCAGCCGCGTGATCGAGGAGATCCTCTACCCGGCGATGGAGGACTTCACGCTCGACCTGATTATCGGCAAAGGGCCGAGCGCGCGCACGATGCGCCTGCCGCTGCCCAGGTTCACTCTCATCGGAGCAACCACCCGTGCCGGTCTCGTTTCGGCTCCGCTCCGCGACCGCTTCGGCATGCACCTGTACTTTGACCTCTACTCGCCCGAAGACCTCGCCACCATCGTCCTTCGGTCCGCCAGGATACTCGATGTGCCGACGACTTCCGACGGCGCCCTTGGGATCGCCCGCCGAGCCAGGGGCACGCCGAGGGTCGCCAACCGCTTGCTCCGGAGGTGTCGTGACTACGCTCAGGTTCGCGCTGACGGGCGCGTGACCGCGGAGGCTGTGGTTCCGGCCATGGACATGCTGGACATAGATGATCTCGGTCTGGATGAGTTCGACCGACGTTACCTCAGGGCCATCGCGGCCAACTACGACGGCGGACCGGTGGGTATCGAGACGCTGGCTGCGGCGCTCGGCGAGGAGCGTGATACGATCGAAGACCTGTGCGAACCGTACCTCCTGCAACTGGGCTTCCTGCAGCGGACGCCGCGCGGCCGGTGTGTTACGCGCCTGGGGTGTGAACACGTCGGCGAGAGGTTCCGACTGCGCACGACCGATCTCCACTACCCGGGAACGTTGTTCTCCGAATGAAGAGAGGGGACGGCAACCGCCGTCCATCCCGTGGGGAGGGTCATCGTCCCCGATGACC
>DYKI01000263.1 GCA_020722705.1 Chthonomonas calidirosea | reverse complement strand
GGCGGAACGACAAGGGCGGAGGGGGACGTCGCGCCTCCACCTGGGGCTCACGCCCCAGGCTATCTTCCGTCGCCGCTTCGCGGCTGGCGTTGTCATCTCCCGCGCCCCTTTGGCGGGCGGGGGCAACGGGGAGGTATAGATTGGCCGTAATGCTTCCGAGTCAAGGGGCATTGGGAGAGTGGTATACCCACGTCTGGCGGGCGCGGCAGAGCGGATTCGGCAGGCGGGCGGTTTGCCGGTTCGGATGTCTCGGGGGCGCGGGGCGGTTGGCAGGTGCCGATATCTCGGAGGAGGTGGTCGAATGACAGGCGCCGATGTGCTGGTGGTGGGCGGCAGCCTGGGCGGGGTCGCGGCTGCGCTCAGCGCGGCCCGATACGGTGCGAAAGTTATCCTGGTCGAGTCGGGCTCTTGGATCGGCGGTCAGATGACATCACAGGGTGTCTGCACGCCTGACGAGAACGCCTGGGTCGAGATGGGTGGGTGCACCGCAAGCTACTCGGCCCTGCGGCGTGCCATCCGCGAGCACTACCGCACCCGGTATCGTCTGTCCGATGCCGGAATGGCGCAGGAGCATCTCAATCCGGGAACTTGCTGGGTCAGTCGCCTCTCCGTCGAACCCCGCGTCGCCGAGCGCCTCATGCGTGACATGCTGCGGACCATGCCCAATGTCACCGTGCTCGACCATACCGACGTCGTCGGTACCCGCGTTGCCGATGACCGCATCGAGATGGTCACCCTCAGAAGCGCTGACGGGTCCATCAAAATGCTCGAGCCTGCGATGGCGCTCGATGCAACCGACCTCGGCGACCTCCTCCCCATAACTGGTACCGACTACCGACTGGGAGCCGAGGGCATTGAGGAGACCGGCGAACCGGATGCTCCCCCGCAGCCGCGCCCCGACTGGGTCCAGCCGTTCACCTTCGCGTTTGCCCTCGAGCTCAGGCCACGCGGAGAGGATCACACCATCCCCGAGCCTCCCGGGTACGCCGAACTCAAGGCCCTGCAGGGATACCACACGCTGGATGGGGCCATGCGCGGCATGTTCACCGACTACGGGTGGTGGCAGTACCGGCGCGTCATCGCTGCTGCTAACTTCGATGATCCCGCGTTCCCGTGCGACATAGCCATCATCAATACCGGCTCCAACGACTTCCGAGGCGGCACGCTCCCCGCCCGCGACGCTCGCCATGCAGCCAGGATCATGGCCAGAGGCCGACTCGCCTCTCTCGGGTATCTACGCTGGCTTCAGACCGAATGCCCGCGCGAGGATGAGCCCGGGTCATTCGGCTATCCCGAACTGCGATTGCGCGCCGATTGGTTCGATACCGCCGACGGAATCGCGCCCATGCCGTACATTCGTGAATCGCGTCGGATCGTGGCTCTCCGAACGGTCCGCGAGCAGGACATCGTCGTCCGGCAGCGCGAGGCTCCGTGGGAGGGCGAGGCTCCTGCCGAGCCGCCAGGGCCGCGCGCGGTGTTCATGCCCGACTCGGTCGGCATCGGCCACTACTGGCTCGATGTCCATGCCGGCGGCACCGACGAACCGGCGAGGTTCATGGAGACCAGGCCCTATCAGATACCCATGGGCGCTCTCATCCCCCACCGTATGCGGAACCTCCTCGCCGCCTGCAAGAACATCGGTGTCACCCATCTCGCGAGCGGCGCGTTTCGTCTCCATCCGGTGGAGTGGAACATCGGCGAGTCGGCCGGAGCCCTTGCCGCGTTCTGCATTGCCGAAAGCCGCGAGCCCCGCGAGGTCTGGGCCGACACGGCCCTCCGAATCCGATTCCAGAAGCGCCTGCTCGATCAAGGCGTTCCCCTGTTCTGGTGGGGCGACCTTGCCCATAACCACCCGGCCTGGCGTCCTGCGCAGGAGTTGGCAATGTGGCCTCGGCGAGTGATCGGCGTCCCATCCGTCCCATCCGTCCCATCGGTCCCATTCGAGCATGACCCCGACGTCAACTTCAGGCCCGATGAGCCCGCTCCGGGAGGGCGAGGCTCCTGCCGAGCCGAACGCCCGCCGCAGACTCGCGCCGAGGCGGTGCAGGAGCAATGGCGAGCCCTTCGCGCCCAGGCCGACGGCTCCACGCCGTAATATGCGCTCGCCCTTCATCCTTCATCCTTCATCCTTCATCCTTCATCCTTCATCCTTCATCC
>DYKI01000086.1:11126-14843 GCA_020722705.1 Chthonomonas calidirosea | reverse complement strand
TCCCCGCCGTCCGAAACATGGGTCATCGGGGACGATGCCCCTCCCACGGGAGGGACGGCGTCCCCGCCGTCCGAAACATGGGTCATCGGGGACGATGCCCCTCCCACGGGAGGGATGGCGTCCCCGCCGTCCGATACAGCCCCATCCCTGGTATGGCCCCCATCCGCCACTGAGACCAACTGCACTGCGCCGGCCATGCGGAGCCACGGAGCCGGGTAGCATCCGAACCACAGGACCATCGCCGCCAGGGGAACCAGCACAAGCTTCTCCCGAAGCCCAAGATCCGAAAGCCCCGCGTTCACTTCGTGCCGCATGGGACCGCAAAAGGCTCGCTGGAACAGCCAGAGCATGTACGTTGCCGACAGGATCATGCCGAGTGCCGCGACGGCCGCGTAGATCGGCCCGCTCGCCTCCGACAGGTACGCCCCCTGCAGCACCAGGTATTCGCCCACAAACCCGTTGGTTAGCGGCAAGGCGGCCGATGAGAATGCTGCCAGCATGAAGAACGCCGAGAGAACGGGAAGTATCCGCCTGATGCCGCCGAATGCCGCGATTTCCCGGGTGTGCCTCCGGTCATACAGCATGCCGACCAGGAAGAACAACATCCCCGTTGACACCCCGTGGTTCACGCTCTGGATGACAGAACCCACAAGACCCAGTTTCGTGAAACTGAACACGCCCAGCATTACGACACCCATGTGGCTCACGCTGGAATACGCTACCAGCTTCTTCATATCAGGCTGTATCGCAGCCACAATGGCACCGTAGACAATGCCCACAACGGCGATCGCCAGAAAGAGGGGCGCCGAGGCGGCCATCTGAGCCGGAAAGAGCGGCATGCAGAACCGAATGAAGCCATATACGCCCATCTTGAGCAGGACACCCGCAAGGATTACGCTGCCCGCTGTCGGCGCCTCGACGTGCGCATCCGGAAGCCATGTATGGAAAGGCAGGAGCGGCACTTTGACCATGAGTGCCAGAGCGAACGCAGCATAAATCCACATCAGCGACCTCTGAGGAATGGCCGCCAGAGCCTGCGACGCCGGACTGCCGGGTGCCGTCAGCTCCACGAGACTGAAGCTGCCCGTCTGAACATACAGAAACACGATCCCGACCAGCATCAGGACGCTGCCGGCAAAGGTGAAGACGAAGAACTTCACCGCGGCATACACGCGTCGCTCGTGCCCCCATATGCCGATCAGGAAATACATCGGGATGAGGACGAGCTCCCAGAACACGTAGAACAGAACCAGATCGAGTGCGCAGAACACGCCCACCATCGCCGACTCGAGGATCAGCAGGAAAACCATGTACTCACGTGAGCGGCGTTCGATGTGCAGCGAATACACGATCGCAAGGAGCGACAAGAACGCCGTGAGCAGGACGAGGATGAGGCTAACCCCGTCCACGCCGACGTCATAGCTAACGCCCAGGTCAGGTATCCAGTCCGCCTGAGTGCGGAACTGAAAACCTTTCGCACCTGGGCTGAACCTCGACCACGCATACAGCGCGAGCAGAAACTCGGCGATAGACGCTGAAAGCGCAATCAGCGCAACAGCTCCCCCACTGCCGCTTTGACCCGTCCGTGGGAGGGACGGCGTCCCCGTCGTCCGCAACGTCGGTTCCTGCTCAGGTCCGGCCTTCGACGCAGACTTCGGGAGCAATATGAGCGCGATGGCGCCCAGCACCGGCACCGCAATGAGCAGGGTGAGGATATGCTGTTCCATGCCGCTCACCGCGCCCCCGCTGACCACAGGGCATAGGCCAGCATGACCAGCACGCCGGCAAGCATGGTCTTGACGTAAAACCGCACATATCCGGTCTGTACGCCGCGCACGATCTCCGCTGCAAAGCCGGTCAGCACGGCGACGGCGTTGACAAGGCCGTCAATGAGCCTTCGATCAATCCAGGTTGAGACGAACTCAGCGAAACGACCTCCGCCTCGGACAAACACGAGCGTTGCCCCCGCATCAACGCCCCAAAGCCCATGTGCGCCCCGATACACAAGGTTCGTCTGCTTGGCAGCATCCGACATCAACTGGCATCCGGGCGCACGCCGATATGCCAACACGCCTGCCGCCATGGCGGACACCGCTACGAGAGCACCGACAATGAGCCCCAGCGCGTGCGGTACGCCTCCGTGCACTTCGGCCGCCGCGCCCACCGGCAGCGATGGCTCCAGGAACGCCTCGAAAGCGTTGGCCCAAGGTGTACCAAGCCAGCCCCCAGCCACCGAGAGAGCCGCAAGAACCACTAATGGCACCAGCATGGATGGGGGCGACTCGTGCGGATCGTGCCCGTCATGTGCAGTCCGCGGCTCGCTCCAGAACGTCTTGGCCATAAGCCGGGTCATGTAAAAGCCAGTCAGAAAGGCCGTGAACGTCCCGACCAGGTAGAACACCATTCCGGCCGGCACGATTGCGGAAGAGAAACCGAGAATCGCATCCTTGCTCCAATAGCCGGCGAGTCCTGGGAACCCGGAGATAGCCGCCCATCCTACCAGCATGGTCCAGTACGTCACCTTCATATGCCGGCCCAGGCCCCCCATACGGCGCATGTCCTGCTCGCCCGAGAGTCCGTGGATCACCGAGCCTGCGCCAAGAAACAGCAACGCCTTGAAGAAGGCATGCGTCGTGACGTGGAACATCGCCGCACCGAATGCGGCCGCCCCGCATCCAAGAAACATAAAGCCAAGCTGAGATACCGTCGAGTAGGCCAGGACCTTCTTGATGTCCGTCTGCGTCAGCGCTATGGTCGCAGCAAACAGCGCCGTGAACAGGCCGATTGCCGCGATAAGCAGCAGTATTGTCGGCGCATGAACGAACAGGACCGACATTCTCGTGACCATCACGACGCCGGCAGTCACCATCGTTGCCGCGTGGATCAGAGCCGAAACAGGGGTCGGGCCTGCCATAGCGTCCGGCAGCCAGATGTGGAGAGGAAACTGCGCCGACTTGCCGCATGCGCCCGCAAACAGGAGTCCGCAGATCAGCGCCGCAATCCCAGGCGTCAGCACCCCGCCCGCGGTCTTTCCCTGCGCCGCAAGGTCCAACACGCCTGTGCCGGCCTCCGTGCGAAACGAAAGCGTGCCGAACACGGCCAATGTCGTCAGCATGCCAAGCATGAAGCCCACATCGCCGATGCGGTTGACGATGAACGCCTTGTTGCCCGCACGCACGTTGTCCTCGTCGTCGTACCAGAACGAAATGAGCAGATATGAGCACAGGCCGACGCCTTCCCAGCCCACGAACATGAGCAGGAGGCTCTCGCCCAGACAGAGCACCAGCATCGCGAAGATGAACAGATTGAAGTAGGCGAAGAAGCGAGGGTAGTCGCGGTCATCCGCCATGTATCCGGTCGCATACAGGTGGATCAGCCCGCCCACACCCGTCACGATCAGACACATCAGCACCGACAAGGGGTCCACCAGGGCAGCAAAGTGCACCGAGACCGTTCCAACCTCTATCCACGGCAAACCGTCGGCAAATGGGATCAGCGACACCACCGCCCTGCGATGATCGGGATCCAGGCCCAGAACCTGCAGCAGTGCCAGTGAACTCAAGATCAGGGAGACCATGACCGTCAAGGTCGCGAACCCGCCAACAAGCCTCCTGCCGTGCCGGTCGCCGAATGTCCGCACGATCCTTCCGCCGAGGAACAGGATCACGACGAATCCGATCAATGGCAGGCCAGGTATGGCCCACACGAGCATCGGGA
>DYKI01000086.1:0-11026 GCA_020722705.1 Chthonomonas calidirosea | reverse complement strand
TGTCACCCATTCGTCCTCGATGACTCCTGTTTCTATCACCCATCGGGAGGGTCATCGTCCTCGATGACCTCTGTTCATGTCACCCATGTGGCCGCTCATAGTTTCAGCAGGTTCACCTCGTCGAGGTTGATGGTCTCCTTGGCTCGGAACAAGGAAACGATGATGGCCAGACCGATCGCCACTTCGCCGGCCGCCACCGCGATGATCAGCATCGTGATGATCTGACCGGCGGCATCACCGAAATGTCGAGCCAATGCGACAAACCCGAGATTCGATGCATTAAGCATAAGCTCGATACACATGAAGACCACGATCGGGTTGCGCTTGCTCGCTACGCCGGCTATGCCGATGCAGAACAGCACGCCGGATAGGAGCAAGTAGTGCTCCGTCGGTACGGCAAAGCTCATGTGCGGCTCCTCAACCTTCGGGCCTCAACCGTCAGCATCTCACAGCCTCCTCTTCGCCAGAACGATGGCCCCGATCACCGACACGAGCAGCACGACCGAGGCGACCTCGAACGGAAACATCCATGGCAGCTCCGGATCGAACAGCGTGAACCCGATGCTCTGCGCTGTGCCTCCCACGCTGAGCGACTTCGCTGTCGCCTTGCCTGCATGCAGTCCGGCCCTCCAGACCCCCATCGCGATCAGGAGTGCAGCGAGACCTGCGCTCATGGCGATGCCGGTCGCCCATCCCGCACCGCGTTCCCCGCCGCCCGTGCCGCTCAGGTTCAGGAGCATGATCACGAATAGGAACAGGACCATGATCGCCCCGGCATAGACGACGACCTGAACCGCAGCGACATACTGCGCCGTAAGCGACAAGAACATGGCCGCGATCAGGAGCATATGCGCGACGAGGAAAAGCGCGCTCCGCATGGGGTTGCGCGAGACAACCACCAGCAGGGCCGACACCACCAGCGGCAAGGCCAGAATCCAGAATGCGATGACTCCTGGCCTCATGACGCGCGCTGTGCCCCTTGCTGTGTCGGTTTCGGCTTGGCAGGCTTCACCGGAATCCTGCTCGGCGCTTTCGAATCAACACGGCACGTCTCGACGACTGCCGCCGCCATCAGAGCAGCGAGCGCGACGGGGAAGAGCCGCTTCCATCCGAACCGCATGAGCGAGTCATACCGCAGTCTGGGAAGCGTTGCCCTGATCCATACGAACGAGAAGATCAAGATGGCGACTTTTCCGAAGAACCACACAAGTCCGGGAACGAAACCAAGAGCCGGATGAACCGGATGCCAGCCGCCCAGCCACAGGACAGTCGCCATAGAGCATATGACGACCAATGCAGCGTACTCGCTCATGAAGTAGATCGCGAACTTCATCGAGGAGTACTCCGTCTGGTAGCCGGCCACGAGCTCCGACTCCGCCTCGGGCAGGTCAAACGGAGCCCGGTTCGTCTCGGCGACACCGGCTGCCGCGTAGACCGATGCCGCGATCAGCCCAACGGGAAAGAGCCCGGCAACGTTCCAGTTCCATATGCCGCCGGCCTGACTTCGAACGATGTCAACGAGACTGAGAGAGTGCGACATCAGAACGGCGGTCATCACCGCCATGCTGAGCGCGAGCTCATACGAGATGGCTTGCGCGCTGGATCGAAGCGCCCCAAGGAGCGAGTATTTGTTGTTCGAAGACCACCCTCCGAGAATGAGCCCGTACACTTGCAGCGAAGCAAGCCCGAGGACCCAAAGCACACCGACACTGACATCGCCCGCCACGACCGGCAGGGGACGGATATGGCCTCCTCCCATGTCAACCCTGATATCGCCAAGAGGTATGACAGCCGTCGCCGCGAGAGGCGGTATCATCGCCAGCACCGGGGCGAGATAGAAAACGTGTCGGTCAACGTTCGCCGGAAGGATGTCCTCCTTGAAGAACAGCTTCACGCCGTCGGCGATCGGCTGAAGCAGACCGCGCGGTCCCACACGATTTGGCCCCAGACGGTCATGAATAAGGCCAAGGGTCACGCGCTCAAACCAGGTCAGCACCGGCACGGCGAGCAGTACGAGCGCGAGCATGGCCGCCAGGGCGATGTATGGCAGAGCACCAACGAGGTCGAATGGCCCCAGCGAAAGGTTCGGGATCGTCATCGCCCTGCGCCCTCCTCTGTGAACCAACGGACGCCCTCGTCACCCAGGGCATCCGGCTCACATCGGCGGTAAAGCGGGACGTTGGCAGCGATGTCAGCAAGGACCTCGAGCGAATCGGCATAGTGCATGGGGCTGCCGAGCCTTGCGGCCAGTTGCGCGGCGATGCGCCATTCGTGGCGCGCTCCACCTGGCGGATCATAGGCCTTCCGGAATCGCTGAACCCGGCCTTCCACGTTCGTATAGGTACCGTTGCGTTCCGCCACCGAGGCGACAGGCAGCACCACGTCAGCCATGCGGGCCGTTGGGGTGAGCTGCAGATCGGTGACCACGAGGAAGGGACACGCTTCGAGCGCCCGGATGGCCTGAGGCTGATCCCAGTACCGCCCGGCCAGATCCAGTCTGCTAATCCAGAGAGCACGCACGCTCCCGCTTGCGACTGCCGCGAGGATGCCGCCGGTGTTGAGACCCGACGGTTCGACAGGCCGGTAGCCGGGACCGACATAGGGCAGTATCCCCATGTCGCGCGCACCCTGCTCGTTGACCTCGGATGCCGGGACGCTCAGTCGGCCCGAGTGACGCGACGCGGTGACGACACCGCCGAGCGCCGCCAGAATGTCCCTGAGTGCCGGATGGCGCTTCACCGCCTCGCCAACCCAGATAGCCATGCGCCCTCCGGGTTGCGCCCCATCACCCGCAATGATAGCGGCAGCCCTGGAGAGGTCATCACCCGAAACTCCAGCGTCCCCAGGCGTGACACGGAGGCTCGCCAAATGCCGTCGCACATCGTCAGGCAGCGCGGCATCGCTCCCGACCGCAGCGACGACATGATGCAGAAGCAACCATGCCGTCTCAAGCTCATGTCCCGGATCGTGGCGAATGACAGCCGCCGCCATGGACCGCAAGTTGGCCGGCCGGTCGTCCTCCTGTGTGCCCTTTGCCGCTATCGAGACCAGCCTGGATCCGGAGAGTCGCCATCCCTTCCGGACCCGCAGATAGGCCATCGGCTGCTCCCAGGCGAGATCGGTTCCGAACGCGACGAAGACCGATCCGCTCTCGAGATCGGCCAGCGAATCGGGAGGCTGCGGTATGTTGGAACCGACCGATCCGGCGCCCACAGGCTCGAAGCTCGCCCCGAGGCGATGATCCAGGTTGTTGGACCCGAGAACTTCACGGAACAGGCGCTGCATCACATACAGGTCTTCATTCGTTGACCGCGTTCCGCCAATGAAAGCCGACTGGCCTCCGGCATCACCCAGGGCCGTTGCAGCCACTCCGAGCGCTTCCTCCCACGAGGCAGGCTCAAACCGAGCGCCTCGGCGGATCAGCGGCGTCTCAAGACGCTCTTCGGTCGCCAGATACGCCATACCGAACTTGCCCCTGTCGCAAGTCCACTCTTCGTTCACCGCCTCATTGACGCGCGCATTGACTCGCACAAAACGCCCCGCCCGGTGATCGAGCTTGATGTTGCACCCGTTTGAGCACTCGGTGCATATGGACTTCTGCGTCATCAGGTCCCAGGGTCGTCCCTTGAACCGATAGGATCGCGACAGGAGCGCGCCGACAGGACAAAGCTCGATGGTGTTGCCCGAGAAGAGAGACGTGAAACGTTCGCCGGTATGTGGGCTGACTTCCATATCCGCGCCGCGTTTCAGGAACCCCAGTTGCGCGTCACCGGCGATATCCTCACTGAATCTTGTGCAGCGCGCGCAATGGATGCACCTCTCGCGGTCAAGCACAACATGATCCGAAAGCGGGAATGCCTTGGGCAGATGGCGTTTCTGCTCGACGAAGCGAGTCGTCGGTGGACCATAGTGGAGCGTGTTGTTTTGCAGCGGACATTCGCCGCCCCGATCGCAGATCGGGCAATCGAGCGGATGGTTGATGAGCAGGAACTCCAGAATGCCGCGGCGCGCCTCGATGATGGCCGGGGTTTCCGTCTCGATGACCATACCCTCTGCCGCAGGCAGGCTGCAGGACGTCTGCGGCTTCGGCATCTTGGCCACGGTAACCGACCCGTCAGGGTTCCTTCTGGGCGCCGACACCTCAACGAGGCACATTCGGCAGTTGGCCCCCGCTTCCTTCGATAGACGCGGATGGTAACAGAAGTGCGGTATCTCCACGCCGATGCGCCGCGCGGACTCGATGATCATCTCGCCTGCCGGAACGGTCAGGGATACTCCGTTGATGACTATGTTAACCAGTTTTGTGCTCAATATGGTCTAGCTGATCCTAGGAGTTGCCGAAGGACCGATGGGAGAGCGTCCGTGGGCAATCCAGAAGTCGTATTCGTCGCGAAACCGTTGGATGCTTGCCCTGATGGGCCATGCCGCGGCATCCCCAAGCGGACAGTATGAACGACCGTCAATGTTGTTGCAGATGCTGAGGAGCAGATCCACGTCTTCCGGGCGGCCTTTGCCCGCCGTAATCCGCTGGTATATCTGGTACATCCACCGTGTTCCCTCGCGACATGGTGTGCACTTGCCGCACGACTCATGAGCGTAGAACCTTGCCGTGACGTGCATCAGCGCGACGATGTCGGTGTGCTCGTTGAACACCATGAAGCCCCCCGATCCGAGCATCGTGCCCGCTGCCTGACACGATTCGTAGTCGAGGTTCACGCCGGCACATTGGGCAGCCGGCAGGATTGGCACCGAAGAGCCCCCGGGTATCACGGCCTTGAGCGAACCGCCGGTGACACCTCCTGCCAGAGCGATCAGTTCCTCAAGCGGTGTGCCCAGCTCGATCTCATAGTTGCCCGGATGCGCCACGTGGCCGCTGACACTGAACACCTTGGTCCCTTTGGAGCGCTCCGTGCCCATCCCGGCGTACCATGCCCCACCCTTCCGCATGATGTGCGGCACACAGGCGTAGGTCTCAACGTTGTTGATCAGCGTCGGCCTCTGCCAGAGTCCGGAGATCACCGGCAACGGCGCATGCGGGGGTTTCGCTCGCGGCTGTCCGCGCTCGCCCATCAAGCTGCTCATCAGTGCCGTTTCTTCGCCGCATTCGTAGCTGCCGGCGCCCATGTGTATGTAGAGATCGAAGCTGTGCGACGAACCGCAAACGCTGTCGCCGAGGCAGCCATGCGCGTAGGCTTCATCAATGGCGCGTCGCAACGCCTGGGCCGACTCGAGAAACTCGCCGCGCACATAGATGAACCCGTAGCGGGCATTGGTCGCGTAACCGGCGATAGCTATGCCCTCGACGACCATATGGGGTTGCTTCAGCATCAGCTCACGGTCTTTGAAGGTGCCCGGCTCGCCTTCGTCAGCATTGCAGACAACATACCGAACGGTGGGAGCATCGGCAGGTATGCCGTTCCACTTGATCCAAGTCGGGAAGCCGGCGCCGCCGCGCCCTCGAAGCCCCGATGTCTTGACTTCGCCGATCACATCGGCCCGGCTCATGGTGACGGCCCGCGCAAGACCCTCGTAGCCGCCCACAGATCGGTAGCCTGCCAGCGTCTCGATCCCCGGCATGTCTCGGTGTTCGAGCAGCACCCGAAGCTCACCCACGGGAGCTCTCCGCCGCCGTCCCCGGGAGGGGCATCGTCCCCGATGACCGAGCCCCCGAGGACCCCGTCCCCGATGACCCCGTGCTGTCTGATCCTGATGCCGATCCCAGACAGACCTTGACGATCCCATCGGCTTGTGCCTCGCCCGTCGCGTCGTCGGCTGCACGAACAGCCTCCAGCAACGCGTCCACCTTGTCCGGCGTGACGTTGCCGTAGTACCGCCCTCCGACCTGAACGACGGTTCCGGCTTCGCACCAGTTCAGGCATTCGACCTCAGCCAGACTGAACTCGCCATCCGGAGTAGTTTGCCCGACCTTGATGCCGAGGCGATCCTCAAGAGCCCGGATCGTGTCCGCTGCGCCAAGTACGGCGCAAGTCAGACATGAGCAGACTTCAAGGTGTCGCCGCCCCCGTTTGCCGAGGTTGTACATCGTATAGAAGGTCGCCACACCCTCGACCTCGACCGTGGGCCGCCCGAGACGCCAGGCCACCTCGGCAATCGCTTCGGGCGTGATCTCGCCGCCATACTCGCGCTGGGCGATCCACAGCGCAGGAAGCATCGCCGCACGTGGCTCGGGGTAATGAGACACGATCTCGTTCAGCTCGGCAACGGCCTCCGGCGAGAACCTGCTCGGGCCATGCGCGTTGTGGGCCGAGATGGTTTCTTGCCCGTGGTCCTCGGCTCTTGGCTCGCGGTCATTCTCTGCCGCCATCAGCGATCAATCTCCCCAAGCACAATGTCAATACTACCGATGATCGCCACCACGTCTGCGACCATGCGCCCCTCACACATCCGGGACAGCGCCTG
This sequence comes from Chthonomonas calidirosea, assembly GCA_020722705.1. GTDB lineage: Bacteria > Armatimonadota > Chthonomonadetes > Chthonomonadales > CAJBBX01 > JAAYVH01. The sequence goes on along the minus strand of DYKI01000086.1, from coordinate 4,606 downwards.
AAGGTTCATGAATGACGGACCTCGCAGGTGCATCCTCCATGGGTAGTTGCTCCCGTCCGAGACGATGTAGAAGCCGATCTCGCCCTTCGGCGATTCGACGGGCACATACGCTTCACCTGGCGGCGGCGTGATGCCGTGGGTCCACAGCTTGAAGTGATGGATCACAGCTTCCATCGAGCGATCCAAGTCTGCTCGCGGCGGCCGGACCACCTTCAGGTCATCAACGTTGATCGGTCCGTCCGGCATGTTTTCAATCGCCTGCTTGGCGATCTCTCTGCTCTGGCGCAACTCGGCCATCCGAACCCGGTACCGATCGTTGACATCACCATACTCACCAACCGGGATGCCGAACGTGAACTGGTCGTAACTCGAATAAGGCGAGGCCTTCCGGCAGTCGTAAGGGACCCCACAGGCGCGAAGGGTTGGTCCACTCACTCCCAGACCGAAACAGTCATCTGCCGTGATGGCGCCGATGCCCTGTGTCCGCTCACGCCAGATCGGGTTCTGATCGAGCAGCGTCTCGTACTCGTCTATTCGCCTCGGCAACTCATCCAGCACCAGCTTGCATCGCTCGAACCATCCATCCGGAGCATCGCCTCTCAGACCCCCGGGCACGATCCATGACGGCATCAGCCGCACTCCCGACATCATCTCCGTCAGGTCGAGCAGTTTCTCCCGTTCGCGGAATGCGTAGAAGAAGACCGTCATTGCGCCGATGTCAAGGGCATGCGTCCCCAGCCAGACCAAATGGCTTGCCATGCGCTGGATCTCACACAGCAGCACGCGCAAGTACTGGCCGCGTGGTGGCGGCGCAACGCCCAGGAGCTTCTCCACCGACAGGACATATGCCAGGTTGTTGATGTGGGCGGACACGTAGTCCATCCGATCGGTGATCGTGACGGCCTTGAGGTAGGTCTGGTACTCGCCTTCCTTCTCGATACCCGTGTGGACGTAGCCGATGTGCGGAGTCACCTTGACGATGATTTCGCCGTCGAGTTCGAGCACGAGCCTCAGGACACCATGGGTTGACGGATGCTGAGGTCCCATGTTGACGACGAGTGTGCTCTCGTCTATCGGGTCGAGTTCAACGCCCTGCGCGATGAGAGCGGCACTGCGGCCAAGTCGTGAATGGATATCTGTGCTGCCTGCGCGCCGCATCACTCTATCTCGTCTGCCGTTCGGCCAAAGAACCCCTCTCCGGGGTGCTGCACGACTCGTTCACCGACCGATGGACCGAGCGTTCCCGACGGGAACTGCACCCTCTCGCCGCCCAGAGGATAGTCCTTGCGTTGCGGATGGCCGATCCAGTCGTCAGGCATGATCAAACGGCGCAAGTCGGGGTGGCCCGAGAACCGGATGCCGAACATATCGAAGATCTCACGCTCGGGGAAACCGGCTCCGGGATAAACGCCCGTCACGCTGGGAACCGTCAGGTCATCCTCGGGAACCCGAACCTTCACGAAGAGCCTCTTCGCGTGCACAGCCGAGGAGAGCGATGCTCCCTGGGAGGGCGAGGCTCCCGCCGAGCCGGTGTGGGAGGGCGAGGCTCCCGCCGAGCCGGACAGGCACACAACATTGTAGACCACCTCGAAGCGATGGGCCTTGCCTCCCAATGGCCGTCCGGTTCGAGTATCCAGGTAATCCACTCCGACGCACTCCGAGAAGAACCTGTACTGCAGGTCCGGTTCATCCCTGAGCGCTCTGAGGACGTCCGGCAGCGCCTCGCGTTCGACCACAATCCATACGTCGCCACGAGTCTCGATGATCTCGATCACCGCTGCGGGGAATGCCGCCTGCACCTTGCGCGCATCGGCTGCCGCGCTGCTAAGCCCATCCGTTCCCTGCTCAGGGAGGGTCATCGTTCCCGATGAACCAGTTGCCCCGAGTGTCCCCTCGCCAGCCTCCATGCTCAGCGCCTTGCTTCCGCACGCATGGGCAACGCGACCGGTCCCGAGTCCTCGTTGCCAAGCCGGATGGGCGGACGGGGCTTCAGTGTTGCATCCGTCACCTCCGGCCCCTGCCCCGCGAGATCGTCGCGCTCGGTTCCCCAATCGAACACGCGCACCGATATGGCATAGAAGTAGGCAACGAGCAGGATGGCCACGAACACGCCCATTTCGCTCAGAAGGAAGATGCGTTCGGCCCTGCTGCCCAGGCCGAACGTGGCTGCCCAGGGGTAAAGAAAGACCGTTTCAACATCAAAGACAATGAACAGCATGGCCACAAGATAGAACCGAACCGGGAAGCGGTCGCGTGCCGAACCGACGGGCGTCATGCCGCACTCGTAGGTGGATACCTTGAAGCGCGTCGGCTTTTTCGGGCCGAGCAGAAAGGATCCTATGACCATCGCCACGGCAATCAGCGCGGACACGCAGACTGCAGCCAGCAAGGGGATATAGCGTCCCAACATGACTAAGAAGCGGCTCCGTAGTAGCTTGAGCGGTGCATTAGTGTACCCGCGCAGGCGCTATCCGTCGTCACGCGAAAGCTCAAGGAACCGCTCTTGTGCGCAGACCCGAACTCCGTCGTCCGAGCGGGCGAACTCATACGACCCGTCTGACTTCAGCAGCCGGGCCTTGACGTTGTCGGCCAGATATGTCGGAAGCAGTACATCGGCAAGCCAGCGTACATGGTCGGGGTCCCGAACGGGAAAGAGCGTCTCCACTCTCCGATCGAGATTCCTGGGCATAAGGTCGGCGCTCCCGAGCCAGACCTCTTCCTTTCCGTCGTTCAGAAAGTAGTACACGCGATCATGTTCCAGGAACCGCCCCACGATGCTCCGCACACGGATGTTGTCGCTCAGCCCAGGAACGCCCGGCACCAGACAGCAGCTTCCCCGCACGATCAGGTCAATGTCAACGCCCGCCTGACTCGCCGCATACAACTGCGCAGCGCACCCGAAGTCCGTAAGCGAGTTCATTTTGAAGATCAGTCTGGCGGGCCGTCCGGCCTGCGCATGGGCCATTTCGCGCTTGACGCGCTGCATCAGTCCCTGCCTGATGCCCCCCGGCGAGACCAGCAGCTTGGAGTAGGACTGGTCGGCGCTGTATCCGGTCAGGGCGTTGAAAAGCGCGGTGACATCTTCGGCTATCTCAGGGTCACAGGTGAACATGCCCAGGTCGGTGTACAGCAGTGCGGTCTTGGCGTTGTAGTTGCCCGTGCCCAGATGCACGTATCGCCGTATTCCGGTGCCTTCCTTGCGCACCACCATGAGGACCTTGCAGTGCGTCTTGAGGTTGACATCGCCATAGACTACGTGAACCCCGGACGATTCGAGGACCCTCGCCCACTCGATGTTGTTCTCCTCGTCGAAGCGGGCCTTCAGCTCCACCATAACCGAGACCTGCTTGCCTTTGTCGCTGGCCTCCTTCAGAGCCGCCACGACGGGCGAGTTGCTGCCGACCCGATAGATCGTCTGCTTGATGGCCAGCACATCCGGATCGTTGGCAGCCGCCTGCACAAACTCGACGACGGGAGTGAAGCTGTCGAACGGATGGTGGATCAGGATATCGCGATCACGAATGGCCGCGAACACATCCCCGCGCAGCGAGGCCGGTATCCTCGGACGGAATGGTTTGTCTTTCAGGTCTGGACGATCTATGGCCATAAGGTCCATCAGGCAGCTCAATCCGAGCACGCCCTCGCTCCTGTAGACATCTCGAGGGTCAATCTGCAGATTGCTGACGAGAAGGTTCTCGATCTCGCTCGGCAGATCGGCGCTGATCTCAAGTTGCGACACGCTTCCGAACCGCCTCCGAATCAGCCCCCTCTCGATGCTCTGCAGCAGATCGCCTGCCTCGTCCTCGCGTATTTCGAAGTCCGCATCCCGGATGACGCGAAACGCATAGCTCCGTGAAACGGAAAGCCCTCGAAAGAGCGCGCGCAGATTCGCTGCGATGAGGTCCTCCAGCCAGACGAACGCCACCTCACCGCCTCTCCGTTTCCGCCCCGATGGTGTGGCCGCAGGATCCACCGGAACCAGTCGCGGCAGCACTTGCGGGATCTTGATTCGGGCGAACCTCTCCCGACCCTTCGTCGTTCGCACGACAGCGGCGAGGCTCAGACTGAGGTTCGAGATATGCGGGAACGGATGGGCAGGGTCCACCGCAAGCGGCGTCAATACCGGATACACCACCGTACTGAAGTACTCATCCAGACGCTTACGTTGCCTGTCGTCCAGATCCTGGTGGTCAAGCAAGCGGATGCCCTCTGCGGCAAGCGCCGGTTTGAGGTCATCCCGGTAACATGCCCACGCCTGCTGCCGCATCGCAGTCACGCGCTCGCGTATGATTGCGAGCTGCTCTGCAGGGGTCAATCCGTCCTTTGAGGGCTCAGTGAAACCTGCCTCAACTTGCTCCTGCAGACCCGACACGCGGATCATGAAGAACTCATCGAGGTTGCTATGAACGATGCTGAGGAACTTCACACGCTCAAGCAACGGATGCTCGTGGCTCTGAGCCTCTTCAAGAACCCGCTTATTGAACTCAAGCCAACTGACTTCCCTGTTAATGTAGGTTGGCGCGACCACATCCGGCCCTTTCACCGTTCACCACTCACCCGTCGTCTCTCGCCACTCCCATCGGGAGGGTCATCGTCCCCGATGACC
>DYKI01000085.1 GCA_020722705.1 Chthonomonas calidirosea | reverse complement strand
CATCGTCCCCGATGACCCGTGTTCCGGACGGCGAGGACGCCGTCCCTCCCGTGGGAGGGGCATCGTCCCCGATGACCCGTGTTCCGGACGGCGAGGACGCCGTCCCTCCCGGGTGCGAGGACGCCGTAAGGCGGCTGAGAGCGATGGGACGCAGAACATCGCAGCCCAGTTTGAGCGCCAGCCCGGGTAAGACGGCGCACAGGTTGGCATTGCCGCATCGCTCGCCGTATCCGTTGATCGTTCCCTGCACATGGTCGGCTCCAGCGATGACGGCCATGAGGCTGTTGGCGACGCCGCATCCGGCATCGTCGTGGGCGTGGATACCCAGGCTGATGCGCACTGCCGCTCGGGCAGCCCGCGTTGCCTCGGCGATCTCGTGGGGAAGGGTTCCGCCATTCGTATCACAGAGGACGACGCACATGGCCCCGTTGTCCTCGGCAGCTCGCAGGCACTTGATGGCATACTCGGGGTTGGCTTTGTAGCCATCGAAGAAATGCTCGGCATCGAAGATGACTCTGGCGACACGGCGGCTGAGGAACTGGACCGAGTCGGCGATCATCTCGAGGTTTTCGGCGAGGCTCGTTTTCAAAGCGTGGGTGACGTGGAAGTCCCACGATTTGCCGAAGATGGTGACCGTCGGAGCGCCGGCGCGCAGAAGGTCCTGCAGAATCTCATCCTCGGCAGCGGCACGATGGGGGCGGCGCGTCGAGCCGAACGCCGCGAGCTCGGCAAACTGCAATGGCTCACGCGCCATGATCTCGAAGAACTCGACGTCCTTGGGGTTTGAGCCGGGCCAGCCGCCTTCGATGAAGTCAACACCGAACTCGTCGAGCTTGCGCGCGATCCTGACCTTGTCGGCTACGGAAAAGCTGATGCCCTCTCCCTGGGAACCGTCGCGCAGAGTCGTGTCGTAGACCCACACTCGTTTGGCAGGCATGCGAGTCGCCCCTGCGTCGAGAAACGGATTCAGAGACATATCGCCCTCAACTGCCGGTTTCACAGGGCAGCGTCTCCGCGTTCTCCGGTGCGGATCCTGACCGCGTCCTCTACCGAAGCGATGAACACCTTGCCGTCGCCGATCTCACCGGTTCGAGCAGCTTCGATGACCACTTCGGCGACCTCTTCGGCCCGATCGTCGGGAACCACAAACTCAACCTTCACTTTGGGCAGCAGATTGACGATGTAGGTGTTGCCCCGATACTTCTCGGTCCTGCCGCGTTGCCTGCCGTAGCCCCGCACGTCCGTCACGGTCATGCCGGTGACGCCGATGGCCGCCAGGGCCTCCTTAACGTCATCTATCTTGATGGGGCGTATCACGCACTCGATCTTCTTCACTTACCACGCACCTCGCTTCGGCGGGGCTTCGATCTGCTTCGCACCTAACCGCCGGCCCCGCGGCCCAACCGGTCCACGCGAAACCCGATCCGCGGAGGATCCAGTCCGCCAATGCCCTTGCGGAGCATCACCAGGTAGGGCTCGAAACCCATCGCTGCCCAGAACGACCGTGCTGTTTCGTTGCGGTCGGCCGCGAGCAGCTCAACGGTGTTCACTCCCTCTGACCTCAGCCAACCGATCGCCCTCTGCACCAGAGCAGCCCCAATGCCGCGGCGGCGATGACGCCCGCTGACGCAGATGTCCGAGATGAACCCGTAACGTCCCACCGGATAGATTGGGGGCCGCTGCTGCAGCTCGACAAGAACGTAGCCGACCACTTGACCGCCGATGACAGCCACGAGAATCCGGGAGACGGGGCCACGCATCATGCGGCGGGCATGCCGCGCAAACTCCGCGTCTGCATCAGCAACGAAACGGAAGCGATCGTCGAGAGCGACGTGCACAGCCATCATCTCGCGCCACAGCGCAACCACAGAGGTCAGGTCCTCGCGCCGGGCCTCTCTGATGCTGTACGGACAGAACACCGCTGATTCCTCCAACGCACGCTGGACCGTTCCGGCGCAATACTCCCTTGATTCCGTGCGCACTAGTCCTCGACAGGAGGCTCCTCATGGAGCTCCTCGATATGCTCAGGTGTCCGGTCGGTGCGAGCGATACTGGCCTCCAGTTGCCTGAGGTCAACGAAGTTGGAGCCCGCCGCGTTCCGCAGCTCCCGCGCCGTCATTTCCGGCAGGGCCACAACGATCACACGCTTGCCCCGGGCGCGAAGAACCTCAAGCATCCGCTCGAAATCACCGTCGCCGCTCATCAAGACGCACGTGTCATACCGACTCAGCGTGTTGAACATGTCTATCACGATCTCGATGTCGAGGTCGGCTTTCTCGATCGGTTCGCCGGTGGCATCGTCAGTTACTTGCTTAATGCTCTTCGTGCGCACCGTATAGCCCGCGTGGTTCAAGTACTCGCGAAACGCACTGTCGCGGCCGCGCGGTTGAGGATCGGCCCCTGTGAAGTAGTAGGCTTCGCTCAGCTCGCAGTCGCGCTGCCAGGCAAAGTGGTTCAGGACCTTGCGGTAGTCAATGAACCAGCCCAATCGCTTCTGGGCGTAGTACATGTTTGAGCCATCAACGAACACCGACACACGCTCCAACGTCAGGCACCTCCCAGCGGGATGGCAGGCAGCCAATCGGGTCGGCGCGCCTCGTAAGCCTCGATGGCATCGCGGTGCTTGAGGGCAAGTTCGATCTCGTCGGCTCCCTGCATCAGGCATTGCCTCCAGAATCCGTCCAACTCGAACCGGATGTTGAGCCCCTGATCATCGCGCACACTGCAGTCGGCAAGATCAATCGTCACCTTGTAGCCTGTCCCGACGGCCGCACGCTCCATGAGCAGGGCGAGCACATCCTCGGGCACGACGACCGGGACAAGGCCATTGCGCAGGCAGTTGTTGCGGAAGATATCGGCGAACGACGGGGCGATCACCGCCCGGATGCCGAACTCCCGAAGGGCCCAGGGGGCGTGTTCCCTCGACGAGCCGCTGCCGAAGTTGCGGCCGGCAATGAGGACGGATGCGCCGGCGTATTCGGGCCGGTTCAGGACAAAGTCGGGGTTGGGACGGCCGTCAGCCAGGTAGCGCCAGTCGTAGAACAGCACATCGCCGAAACCCGTGCGTCCGATGCGCTTCAGGAACTGCTTCGGAATGATCTGATCTGTATCCACATTGGCGCGATCGAGCGGCACAGCCAGCCCGGTATGCTTGACAAAAGCTTCCACTCAGTCCTCCAACGGCCAGTCCCGGACGTCCACGATGTGCCCGGCGACAGCGGCCGCCGCCACCATTTCGGGGCTCATCAGGTGCGTCCGACCACCCTTTCCTTGCCGCCCTTCGAAGTTCCTGTTCGACGATGAGGCACAGCGCTCTCCCGGAAGAAGGAAGTCAGGGTTCATCCCGAGGCACATGGAGCACCCGGGCTCACGCCACTCGAAGCCTGCGGCCGTGAATATCCGGTCGAGTCCTTCCGCCTCAGCCTGACGCTTGACCTCCATGGACCCGGGCACAACCATCGCGGCCACGCCGTCAGCCACACGCCTCCCATGGGCGACGCGAGCCGCGGCCCTGAGATCCTCCAGCCGTCCGTTCGTGCACGATCCGACGAAAGCGCGCTGAATGGGAATGCCGATCAACGGCGTACCTGCCGATAGTCCCATATAGTCCAGCGCCCTCCGAGCGGCGTCTTGCTGCGAACGCGATCCCATTGCTTCGGGGTCCGGCACTCTGGCCGTAACCGGTGCGGCCTGCCCCGGATTGGTCCCCCATGTCACGTACGGCGACAACTCGCCGGCATCTATCACTATGGTACGGTCGAAGGCAGCCTCGGGATCGGTCGGCAGTGCCAACCACGATGCCGACGCCTCTTCCCACGCGGCTCCTGACGGCGCGTAGGGTCGGCCGGCAAGGTAAGCCAGGGTTGTCCGATCCGGAGCGACCATCCCGGCGCGTGCGCCGGCCTCGATGGACATGTTGCAGACGGTCATCCGGCCTTCCATGCTCAGGTCGCGGATGGCCTCTCCCGTATACTCTACGGCGTACCCGGTAGCCCCGTCTGTGCCTATCCGCCCGATGATGCCCAGGATGATATCCTTGGCTCCGACCCCGTTCGGACATTTCCCGGTCACCCGGATTTCCATACACGGCGGCTTGCGCTGCGGCAGGCACTGTGTGGCCAGAACATGCTCGACTTCGGAGGTACCGATCCCGAACGCAAGCGCCCCGAAAGCGCCATGCGTCGCCGTGTGGGAATCGCCACACACGATGGTCATACCCGGCTGCGTCAGCCCAAGTTCCGGGCCGATCACGTGGACGATGCCCTGCCGACGGTGGCGTAAGTCAAAGAGCTCGATGCCGAACTCACGGCAGTTCGCCTCGAGGGCCTCGACCTGAGCCCGGCTTACCTCGTCGGCAATCGGCAGGTCGCGGTTCACTGTCGGCACGTTGTGATCCATGGTGGCGAGGGAAAGGTCCGGCCTGCGAACCGTCCGACCGGCCAATCTCAAGCCGTCGAACGCCTGCGGCGAGGTCACCTCGTGCAGAAGGTGCAGATCTATGTACAGGAGGGTAGGCTCTCCTGCGGCATCGCGCACAATGTGCGCCTGCCATATCTTGTCGAGCATGGTACGGGGGCGTGGCATCAGGGTTCCCCCACAGCGGCTGTTACGCCAAACTCCTCGCGGCTCTCGATGAGTCTGTTGAGCGCGTGGAGGTACGCCCGCGCGCTGGCAACGCAGATATCCGAATGTGAGCCGCGGCCCGTGAAGATATCGTCGCCGCTGCGTATCCTGATCGTCACTTCGGCCAGTGCATCAATGCCCTCGGTGACGGCCTGAATGGAAAACTCGATCAGATCATTCTCAACGCGAGTGACGCGGTTCACCGCACGATAGATGGCGTCCACTGGCCCGGTGCCATGGTCGGAATCGACCATCACCTGCCCGCCAGGCCCCTTCAGTTTGACGGTCGCCGTCGGGATGCTCCGATCGCCGCACGACACCTGGACTTGCAGCAGCTCGTAACTGATCCGGACGCTCGAAGTCTCGTCCGCGACGATTACCTCGAGGTCCTCATCGTGGACCATCTTCTTGCTGTCGGCAACCTGCAGGAACCGCTCGTAGACCCTGTCGAGCTGGGTCTCATCGAGGTCATACCCCAGGTGCTTCAGCCGGTGTTGAAGCGCATGACGCCCGGATCTTGCCGTGAGCAGGATGCGGCTCTCGGGAATGCCCACATCCCGTGGGTCAATGATCTCGTAGGTGGTCCGTTCTTTCAGGACACCGTCCTGATGGATGCCGGACGAGTGGGCGAACGCATTGGCGCCGACGATCGCCTTGTTCGGCTGGACCAGAATGCCCGTGAGGTTCGACACCAGTCTGCTGGTCTTGTATATCTCCTGCGTGACGATGCCGGTCTCGACGCCGAACGCATCGCGCCGGACCCGCATCGCCATGACCACTTCTTCGAGGCTCGTATTGCCCGCACGTTCGCCTATTCCATTGATGGTGCATTCCACCTGGCGCGCCCCAGCCTTCACTCCTGCCAGCGCATTCGCAACGGCAAGGCCCAGGTCGTCGTGGCAATGGACCGACACCACGGCCTTTCCGATGTTGGGCACCCGTTCCATAACGGTCGAGATGAGGGCGCCGAACTCCTCGGGCGTGGTATAGCCGGTCGTATCCGGGATGTTGATGACGGTCGCACCGGCCTCGATCACTGCTTCGATGACGCGACAGAGGTAATCCGGATCGGCACGCCCTGCGTCTTCGAGGAAATACTCGATGTCCTCGACGAATCTGCGTGCGTGCCTGACGGCGGCCACCCCTTGTTCCATGGCGGCTTCGCGCGTCATCTTGAGCTTGTACTCGAGATGGTTGTCCGAAACGCCCAGTCCTGTGTGAATACGCGGGCGCGCAGCCCCCTTCAGGGCCTCCGCAGCGACCTCAATGTCCTGGGGCCGCGCTCGGGTGAGGCCGCAGATCGTCGGTGTCCTGAGGGCTTTGCTCACGGCCTGCACAGCGTTGAAGTCGCCCGGAGAGGAAATCGGGAAGCCCGCCTCAATCACGTCCACGCCAAGACGCTCGAGTTGGCGAGCGATCTCGACCTTCTCGTGGACGTTAAGAGAGGCCCCCGGCGACTGCTCCCCATCGCGCAGGGTCGTGTCGAAGATGAAAACACGATCGGGCATCTGTCAGGCCTTGCTGGGCTTCGCGACCCAGCTCATCATGGATCGCAAGCGCTTCCCCACCTGCTCGATCAGGTGCCCTTCGTCGCGCCGCGCGAGGGCGCGGAACACTGGCCTCCCGGCCCGATTCTCCAGGATCCACTCGCGAGCGAACGCTCCGGACTGGACCTCGTCCAGAATCTGCCGCATTCTGTCGCGCACGGACGCGTCTATAAGCCTGGGTCCGCGCGTCATGTCGCCGTACTGCGCCGTGTCCGAGATCGAGTACCGCATCCCGGCGATTCCGGATTCGTACATCAGATCAACGATCAGCTTGAGCTCATGCATGCACTCAAAGTAGGCGATCTCCGGTTGATAGCCCGCCTCGACCAGGGTTTCGAACCCTGCCTTGACGAGCGAAGTAGCTCCACCACAGAGGACGGCTTGTTCGCCGAAGAGATCGGTCTCGGTTTCCTCTCGGAACGTCGTCTCCAGGACGCCGGCCCTCGTTCCGCCGATGCCCTTGGCCCACGCCAGGGCCAGCTTGAGCGCGTTGCCCGTCGCGTTTTGATGGACCGCTACAAGCGCCGGCACGCCCTTGCCTTCGGCATAGATGCGCCGAACCAGGTGGCCGGGACCTTTCGGGGCCACCATGAAAACGTCAACGTCATTGGGCGGGATGATCTGGCCGAAGTGAATGTTGAACCCATGGCCGAATGCCAGCGCCTTGCCGGCGGTCATGTGTTCGCTGATGGATTCCGCGTAGATCGCTGCCTGAAACTCATCGTTGACCAGCATCATGATCACATCGGCAGCCTTCGCAGCCGCCGCGACATCGAGCACTTCGAAGCCGTCTGCCGAGGCCGCATCCCAACTGCGTCCCGGACGAGCGCCAATCACAACGTTGAGTCCGCTGTCCCTCAGGTTGAGAGCGTGCGCGTGCCCCTGGCTCCCATATCCGACAATCGCAATGCGGCGCTGCCGCAGCACCTCAAGATCAGCATCGCCGTCGTAGTACACCTTAACTGCCATCGTATGTTTCCTTAACGTGTATTCTGCCACGGAGTGCGAGGCCACATCGTTGACCGTCTCTCCCCAGGGCCAAGGTCGCCCAGCGCCGCCTTCGCCATCCCGGTCAGGTCGGCAGGTGCGAAAGGCTTGATGAGGTAGCCATCGGCCCCGGCCTGCCAAGCCCGCGTAATGTCGTCGTCGGAGTCGCGTGCCGTCACGATTACGATCCGGATCGCCACCGTCGCCGGCGTGGACTTCAATCTGCGAAGCGTTTCGAACCCATCCATGTTGGGCATGGCAATGTCCAGAAGGATGAGATCGGGCCGTTCGCGCTCGATGCTGGTCAGAGCCTCGATGCCGTCGGACACCACGAGGACCTCGTAGCCCTCCCGCTCCAGTGCCGCTTTGCTCAGGCGTGGAACATGCCTATCGTCGTCAACGACCAGTATCTTGCGGGCCATGCGCTCCTCCGACGGCGTGCTCCTTCTCGGCAGCCCGAACGCCCATTCCTCGCCTGCGGATGACCGTTCCGTAGACGATGCCTGCGCCGAACCCAAGGCCGAGGAAGATGCCAAGGTTCACGAGCAGGTTGGCCACGCTGTCGAGCCCGTAGTGGTTGGTGAGTGCCGAGTAGAGCCGCCACAGCAGCCAGTTGACAGGTCCAAACAGCCCGATCAAGAGCCCGCGCAGCGCAGCGCGCCGTGGGTCACCAAGCCGGCGTCCCAAAAGGCATCCAAGCGCGATGCCGAGGGGCGGACCGGCTAGCGCGGCCAACGCGAACCACCGTTCGATGGCCTCGATTGAGACAAGTTCGTGCATGTCATCCATGGACTAAGCCGTTCGCGTGCCCCTTGCCATAGCAATCACCCCGGTGCGCACCATCTCGCGTATGCCGTAGGCGCCCAGGAGTTCGGCCATCTTGTCGAGCTTATCCACGCTGCCGGTCACCTCGATGATGAACGTCTTGTCGCTCATGTCTATGATCCGGCCTCGGAAAACCTCAACGATCTGCATGATCTCGGCGCGATCCGAAGCATCGGCCTTGACCTTAATCAGGGCGAGTTCACGCTCCACGGCCGGCACACCTGCGTAGTCAACAACGCGAACGACCTCAATCAGCTTGTGGAGCTGCTTGGTGATCTGCTCGAGTACCCCCGCATCACCGGCGACGAGTATGGTCATCCGCGAGATGTCGGGATTCTCGGTAACCGAGACCGTCAGCGATTCGATATTGTACCCGCGCCGAGCGAACAGACCGGCGACACGAGCGAGGACGCCGGGATGGTTGCCGACCAGCGCTGTGATCACATGGGTGGTGGGAGACGATCCAACAAGTGAGGCTGCCATGCTTATGCGCTCCTTACCGGTTCCGGCTCCGAATGACGCCGAGACACGTACTCCTGCAGCACGCGCTCCTCCTGCTCGAACGACCAGACCTCGGAATCCGTGTCAACCGTGGCCTTCAGTTCCTCGAGGTCCTCGCGTATCCGCATCTCGGCCACGCTCTGCCCGGCCGGAATCATCGGGTAGACGTTCTCAGTCGTCGGAACGACACAGTCAATGACAACCGGCTTGTCGGTGACCTGCAGCGCGCGGTCGAGGGCGCTCCGGAACTCCGCAGGCGTCTCAGCGCGCAAGCCGACGCCTCCATACGCCTCAGTCAGCTTCACGAAGTCGGGTGAGGCCTGAATGTCCGTGTGGCTGTAGCGCTCCTGGTAGAACATCTCCTGCCACTGCCGGACCATCCCCAGGGATCTGTTGTTGATGATCGCCACAATGATAGGAAGCTCGTAGACCACGGCTGTCATCAGCTCCTGTGCGCACATCTGGAACGATCCGTCGCCGGATATGCAAACCACGCGTTGGTCGGGCAGCGACACCTGCGCTCCGATCGCCGCCGGCAGGCCGTATCCCATGGTCCCCAGTCCGCCGCTGCTGAGCCACTGGTTGGGGCGCCGACATCGGTAGTACTGGGCCGCCCACATCTGGTGCTGCCCGACGTCGGTAGTCATGATGGCTTCCCAGTTGGTCGCTTCGCCGATTGCCTCGATCACGTATTCGGCAAGCAGTGTGCCATCGGATGGGTAGACGAGCGGGAACTCAGCCTTCCATTCCATGATCTGATCGTTCCATTGTGACCAGCTCTTCGGCTCAACATACTGAAGCAACGACCGCAAGACAGTCTTGGCATCGCCCACAATCGGGATTTCCGGCACGCGGACCTTGCCGATCTCTGCCGGGTCCACGTCAATGTGGACCACCTTGGCGTGCGGCGCAAAGCGTTCGACCTTGCCGGTGACGCGATCGTCAAACCGAGCGCCGATCGCGAACAGCAGATCGCAGTTGTGCACCGCGTGGTTGGCATAGGCCGTCCCATGCATGCCGAGCATGCCGATGGACAGGGGATGGTGCTCGTCGAGGATACCCTTGCCCATCAGGCTGGTCGTCACAAGAGTATTCGTCCGCTCAGCCAGCTCGCGCACCTCGGCAGCGGCGCCGGACAGCACTGCGCCGCCTCCGACGTAGAGCACAGGCCGTTCAGCCTCGGCAAGCGCCGCGGCAGCCCGCTTGATCTGCACCTGGTGCCCCTTGACCGTCGGCTTGTAGGTCGGAATGTCGGGTCTGGCCGGATACTCCGATGCGCTCCAGGGCATCCTCGCCATGCTGACGTCGAGAGGCATGTCTATCAGAACCGGCCCAGGCCGCCCCGATCGAGCAATGTGAAACGCTTTGGCGATCGTCTCAGGAATGTCTTCGGGCCGTTTGACCAGAAAGTTGTGCTTCGTAATCGGGATGGTTATGCCGGTAATGTCGGCTTCCTGAAACGCGTCCTTCCCGATCACCCATGTCTTCACCTGCCCCGTGATGGCGACAATCGGGATGGAATCCATGTAGGCAGTGGCGATGCCGGTCACGAGATTGGTTGCACCCGGGCCGCTCGTGGCCAAGCACACCCCGACCTCGCCAGTCGCTCGCGCATATCCGTCAGCCATGTGGGCTGCTCCCTGCTCGTGACGAACAAGGATGTGCTCGATCTGCTTGTAGTCGTACAGAGCGTCGTACAGCGGCAGCGCAGCCCCGCCGGGATAGCCGAAAATGTGCTTAACGCCTTCCAGCCGGAGACACTCCAGCATGATATAGGCGCCCGATTTCTCCATGTGCCCGTATCCTTTCCCAGCACAGCCGAAGGCCGCTCGGGCACCACGTCCAGAGATAAAAAACCCCTCATCCCAAGGGACGAGAGGTTCTCTCACGCGGTACCACCCTTGTAGGACCCACCGTCACGAGAAACGGTCGTTTTGGCCCCACTCGAACGCTGTAACGGGCGAACCCGGACTCGCCTACTGCGCTCGCGCGGTTCAGCGAATCGGCTCCGAGGGGAGATTCCGAGCCTACCCTTATCGCCTCGCACCCACCGGCGACTCTCTGAAACTGAAGCGGGCTCGTACTGGCCTCGTCAACGCCTACGGACTTGTGTTGTGACGCTATAATACCCCAACGATATGCCGAAGGATCAAGTGTTCTTATCTATGCGAACGGTTCTTGCCGGAAACCTCGCCATCGGGCCTGAAGCGGGTGCACCGGTCGTCATAGCAGGTCCATGCATGGCCGAGAGCGACGACCTGTGTCTTGGTGTCGCAGAGGCATGCGCCGCGATGTGCTCTCGTCTTGGCATGGGCTACATCTTCAAGGCTTCATACGACAAGGCGAACCGCACGTCGGCATCCTCGCCGCGCGGGCCCGGCCTTGACGAGGGTCTCCGTATGCTCAGCCGAGTGCGCGACAAGATAGGCGTTCCGATTTGCACGGATGTCCATGAAGTGGCCCAGGTCCTGCCGGTGGCCGACGTCGCCGACATGGTGCAGGTTCCAGCCTTCCTTTGCAGACAGACCGATCTGCTGCAGGCATGTGGCCGCTCGGGCCGCTGCGTCAACATTAAGAAGGGCCAGTTCATGGCGCCATGGGATATGCGCCACGCGCTCGAGAAGGTGACATCTGTCGGGAACCACAATGTGCTGTTGACCGAACGGGGTGCCTCCTTCGGCTACAATGCCCTCGTCTTCGACCCATGTTCACTGGCCATCATGCGCGGGTTCGGATATCCGGTCTGCATTGATGTGACCCACTCGGTCCAGGCTCCGGCCGGAGCCGGTTCTCAATCGGGCGGTCGTCGTGACCTGGCTCCTGTCATTGCCCGCGCCGCTGCGGCCGCCGGTGTTGACGCCGTGTTCATCGAGACGCATCCGAGGCCCGAGAGCGCACTCTCCGACGCCGCGACGATGATCCCGCTTGATGAACTGGAAGGCCTTCTGCGCATTGTCCGCGACCTTGACGGGGTCTGGCGGCAAGCCGACCGGGAATCCGTCTAGCGCCGAAGCGGCGCGACCGAACGATACATTCTGCCGCGAATCGGCCGCGACCCGTAGAGGACGCTCGAGGTCGTTCGCCGAACCAAGATGCATCATCGAGAAAGGGGTCTGGCATCATGTCGGACGATCGCATTCGCATAGGGTTCATCGGCAGCGGGGGTAACGCTCGCCATCATATGGGGCAGGTTCTCGGCCTGTCGGAGGCCTCCATTGTCGCCATCGCAGATCCAAATCCAGCCATGATCCAGGCGGCTCGCCGGCAGCACGCGGCACTTGCGGACACACCCGCGTTCGCCGACTTCCGGCGCATGCTCGACACGGTGCCGATGGACGCTGTCGAGATCAGCACACCGCATACGACGCACAAGGAGCAGATACTGGAGGCGTTGGCGCGCGGGCTTCACGTCCTTTGCGAAAAGCCGCTCGTATGCTCCGTTGCCGATGCCCTCGAGGTCATCTCGGCACGGGATGCGGCACGAAAGGTCTGCCTGCTCTCATATCAGCGCCACTACCAGCCTGAGTTTCGCTACATTCGGTCGCGGATCGCTTCCGGCGACCTTGGCCCGGTCACCTTCGTCTCCGCGCTTCAGTGCCAGAACTGGAAGAACGGTACTCGCGGATCGTGGCGGCAGGACCCGGCTCTCTCCGGCGGCGGTCAACTCAACGATTCCGGAAGTCATCTGCTGGACATCATCCTGTGGGTGACCGGCCTCGCGGTTGAGTCGGTCTCGGCGTACATTGACAACTGCGGCACTCCTGTGGACATCAACTCGGCGCTCTCGATGCGATTCAAAGGCGGCGCTCAGGGGAACATCTCCATCGTTGGAGATGCCACCGACTGGCACGAGGACGTGACCATCTGGTGCGAGAAGGGCTTCTTCCTCATGCGCAATGGCCGCCTGCAGGTCTGTGATCCGTCGGGCCGCTACTCCTTCGACAACATGCGGGGCGGATCGTTCCCGGATCGGAACTTCATTGACGCCATTCGCGGACGCGACGACGTGCAGTCGCCGTTCGAGTGCGGCCTGCGGGTGATCGAACTGACTGAGGCCGCTTGGCGGTCCGGCGAGCGCAACGGCGCCCCTGTTACCGTCTGAACTCCTCACGCAGGAAGCTCACTGGTGTCAAGCTTGCTCGGAACGAGGCGCAGCAGAGAACGCCTTTGGGGAGCCGCGGTCTATCTGGTGCTGGCGGCCGTAGCCGCTACATTCGTCGCGCCGTTTCTCTGGATGGTCTCGACATCGCTGAAGCCCGACGCACAGGTCTTCTCGCCGGCGGTCCGCTGGATACCGGCCCCGATCGTCTGGAGCAACTATCCGGCGGCCCTGGCCTCGTTCCCGTTCCTGCTCTATCTGCGCAATACCCTGTTGGTATGCACGATGACAACGGTCGGTACCGTGCTCAGCGCCGCAATGCCTGCCTATGGCTTCAGCCGCATCAGGTGGCGCGGGCGCGATCCGATGTTCTTTGTGCTCATCTGCACCATCATGCTTCCGGCCCAGGTCACCATGATCCCGGTGTTTCTGACCTTCCGCGCCCTGGGATGGACGGGCACGTTCCTGCCGCTGATCGTGCCGCCGTTTCTGGGGAGCGCGTTCTCCATCTTCCTGCTGCGCCAGTTCTTCCTCACCATTCCACAGGAGCTTTCCGACGCAGCGCGGATTGACGGATGCGGCGATCTGGGCATTCTGGGCCGTATCATCCTGCCCATGGCGAAGCCCGCCGTGGCCACGATCGCGCTCTTCGCTTTCACCGCCGCCTGGATGGACTTCCTGAACCCGCTCGTTTACCTGCATGACGAGCGGCAGTACACGTTGGCTATCGGCCTTCAGGCGTTCCTCGGGCGACACGGGAGCGAATGGTCGCTCTTGATGGCGGCATCAACCGTGATCACGATCCCGATGCTTGTCCTGTTCTTGCTCGCGCAGCGGACGTTCATTCGCGGCATCGCTTTGACCGGTCTGAAAGGCTAGAAACACCTACTCAGGCTCGACCGACATCTCGGGCAGCTTCCGTCGGCGCTCAGGGGGCAGCAGGTGCTCCATCATGTCGTCAACGGTCACGATGCCAACGAGGCGGGCATCGTCGTCAACGACCGGCAAAGCAAGGAGGTTGTAGCGGTTGAACACGTGCGCGATCTCATCGGCATGATCGTGCGCGCTCACATGCCTGACCGTTCGCACCATGACGTCACCGATGAGCGCATCCGGTTTGGCAACGATGAGGTCCCGCAGCGACAGCACTCCTACGAGCCGCTCGTCATCATCCACAACATAAACGTAGTAGGCTGTCTCCGCCTTCGGCGCCAGCTCTCTCAGGTGCTCGATCGTCTCCTGCGCCGTCATATCCGCCAACACAGACACATACTCCGTCGTCATCAGGCCGCCGGCGGTTTCCTCGGCGTAGGCTAGCAGCTCCTTGACGTCGGCCGCCTCCTCGGGCTCCATGTGGCCGAGAAGTTCCTCGGACCGCTCCTCGGGCAAATCGCCAAGCACATCGGCGGCGTCATCGGGCTCCATCTCGTCGAGGATGTCCGCTGCTCGCTCGTCCTCGAGCTGCTCGATGACTTCCGCAGCCTCTTTGTCCTCCATTTCCTCGATCGTATCGGCTGCGGTTTCGACGTCGAGCGCCTCGATGATCTCCGTGCGCTGCTGTGGGTCCAACTGCTCCACAATGTCCGCAATGTCGGCCGGGTGAAGGCGCGCGATCTTCTCGTGCGGGACCTTGAGCTTAATCCGTCCGCCGCCGGCCCCGCTGGCTTCGAGCGTCTCAACATCGTCCCATGCGATGAGCCTGGAGTGCAGCGGTCGTCGGAGCATTCGGGCGACTCCCTCGATGGGACCAGCAATGCCCAGACGGCGCAGCAGGGCCCGAAGACTGGCGTCCACACCGACAACACACTGGCCATCGCTGCACTCGGCAAGGCGCACGTCGTTCGCCCGTACGACCCTGTAATCGTGGACATCCACGATCTGCTTGTCGAGCACATCGCGGCGCAGCCGAACGTCGTCGGAGTTCGGGATCGAGGGCTGGAGAGTGCGCAGCGACGAACGCAGTCGGATGCCGCCGGTCAGAAGCTCGGCATCGGACACCGAGACCCACACGTCCTCGTCGCCAACTGAGACAAGCAGACTCGACAGGAGCGGAAGCCGCCTTCCCTGATGCGCCGCAGCATCCTTAACCCTGCCCACGGGGGTACCGTCGGGTTCCATCACAGGGCGCCCGAGAAGCTCTGAGACGTACTTGATCACGAGCGGGATTATATCCGCCCCTCAGGTCGGTGTCAAACGGCACGGACAGACAGAAACGCGAAGAGGCGACCCATAGGGCCGCCTCTCGAGTGTGTTCCTTCAAAGCCGGGCAGGCAGGTAAGTGTGGTCTTGCGTTATGTGGTGTT
>DYKI01000262.1 GCA_020722705.1 Chthonomonas calidirosea | reverse complement strand
GCCATCCACGGCACGCAGGATGCGCTCGGTGCGCGTGAGTTCGCGCCGCAGCGAGGCGACGGGTACGCGACGCTCGCCCACACTGAAAAAAGCGCGCAGGTAGCCCTCACGCGCCGAATCGAGCACGACGCCCTGGCCGTACTCGTGGTGGGTGATGCGCTCGCCGGGCTGGAACAGGGCTTCAACGTCCGTCACGCGGCCCCTCCGCCCAAAGCTTCCAAGCGGTTCAACCAGCCATCGAAATGCGGGCATGCCGTGCGAATCGCCGCGATGCCGATCTTTTCCAGCAGCGTCGGGCCATCCGAGGTTTCCTTATAGCCGCCCACCAAGCTGTGCAGCCGCGCCTTCGGGTGGGTATCCGCGCCGTGGTTGATCAGTTCCGGCGCACCAGCTTGCTGCACGACGGTCTGCAACCGGGTGGCGAGGTGGGCTTTGCCGAAATGCGCCTCGACAGCGTCCGGCGCGCTGAACAACCATGCCTCGAACTCATGCAGCGCCAGGAATGGAATGAATCGCTGATGGTTCATTTCCGCCGCGAAGCGTTCCTGCAATGCCGCAACTTTCCCGCGCGGATCGTCCTCGCCCAATGCCTCTGGCAGGCCCGGGAAATCCTCCGGCAGCCCGTAGAAATCAAGCAGCGTACTGACCCACGCATTGCCGTCTTGGGTCAGGGGCCGCAAACTTTTGAGAATCTGGTTCCAGTTCGAAACGCCGCCACGAAAGCCGCCACCACTCGGCAGGCGCTTCGTCCACAACACGATAGGCGGCTGCACAAACACACCATGCTGCGCCAGATGCGGAGCCAGGGTGTGCTTGACGAAAATTTCCTCGGACTGGCCTTCCACCAGCATCAACAGCCGCGTCATGGACGGCCTCCGAGCACATTCTTTTCCCACAGCTCGCCCAGGCTGAAGTCATCCAGCCAGCCCTTGAGTGCATCGATGTCCAGCCGGCCAAACGTGGTTTTCCGCCCATCGTTTTCAGCAACGATCACGTCCTGCGGCGCAAAGTTATTAAGCAGCGTCACCGACTGCGTCGCCAGCAGCACCTGCACGCGCTTCGATGCCGCCTCCAGCATTTCGGCCAGAATCCGGATGGCGAAGGGATGCAAGCCCAGCTCCGGTTCGTCGAGCAAAATCAGAGCGGGTGGATTCGGCTGCAACAGCAGCGTGGCAAGGCAGATGAAGCGCAAGGTGCCGTCGGACAGCGAGTAGGCGTCGAAATACGCCTCAGAGCCTTTTTGCCGCCATTCCAGCTTGATCTTTTTTTCGTTGAGCTTGCTCGGAGCCAGCACGAAGCTCTCGAAAAATGGCGCGACAAGCCGGACGTGCTCCTCGATATGGCGGAACTGCATCGGGTGCTTTTCCTGCAACCAGTAAAGGTAGGCCGGCAGATTGGCCGCGTTCGGACGGAAGAAGCGGTTGTCATCCACGTCCACCGTCTGCTTGGCGGGGGAGGTGTCCGACGTGTCGTGAAAGTGATAGACCACCAGATTCCGCACCTTTGGGAAGACGTACTTGGGAATCTTGTTGTGATACGACTGCGCTGCCTCTTCCAGCTTGCTTTCTTTGTGCCCAACCGCGATGGGTTCGCCGTAGTTCCAGTAGCCGCTGTATTCCACGCGCTCGTACTCGAAGATCAGCGTGTCCTGCGCTGCTTTAAGCTTGAAGCCGTAAGCGTTTTGATCGAAGGCGAAATCCAGCGATAGCGCGGGAGTGGTTTTGCGTCCGTGGAACAGGAAGCGATCCGGCTCGCTGGCCACGTAGAGCTGGAGGTTGTGCGTCAGCACGCGTTCCAGCAGACGGAACACGCCGATCAGGTTCGACTTGCCCGATCCGTTCGCGCCGATGACCACGTTGAGGTCACCCAGCCTCAGCTCGGCGCTCTCGATGGATTTGAAACCTTCGATTTTGACCTTGCGCAAGGTTTTCATCGCGGCGTCCTAAGTGATTCGCAGATGGAAAAGACCCGCAGGCCTGCCGCCGTCGCGCAGCAGAATCTCCTGCGGGTACTCGTTGGCTTGGCCCCACAAGATGCGGCCGAAGTCGATCTGATGCCCGTGGGGCGCGTGGCATAGCCAACTCACCTCATCGGTGGCGGTATTCGCCCTGACGCGGCTGTGGCCGCCGGGCAGCCAGAAGACCAGTGCGCCATCGCTTCCCCACTCATCTTGAAACGACAGGATGGCGGGCTTGATCGCATCGCCCAGCCACGCTTCGGCATCG
>DYKI01000261.1 GCA_020722705.1 Chthonomonas calidirosea | reverse complement strand
GGGAGGGACGGCGTCCTCGCCGTCCGAAAGATCGGTCATCGAGGACGATGACCCTCCCACGGGAGGGACGGCGTCCTTTCCGGCGTGATGATGTGCGGAGAATGGCCCTGTTTAGGGCGACGCTCGGTCAATGCTGAACGTGCGGCAGACAATCCAGTCGCCGGACGTTGAGCATGTTCGCGTTGTGGGCGGAAACGCAGGCTATCGGCTTTCTTTGGGCGGCGGTAGGCTCCTGATAGCCGATAACCGGACCTCAGAGACCCTCATTCCCCCTCATCACCGCCTTCTCCCCGATCTCGTTCTTGATTGAGATGGCGCCGTTGTTGTCGGTGACGATGGCGTGGACGACGCCTGGCTTCAGGCGGATCGAGGGCTCGCCCGTCGCGAAGGAGCAGCCGCGAATCTGCAGCCGTCCTGCGCCGACTTCGATAAGCGGGCGGCCCGGGTGGTTGGGCTTGCCGCTGCTGAAGTAGCAGTCGCTCATCGAGAGGAAGCCCTTGCCGTTGCTGACGACGTTCTGGATGCTCGGACCCCAGAAGGCGCAGTTCACCAAGCGGACCGAGCCATTGGACGTCTCCTTGATCTCGATGGCGATGGGATCGTCGCCACGGAACGCCACAAACTGCCCGTTGGTGATGAGCAGGCCCATGGGCTGGATCGCGTCCACGACGATGCACCGCTGGGCCTCGTCGGCGCCGATCCCGCATAGCTGGCCGTTCATGGCGCCATGTTCGGTCCCGATGAACCGATAGCCGATGTTGACGGGGTAGACGAACGTGTTGTTGACGTATTCCCAGTCGGTCCGACCGAAGATGAACGCCTCGCAGTTCTTCCACATGAACTCGTGGACCTTGTCCCAGTTCCCGCCGACGGTCGGCGAGGACCACCAGTGGCAATGGAACTGAACATTGTCAATGCGGCCTATGTCGGTGCAGCGGTCAACGAAGATGCCGCGCCGCAGCACGCAGCCGTAGACGCTGCGAATCCGGTGGCGCACATTGGGCTCGGGACCGACTTTGATGCCGTTGTAGCTGTTGATCAGCGTGACGTTCTCGACGGTGTTGTCGAAGCCCACCAGATGGAACGTCCACGGATAGGGGCGGATGTCGTCGGGCTTCTGCTCGGGATAGTAGACTGTCAGGCCCTGAACGCACGAGGAGTCGCCCATTTCGAACAGTGCAGGGCCATCCTCGGAGTCCCGTCCGCGTGTGGCGAAGATGACGGTGCCGATCAGCGGCGCGATGGCTTGAGGCGACTTGGCGACGCCCGACAGTGTCACACCCACAGGTATCTTCAGACTGCCCGCAACGAGCCACTTGCCCGCCGGGATGAGCACCTCGCCACCCTTCTCGGAGGCGGTATCGAGGGCCTTCTGAATGGCGGCTGTGTCGTCGGCGGCACCATCACCGACGGCGCCGAAGCTGCGTACGTTCAACATTGCACTCCCCTCTGCAGGACCCTGCGGCGCCTGCCCGGACGCGGCTATAAGGACCGCACCCAGCGCCGAACACAGGATGGCTGTAGTCATCCGTCGCTCCCTGTATGGCCAAGATCGTTGGCTGTTTCGTTCTGATGTATAGGATACACTGAAGTCAACCGTGAGGCGCAGCAAATGGAGCCCGAGGGCCCAAGCCTTACGGCGTTGGTGATCGCTAAGTGATATAGGCCTGGCCATGTTGCTCAGCCTCAGGTATGCGGCCGTCAACCGATGCGAAACGGTTTGTCCAGGCGCGCCGAACTCGCAAAGGCTCGACTGAAAGTTTGCGGTACAAAGAGGAATGGGCAAGGCAACTTGGCACTTCCCGCGGATCAACAGAGATGACGAGGGCGCGCGAAGAGCAAGAATCACCGGCGACGCTTGAACGGATTGAGCGCTTGGCCTGGGGCCTGTGCGAACGGAGCCAGGACCTCCTGTATCTATTTCCCCCTGGAGAGGAGAGCTGACATGGCACAGGACACGAACAACGGCGCCACCGTCGGCTACGAAGCCCAGCTCTGGCGCATGGCAGACGCCCTGCGCGGCTCGATGGACGCCGCCGAGTATAAGCACGTCGTCCTCGGTGTCATCTTCCTCAAGTACATCTCCGACGCCTTCGAGGAGCAGCACGCACGGCTCGTCGCCGAGCAGGCCCAGGGCGCCGACCCTGAGGACCCCGACGAGTACCGCGCCCAGAACATCTTCTGGGTGCCGCCCGAGGCGCGTTGGGCGTTTCTTTCTGCACAGGCCAAGCAGCCCACCATCGGCCGGCTCGTGGACG
>DYKI01000084.1 GCA_020722705.1 Chthonomonas calidirosea | reverse complement strand
CGGGGCGTTTGCGCTGTACTGATCGGTCTGTGTTTCGCCGATGGTGAATCGGAAACAGGCTCCTTCGCCTTCCCTGGCATCGGCCCAGACTCGGCCGCCGTGACTCATGACAATGCGGCTCACGATGGTGAGGCCGACGCCCGTGCCCTCGAACTCCTGTGCCGAATGCAGCCGCTGGAAGGGACGGAAGAGCTTGCCGGCTAACTCCATCGGGAAGCCCACGCCGTTGTCGCGAACGTAATAGACATCTCCGTCCCTTCCGATCTCGACCAGAGGCGTTGTGCGGTTTCTCGTGAACTTCAGAGCATTGGAGATGAGATTCACGAATACATGACGGAGCAGCAACGGATCGGCGGAGCACTCCCCGAGGTCGCCGATGACAAGCTGCGCTCGCTGGGGATCCAGATCGTTGGGAAGCGTGTCAATCGCTTCGGCGACGATATCGTTGACGCGCAGTGTGCGGCGCTCTATCTTATGCCTGGTTAGCCGCGACAGCTCCAGCATGCGCTCTATCAGGTGGCCCATCTCGCGCACGCTGTTGCGAACGCGTTGTGCATAGCGGAGCGCTTCGGGCGGCAGATCCGCCGCAAAGTCCTCGATGAGCGCTGCCGAGAAGCCGTCCAGGACGCGGAGCGGCGCCCTAAGATCATGCGACACCGAGTAAGTGAACGCCCGCAGTTCCTCGTTGGCCGTTCGGAGCTCGGCCGTGCGCTGTTCGACGCGCTGTTCGAGGTCTCGAGCGGCCTCCTGAAGCTGCTCGACGAGGTCCGACGCATGTTCCTCGGCACGCCGGCGCGAAGAGACATCCTCGGTCAGGGTCACCACTCTGGAGACGCCGCCGTGCTCGTCGGGTATGGCGAAGAACCGCTGTGAGACCCATGCGGCAACGCCTGGGCGTTCCTGGCGAGTTGCGACTTCCGGCACATACGCTGAGCCTCCCTCGCTATAGACGCGCACGACGTCGTCGGTATACGGGCCGAGATAGGAGTCGCGCTCATCAAGCTGCAGCCGGTCGCGTTCTCGCATCATTTCATCGTGTACGTCGGCATCCGTCATGGCCCATATCCGCTGCCATGCGGCGTTGCAGCGCATCAATCGGCCCGTCCGATCGCGCACAGAGATGCCTATGGGCGAAAGGTCAATGATGGCCCGCTCAAGGGCCACGCCGTCGCGGATGGCGGCCTCGGCACGCTGACGCTGAACGCCGTTGCCGATCAGCCGAGCGGCGGTCGAGAGACTCTCCATCTCGGCCTTGGACCAGACTCGGGGTTGCCTGCAGTCATCTATGCCGATGACGCCCCACCACTCATCGCCGACGAAAACCGGCACTGTCGCGACGGAGAGCGTGCCCTGCCGGCCTATGACCGTCCGTTCAGGCTCCGGCAGATCGGCGACGGGACCGTCAAGCGTCCGACCTTGGCCGAGAATGGAGCGCCACCGTGTGAGGCCCTGGACCTCCCAGGGGCAAATCTCGCCGGGAGTGCAGCGCTGGATCGGCGCGCCGGGACGTATCCAATCCTCGATGCACGTCAGGCCTTCGCGGCCCAGGTCGTCACGGCGACATTGGAGAACATGAAGGCGATCCGCCCCCACGCTCGTACCGAATCGCTCGAGTGCGCTCGTCAGATTCTCCGTCCACGGGCCGGGTCTCAGCAACTGCTCGGCCATGTACGCAACGGCGGCCAGGATCCTGTGGCCCGATGCGCCGGTGATCTCTCCACTACCCTGTCCGTCGTGTTCATCCATCTGCGAGCCTCCAGCGCAGGACATTTCAGGGCGAGCACCAAAAAACCCTATAGGGGATATCTCGGGATCATACTACCCGACGGCGTCATGCCGTCAAGGAGGTCTGCCGGTATGGGCGATCTGCTGCTCGCTCTGGATCAGGGCACTACCAGCTCGCGGGCCATCGTTTTCGAGCTGGACGGCCGGCCGTTGTCCGTCGCCCAGCGTGCCTTTCCGCAGTCGTTTCCTCGGCCCGGCTGGGTCGAGCACGATCCGGAGGATATCTGGGGATCGCAAGTCGAAGCTGCGCGGGAAGCGCTGGTGCGCGCAGGCATCTCGGCCTCTGACCTGGCCGCGATCGGCATCGCGAACCAACGCGAGACCGCCGTAGTCTGGGACCGCCGAACCGGTCAGGCGATTGTGCCTGCGATCGTTTGGCAGGACAGGCGTACCGCCGACGAATGTGCACGGCTGAGGGCAGTCGGCACGGAGGAGCGCGTGCGGGAGCGGACGGGTCTCCTGCTCGACCCGTATTTCTCCGCCACGAAGATAACCGCCATCCTCAATGCGGTGCCTGGCGCCCGTTCCGCCGCAGCACGTGGGCGCCTTGCATTTGGTACGGTGGACACCTTCCTGTTGTGGCGGCTGACCGGTGGAAGGGTCCACGCCACTGACGTCTCAAACGCTTCCCGGACGCTTCTGATGGATGCAAGCCGGTGTGCATGGGACGACGACATGCTGTCGCTCTTCCGCGTTCCGAAACCGATCCTGCCGGACATCCTTCCGTCGGCCCATATGTTCGGCGAAACCGAGCCGGACGTTCTGGGGGCGAGGGTCCCGATCTGCGCCCTGGTCGGCGACCAGCAAGCCGCCGCGTTCGGGCAGGCGTGCACTCGCTCCGGAATGGTCAAGAACACCTACGGCACAGGTTCCTTCGTCATGATGAACACAGGAACCGAACGCTGCGCGTCGGCTCATCGGCTGCTCTCGACCGTTGCCTGGAAGCTTGGCGATGAGCCCACATCGTATGCGCTCGAGGGCAGTGTCTTTGTGACCGGCGCGGCGGTGCAGTGGCTCCGAGACGGACTGGGGATCATTGCCGATGCGGCGGATATCGAAGCGCTGGCGGGCACGGTCCCGGACTCGGGGGGCGTTACGTTTGTTCCCGCGTTTGTGGGTCTTGGCGCGCCGCATTGGGAGCCGGGCGTCCGAGGGGCCATCCTGGGCCTGACGCGCGGCGCTTCGCGCGCGCACATCGCTCGGGCGACGCTCGAAGCCGCATGCTTCCAGACGCGGGATGTGCTGGAGGCGCTGGGGCAGGATGCGGCCCGCCCGGCCGAGACGATCCGGGCCGATGGGGGCATGGCGGCCAACGACTTGTTCCTTCAGATGCAGGCCGACCTCGCGGGCATCCCGGTCGAGCGGCCTCGCGTCACCGAGACGACGGCTCTGGGCGCGGCGCTCATGGCCGGCATCGGATCGGGTCGGCTGAGCGGCGCAGATGAGGCCGAGCGATGCTGGACGCGCGATTGCGTGTTCGAACCTATGATCAGCGCCGATGAGCGCGACGCCCGGTATGCCGCATGGAAGTCAGCCGTTGCCATGTTGTGCCGCGACGTGCACATTGCCAATAATGACGAGGAGCGCTAACGATGCTCGGTATCCTGGTGCCTCTGTCGGTCTGTCTCGCATCTCCGCCCACGGCCCAACGCCTGACGCTTTACGTGTCGAAGCTTGGCGACAACTCGACCGGGCGGAGCTGGGCCACGGCATTCCGAACGCTGCAGTCGGCACTCGACGCTGTCCCATACGGGGGAGGGACACGCATTGTTGTTCGGCCCGACACCTACATGGAAGCGAACCTCCATCCGGCCCATCCGGGCCGATCCGGAGCCTACAACGAGCTGATCGGCGATACGGACGGCAAGCTCGGCGGAGGCAGGAAGGGACATGTGGTGATCGACTCCGGCGACCCGTCGCGGGGGTTCAAGAGCTGCGACTGGTGGGGGCCGATACGGGCAACCTTGAAGGGCTGGTCGCCGGAGCACACCGAGGAGACCTTTTCCGCCATCGGCTGGGATCGGTGGAGGCTCTCGGGGCTCTACGTGACCGGCGGCGATGGCGGCCTCATGTTCGACTGCACCAACCGGGTCGAGCCGTTCACGGTGATCGTCGAGGACTGCGTCAGCATCGGCCGCGCCTTCGGCGGAGGTGTTGCCAGTTGTCTGTCACGGCCCGACGAGCCGACCACCTTTCGCCGATGCAAGCTCTGGGCGCTCGACTGGTGGGGCGACACGGCCGCCGCCTATGTGCGCGTCGAGAACAAGGCCATGCCGGTCAAACCCGATGTCGTCTTCGAGGACTGTGTGATGGTCAGTCCGCAGTGCGCCCTCAAAGCCGGAAACTATGGCTTCCACAGTTGCTCGCGCGTTCGGGCCACGCGCTGCGCCCTGATCGCGCTGAACTTCTCCCAGCCTGCGGGCACGCCGACCGACGGCATCATCCAGAGCGTTCAGCATGGCAAGTACCTGCACGTGGAGCTTGAGGACAGCACCCTGATGGGCTACAAGGTGTTCGGGTCGGCGGTCAACAAGGAGACGGCGGACGAGATCGGGTGCACGCTCTGCGGCAGCGTCCGAGCTTACGTCCAGTTCCAGCAGGACGTGCCCAACGGCATGATTCGGCTGGCCGCATGGCCGACGGAGACGTTCACGGACCTGATCCCACCGGCGACACGCAGCGACGCCGGACCATCAGCCGCACAGACGACCCTGGTTCGCCGCGACATGTGCGAGGTGTCGCCCTTCGTTTGGAAGGGGCGTCTCTACCTGCTCGAATGCCATCGGCCCGCTTCGGGCGGCAAGCGTGAGGAGTATGCGCTGGTCATTCGCGATGTCGAGACCGACGCCGAGGTGGCCCGCTTTGCCGAGGGCTACAGCCTGGCATCGGCCATGGTCTGGCGCGGGAAGCTGCGGGTGTTCGCCTCACGCTTCGAGGCCGACAACTGGAACGACGTCACCATGTTCAGCAGTGCCGATCTGAAGACGTGGGAGCAGAAGGTCGTCATCCAACAGGAGCCGGGCGAGCGCCTGTTCAACAGCTCAGTGTGTCGCACGCGCGATGGATTCGTCATGGCCTACGAGACCAACGACCCGAAGTGGCCGGCCTTCACCGCCAGGTTCGCGCGATCGAGAGACGGCGAGACGTGGGAGAAGCTTCCCGACGCCATCCTCGGCTCCGACCGCTATGCCGCTTGCCCATGCATTCGCTACGCCGACGGTTGGTACTACGTGCTCTATCTCGAACAAAGGACCCCCCTCTGGCGGTTCGAGACATACATTGCCCGATCGCGCGATCTGCGGAACTGGGAGCTGAGCGCCGCAAACCCGGTACTCGTGCCGACCGCGCTGGATGACGGCATCAACGCCTCCGATCCCGACATCGTCGAGTACAGAGGCAAGACGCTGCTCTACTACGCGGTTGGCGACCAGCGAACCTGGATGAACACCAAGCGGGCCGAGTACGCCATGCGGCTCGGGGCGTGGTTAAGGGGGTGGTTCAGGCAGGACGGCGTCCCGACGAGATAGCTGACCTCGGCCAGGGCCGGCCTCAACCGGGGATCAGCCGGAAATGCCGATTGCGAGGTCCGAGGTACGACCGGAAGTGCGCATCGAAGGTAAACACTTCGAACTTGCTCAGGGCCACCGCCGCAGCGACAATGGATGCGTCTGCCAAGTCCATCGGAGCGTCCGCATGTCGGCCCATCAGATCGGTTACGATCCCGATGGGGTGCCGATCCGATTCGAGCACCAGCAAGTCGCCCCGGCGGACCATCTCCGCGAGCGCCCGCTGTCCCGCGTGGCCGATCCTCTTGCCAAGGAAGTGAGCGGTTGCGGTGATACACGGCCAGGTCGTCAGCATGGGCAGAACGATGAGCTCCAACCCGCGGATCGCCGCACCATGATAGGCGTCGTCACGGTCAACCATGGCATAGAGGGGGCCGGAGTCGGTCAGCGTACCGATCACAGGTGCCCCGCTTCGGCGTGCTGCTCTGCCAGTATAGTGCCGAGGTCCATCGTCGTCACGTCGCCCCCGCCACTTGCGCATGCGCCGATGACGTAGGACATGCGCTCCAAGTTGGAACAGGACGCCTCGGCATCGTCGGCCAGCGCAGCGTCCAGGCTCTCCTCGATGACCGCAGTAATGGTCTTCCGCTCGCGGGCCGCGCGCTGCCGGATTCTGAGCAGTTTTTCTTCAGGAAGTCTGATCGAGACAATGCGCGTAGACACTGCACCCCTCCTGTAATACGATGAACAGTCGTATGATACCACGTGACTTAGCTCCAGCATCGGCTTGATCCGAAGGAATGCCCTCACGTCGCGAAGAACTCCATCTCGAACCCACGCCATTGCAAGGAGAAAAGGCATGCTTGCGCCGACGCCACCCATGGGCTGGAACTCGTGGAACACATTCGGAGGAGACGTCAACGAGGAGGTGGTGCGCCAAACGGCTGACGCCTTCCTCGATACAGGACTGAAAGACGCAGGCTACGAGTACGTCGTCATAGACGATTGTTGGTCGCTCCGGGAACGTGGACCGGACGGCCGCATCGTGGCCGATCCCGACAAGTTCCCGTCGGGCATGAAGGCCCTGGCCGACGACGTGCATGCGAAGGGCCTGAAGTTCGGCATGTACTCGTGCGCGGGCACGCAGACCTGCGCGGGCTATCCGGGCAGCTACGCCAACGAGGAGCCGGATGCGCAGACCTTCGCCGAATGGGGCGTGGACTTTCTGAAGTACGACTACTGCTACAAGCCTGCAGGCACAGACGGCAAGGCGCTCTACCGGCGCATGGGCCAGGCGCTGCGGCAGACGGGACGGCCTATCCTCTACAGCATGTGCAACTGGGGCCAGGATGAGCCGTGGAAGTGGGCCGCCTCCTGCGGAGCCCACATGTGGCGGACGACGGGCGACATCGTGGACTCGTGGAAGAGCATTCAGGAGATCGGTTTCGGCCAGGCCGGGCTCGAGTGCTATGCAGGACCGAACCGCTGGAACGACCCGGACATGCTGGTGGTCGGGCTCTATGGCAAAGGCAACGTGGGCTTCGCGGGCGGATGCGCCGATGCGGAATACCGAACCCATTTCGGGCTATGGTGCCTGTTGGCCTCGCCGCTGATGATCGGCTGCGATGTCCGCAGCATGACGGCGTTCGTGCATGATCTGCTCACGGCCCGCGAGGCCATCGCCATCAACCAGGACCCGCTCGGTGTGCAGGCTCGACGCATCGGCGAAGCCTGGCTGCACGGCGAGGTCTGGGCGAAGCCTTTGGCGGACGGATCTGTCGCTGTCGGTCTCTTCAACCGGACGGACAGCGAGCCGCGACTGATCCCGCTTCCGTGGGAGAGCCTCGGGCTGCACGACCGACGTGAGGCCATCGTCCGCGACCTCTGGACCTGTGAGGACATTGGCGCGTTCCGGGGCAGCTACGTCGCTCAGGTCGCGCCGCACGACTGCGCGCTGGTCAGAGTCAGGCCTTGCTTGTGATTGGCCTGGAAAGCAGGTTTCATGGGTTTTCGGGCAATCCCTTGACGGAATCGCAGACAACCTGTATCCTGTTCAACACCTCAACACACCGCTTCACGCGCGTGCGCGAGTGCCGCAGCGTCGCGGCAGGAAATGCAATGCCGGGCAATCTCGCCGAACCGGCGCAATGGCGAGGGTCCGGGTCTCAGCGTCAAGGACCCGTCAGTGGTCCGCAATCTTGCAAGGCAAGTTGGAGGAAACCAATGTACGAAAGGAAAGGCGGCTTCACCCTCATCGAACTGCTGGTGGTGATTGCCATCATCGCCATTCTGGCAGCGATCCTGTTCCCTGTGTTCGCACAGGCTCGGGAGAAGGCCAGGTCCATCTCGTGCCTTTCGAACTGCAAGCAAATCGGCACGGCCGTCATGATGTATGCTCAGGACTACGAAGAGGCCATCGTGCCCTGGATCAGTTGCGGCGCCGCTCACGGCTGCGGCAATCCGACCCGCGCCGAGCGCCTCTGGCCGATGAAGCTCCAGCCGTACATCAAGAACGGCGGCAACATCGGTCCGCAGGGTATCTTCAAGTGCCCGAGCTATTCGGACAGCAAGCTTCTCGAAGCTGCCGACAGCCCCGACTGCGATGGCCCCGGTGCACTGGCGCCGTACTTCCCGCCGCTGGAGCGCTATGCCGACTACGGCATCGCCTGGCATCAGCGCTCTATGGTGGGCTCCGGCACGCAGGTTGATCCCTACTGGCAGTTCCCCGGCTCGTTCGCGTATCCGCCGGCCTATAGCCCCGTTACGCGAACGCTCGCCGAGATCAAGCGGCCCGCCGAGACTGCGCTTGTCACCGACGGCATCACCATCGTGGGTGGCGGCTACTTCGTCATCACCTTCGGCTGCGAGGCTGCGGCCATGCACACGGGCGGCGGCAATCACGTGTTTCTCGATGGCCATGCCAAGTGGCTCGCTCGCAACTCCGAGCGCTATCTGGCTCAGACCAGCACGGGCGCGTGGTACAAGCGGTTCTACTGCTTCCCGCTCGAGTAGTCCGGTGCTCATCGCAATGCGCCGAGGCCTGATGGTCAGAGCACTGGGGGCATCGTTCGCTGCTGTCCTCATGGTCGGCATCGTCGCCGGGTGCGGGAAGACGGAGCCGCCTCCGACCGTACCGGGTTACTATACCGGCCCGATCAAGCCCAAAGGCGATGTGGCACCCGGCCCGACGACGGGGGCGAAAGCCGGAGTCAAGGGCGAGTCTGCCGCAGATACCAAATAGCACGCTGTTCGGGATGTGCGCGGATCGCGCCGGCCTCGCACATCCCGCTTACCATCTCGAAGGAAGTTGCACGCATGGACGAAACGCGCAGAAGGTACATCCTGATCGGGATACTTGTCGTTTGCGCTGTCGTGCTTGCCTTCTCGATGGGCAGGCGCAAGCCGCCCAAACCAGCCCCATCAACATCCGGCTACTACACAGGCCCCATGCGCAACAAGAGCGATCCGAGCAAGTATGCGACTGAGGCCGGCCAGGTCGTTCCCCCGCCTCCGGGGGCCTCCGCCTCGTCGAGTTGGGAGCCGGTGAAACTGCCGAAGGAACAACAACCCAGAGCCGGAGCGCTCAAGGACTGACGAGGTCGGCTAGAGCCGGATGCCCACTGCGTTGAGCCATGCTCGCGCGAGGATCGTGTGACCGAGCCCGGTGGGATGAACGCCATCGGGCGAGAGCCTCGCTCTGCCGCGTAAGGGGAGCGTCCGCTCCAACGCCGACTGCGTATCCACCACCGTCGCGCCGACGGTTGAGGCGAGGGTTCTTGCTGCATCGGCGTAGCGGTCCCGCATGGCTCGCATGGGGTCGTCCGGACCGGATTCAATGTAGAAGGGCAGCATGACCACCAAACCCTTCACGCTGGCGCGGGTCCTGGTCAGAATGCGCGACAGCGTCGAACCGTACTCGTCAAGCGTGACGGGTTTCACGATGGCCGGATCGGAATCGAACTGACGCCACACGTCATTGATGCCGATCATGACCGATACCCAATCCGGATTGAAGGCGAGCACATCCTCGTCCCAGCGCGCTCCGAGGTCTCGCACGGTGTTGCCGCTGATGCCGGTGTTGAGCACCCGCAGCGGCGGCTCCATGCCCTCCGATGCCAGCATCCAGTCAAGCAGCGAGACGTAGCCCCCGCCAAGGCTATCGTCGTTGCTGTCGCCGAATGGCCGCGCTCGACCGCAGTCGGTGATCGAATCGCCTGTAAACAGGATCGTGCTTCCGGGCTCTATGCGCATGTCGCTTGGTCTCCTTGACGGTGAGAGTACCCGTTGCGGAAGGCAAGGCGGCCACATGGGGCCAGATCGGAACGCGCACCTCGGCGTGCGGCGGTACAATGCTCGCGTATCATGACCGATTCGATCATGCGCCCGGACGCCGAAAAGGGCTCCGAGGCTTTGCGGGCGCGACGCATCGAGACGGTTGCACTCCTGTTCGCGGGCTACGCAGGGTACTACCTGTGCCGCACCTTCTTCGCCTCCATCAAACCGCTCCTGATAGACCAGTACCACACGATCGGCGTGAACAAGGAGACCCTCGGCCTGATCTCCACCATCGGCACGCTGACGTATGCTGTTGGGAAGGTCGGGAACTCGATCGTGTGCGACTATGTGGGCGGGCGTCGGATGTTCCTGCTGGGTATGGCCGGCGCTGTCGCTGCCACGCTGGGCTTCGGCGCTTCGGCCGGCGTCGCGTGGTTCCTCGCGTGGTGGGCGCTGAACCGGTTGGTTCAGTCGGGCGGATGGGGCGGCCTGGTCAAGATCACCGCCAACTGGTTCGCCTACACCCAGTACGGCACGGTGATGGCGATCCTCTGCCTGACGTTCGTCATTGGCGACGCGGCGTCGAAGCTGCTCTACGGATGGATGCTGCACCGTGGCGCGACCTGGCAGCATGTGTGCCTCGTCGGTTCGGGCATCCTCGCGGTGATTGCCGCCGTGACAGCGTGGCGTCTGAAGGATAGGCCCCGCGACGTAGGCTTGCCCGAGCCGCAAGCGAGCCCCATCCAGGTTTACGAGAGCGGCGACGCGCAGGACAGCGACATGAGTCTCTGTGGGCTGGTGGGGCCGTTCCTGCGCAGCCCGTCGTTTCTGGTGGTGCTCGTCCTATCGTTCGGGTTGACGATTGTCCGCGACGCGTTCGGCGAGTGGCTTCCGCTGTACCTGACGGAGACGGCCGGGCTTTCTCCGGGAAGCGCGAGCATGTGGGCGACGTTGTTTCCCCTGTTCGGAGCCGTATCCATCCTCGGCGTCGGCTGGTGCAGCGACAGGCTGCTCGGCGGCAGGCGCGGCGGACTGATCGCGGTCATGTTGGTCATTGCAGTTGGAGTCCTGGCGGCCATGAGCAGGCTCGGGGCGGGATCGAGCCCCATCGTGCCGGCAGCTCTGTCGGCACTGGCTGCTCTGCTC
This sequence comes from Chthonomonas calidirosea, assembly GCA_020722705.1. Classification (GTDB taxonomy): domain Bacteria; phylum Armatimonadota; class Chthonomonadetes; order Chthonomonadales; family CAJBBX01; genus JAAYVH01. The sequence goes on along the minus strand of DYKI01000084.1, from coordinate 4,718 downwards.
ACGATCGGGCCCTATTCGCTGCTGGGCGGAGCCATCGCGCTCGATCTCGGCGGCAGGCGCGGCAGCGCAACGGCATCGGGAATCGTTGACGGTGTGGGCTACGTCGGAGGGATAGTGTCGGGGCTAGGGATCGGGTCCGTCGCGGAACGGCTCGGCTGGGGCGCCGCATTCACAGCGCTTGCGGGCATTGCGTGCGCCACCGCCATCGCCGCCTTGGCATACTGGCGACGCTGCGAGCCCACGCGATGATGCCAGGCCCCGAGGCCGAACAGGTCTGCCGCGCGAGGCGCGAGCAGAAAAAGCGGGCTGCGCGAAGGCAGCCCGCCGTACACGACTCCACCGCGTCACCAAACAGCCGTACCTCATCTAGCCGTCAGACGGGCATACCCCGAAGCTACCAACTCCATGTGCCTGGCGTTACCCACGAATGGTAGCCACACGGAGTGGAGATGGCGACTATACGCGCACCTGTGGACACATAGGCCTCGGCTGTATCATCTCCGAACCCGGCTCCATGCCGGCAGTCCACATGCGCCATGTTCACGAAGGGGACTACGGTGTGACCAGACCCACCTACGACCGTCACCTCTTGGTTGGAGATTGGGCCGTAGCCGTCCGTCTCCTCAGAATACGGCCGGCCACCGGTGCAGTAGTGTGAGATCCCCAGTGCGGCCGCGGGAGGGAGCGCCTGACTCAGGGCACTTCCTCCGTCCGACTCGACCGTCGTCTGGATGTACGACCAACTCCGATCCTGCGCGACAAGGGTCACGGAGCAGGTTAGTGCAGGGCTGATAGAAACGGTCCACCGCGGTTTGAGCGTAGCGGTGACGTAGCAGGTTGCGGTCCCAGCAAACCCCTGGACGAGGGCCACGCTTCCAATGTCCGCTCGCGCAACGACACCAGAAACGTAGAAAGATGGTCCCGGATCGGCGAACGCGACACCGTCGCCGGTGGCAAAGGGAATGCAGGAGCCGACGGATTCCGATACATCGGTCAGCGCGACCGTGTAGACGTGCCCGTGGGGGCATGTCCAGGCCAGTGCATTCTGAGCATGGGCGTGCGACCCGCCCATTGAAACAACAACCACGACGGCCGTAAGCGCTAGCGCCAGCCGCAATGGACTACGCAACGGTTCGTACATTCTGCTGCTCCTTTCACATTACTTGCGAGTTCGGTGGAGCTATGTAGGAATAGGTTACTCCGCCCCGCCTGTCGGATGCATCTCGCCGACGACTGCGCAGTTGGCGGCGCCCGTGGACACCGCCCGACATGCGCTCCACCGAATGTCCGGAAGGAATCCTGCTCCGGGCGGCGTAATAGGTACGAGGAATGCGGGTCGTTTCCCGACCGGCATGCTCCCTCGACACAATGCGGTGCAAGGAGAGCGGCCATGAGCCTGCTGCACACTGAATGTCCGGACCTCGGCGTCCCGGAGGCGATGCCCCCATTGCCTCCGGCGGCGTCGGCACGCCTGGCGGCATTCGCCGAGAAGATAGAGCGCCTGACGCCGACTTTCATCGGCTATCCGTGCAGCCAGGATTACGACCATACGAACCTGGCTCACTTCCTGAAGTACTCGCTGAACAACGTCGGCGATCCGTTTGCCGACTCGATCTACCGCGAGAACACGTTCGAGTTCGAGCGCGACGTTGTGGCTTTCTTTCAGCGGCATCTGCGCGCTCCCGATGGCGAGACATGGGGATACGTCACCGGCGGAGGCACCGAGGGCAATCTCTATGGCCTGTTCTTGGCTCGGGAGCTTTACCCCGACGGCGTTGTCTACTACTCCGAGCACACTCATTACTCCGTGGCCAAGATCGTTCGTGTGCTTGGAGCGCGCAGCATCATGATCCGCGGCCAGGACAACGGCGAAGTGGACTACGACGACCTCTACGAAACCCTGAAGCTCCGGCGGGACGTGCCTCCGATTCTGATGGTCAATGTTGGCAACACGATGCATGGCGCCGTTGACAGCATCCCGAGGATCCGCGAGATGTTGAAGGACCTGGCGATCACCCGGTTCTACATCCATGCGGACGCGGCGCTGTCGGGCATGATCCTCCCATTCGTTTCGGATCCACAGCCGTTCGGTTTCGACGCCGGCATCGATTCCATCGCGGTGTCGGGTCACAAGTTCATTGGTGCCCCGATGCCTTGCGGCGTTGCCCTGGCCCGCCGACGCAACGTGGATCGGGTGGCTCGGAGCGTCGAGTACGTAGGCTGCATGGACACGACCATCGCCGGGAGCCGCAACGCACTTAGCCCTCTGATACTTTGGAGCGCCATCGAACGCTGGGGTGAGGATGGCCTGCGCCGGCGCGTCGAGCGAGCGTTGGCGACGGCCGATTACGCCATCGAACGCTTCAAGGAATATGGCATTGAGGCGTGGCGGCATCGCAACTCGGTCACCGTCGTCTTTCCGCGTCCGGGCGGAGAGGTGATCAGGCGCTGGCAGATCGCGCCGAGTCGCGACATTGCCCACATCATCACGATGCCGCACGTCACACACGAGATGGTGGACCTTGCCATCGCGGATGTTGCCAACTCGATCGCGGCATCCGGCGGCTAGCGGCGGTTTGGAACGCACACAGAGGTGAAGAACATGAAGCAAATCACGATCGTCACTCCCGCCGGCAGGCCCGGCACGCTGGCCGACATTGCCGAACGGCTGGCGGCGCGCAATGTGAACATTCTCGACATTGACGCCACGGACGATCATGCGCATGCGGTCGTCGTGCTTCGGGCTGAGCCCTACAACGAGGCGCTTCGAGCGCTCGCCGACGGCGGGTACCACGCGGTCAGCGAGGATGTGCTCGTCGTCAGGCTTCCGGATGAGGCGGGCGCACTTGCCAGGCTTGCAGCAAGGTTCCGTGAGCCCGGGATCAACATCAACGCCATGCGCATCGTCCGCCGCGATGGCGGCTGGGCCAGCGTTCTCATCTCGACCGACGACAACATGCGGGCCCGGGAGATACTGGCGGACTGCCTGGCCTGAGCGACACTCCGAAAGTTCGTCGAGCACGCGCCGCGCCCGGTGGCGGCAGGGCATGGCGCGGGAGGGCACATGCAGCCCTTTCTCACCGAGCGTCCAGTTCAGCCCAACAGATCGCGTGCCCTTGACACAGCCCCATCGGCGCGCCTATCATGACGGCCAACGGCGCGCATCCTCCATCCGTTCGCGTGCCGGATGCCGTGAACTCGGAGTAACACCATGCCATTCACGCCTTTCCAATCGGTCATCGGGGAGATACTGGACTGCCGATCGTTTGCGGTGATCGGCGCGTCGCGCAACCCTCACAAGTACGGGCACATGGTCTACACCACGCTCAAGGAGTATGGCTACACCGTCTACCCCGTCAATCCCACGACCGACATGATCGGCGATGACGTGGTGTATCCACGGCTGGAGACGGTTCCGGAAACGCCGGACTGCGTCGTGACGGTGGTGCCCCCGCAGAAGACCGAAGAGGCGGCGCGAGTGGCCGGCCGCATGGGCGTTCGGTACATGTGGATGCAGCCGGGTTCCGAGTCGGAGTCTGCGGTGAATGCCGCGAACGCCGCCGGCCTTCGCGTGGTCTATGGCGGGCCATGCATCATGGTGGCCGTCAAGACACGCAAGAAGCCCTGAGATCAGGGCCAATCACGCATTGATCGGGCCTGCCGTGCCGGTGCTGCTGCGGCTCCGTGCCCTATCCCGAGTCTAAATCTCTCACCAAGAGGATTGTGGAATGAGGGCGGTACGCATCTTAACGGCAGCACTTTTGGCTCTTGGCTTTGCGGGCTATGCTCGCGGTGACGACTCCGATCAGTCCCAGCGCGCGCTCGGATGGAAGGCCGGCGCTGACGTCTTCTTCGGAATCGCCAATCTGGCGGGACCGACCCGGAGAATCACGGATCGGCAGTGGGCCGCCATTCAGACCTTCGAGCCTTCAGTGGTTTACGTAGAGTGGGCAGGGGCGGGCGGCGATGACCTGCGCCTGTCGCTCGGGGTCGGGGATAACTACACGGGCAGCGATCGGAGCACCAAGCAGCCTGTCGAGTGCCTATGGAGACGACCAGTCGGCGAAGCCACGCTGACGGTCGGCAAGCACTGGTCGCCATTTGCCATACAGGAGTGGGAATACGAGACACGCTGGGGCGCCATGCTTGAGACCGAGATAGCGGAGAGCGCGCTGGCCATATCGGTAACGCACAACGATGACACGCACGCGGCCAATGTCCTCGCGCGCGTCGGTCGCGAAGTGGCGGCCGGCGTCGAGGTCGGCGTCTCGCTCGCTGCGGGTCGGGGTTGGTCGTATGCGACGTCCCATTCGAAAGGCTTCGGCCTCGACGCCCGAGCCGAGATCGGCACGGTTACGTTGACGGCCGAAGGTGTGGTGGCCGAAGGGCTCAATGGCCGTTTCACGTTCGGCTTTGTCAAGACGATGGTCACGGCGGCGCAGGGATGGCGGCCCTATCTGGGGGCCTACTATGGTCATGACACTGCCGATGAACAGGGCGAGCTGCGGAGCGCGGCGCTGGGCGTCGAGATAGACGCCATGCCGCACCTGATGATCGAGCCGGGCGTTGGCCGCGCATCAGGCCGAAACGTCTGGTGGTTGACCGGCCGCCTGACCTTCTGATCCAACGGGAGGGCGAGGCTCCGTGGGAGGGCGAGGCTCCAGCCGAGCCGCCGGACATCGGGAGGGCGAGGCTCCGTGGGAGGGCGAGGCTCCTGC
>DYKI01000083.1 GCA_020722705.1 Chthonomonas calidirosea | reverse complement strand
CGCGGGAGAGGTTGGGTGAGGGCCGTTCCGCCGCTGATTGAGTAGCCGCTTGCGCTGTCTATGGACACCGCGCGCCATTGAGCACTGCCGAACGCCAAAGGCATGCCTCCGCAAGCGGCGTATCGAAATCCAGGCGGACAGCATGACCCGCTGCACTCGTGCAGCCCCTGGGTTTCGATACGGACGGCGCGGACGCGACAGTCAAGCTCATTGCGCACAAGCTGGTTCGCGCCGTCCTACTCAACCACCGGGGCTGTTCCGCGACACCGGCGTTGCCATTGTTCAAGGCCTGTTTCGCCGGTGGTTGGCAGAAGCCTGTGCCGCGAGGAGACCCACCGAACGGCAGAAGCACGTGCGCGCGTACTTGCCCGAAATGGGCGTGATCGAGCCCTGGAGGGTATCCGGTTCTCCGAGCCGTCCGGTGGTGGAGTTGACGTTCGCCGACGGAACGGCGAGGTTTTCACACGCGTGGGCAAGTCCTGAAGGTGACCGGCTGCTCCCGAAAGTAGTCCTCCGGTACACTAACATTGGTCGGCAGGCACATATGTTCCTGCCCGAGGAGGTGGCACACTATGGTGCGATGGATGGCGATGGCTGCGTTGGCGCTCGTGTCCGCCGGAGCGTTCGCCCAGGTTCCCATGCCGAAGGGCAAATGGATATCCCTGTTCAACGGCAAGAACCTGGACGGCTGGACGCCCAAGATCAAGGGCTGCGCGTTCGGCGAGGACCCTCTGAAGACGTTCCGCGTCGAGAACGGCGTCCTGAAGGTCTCCTTCGACAACTACACTCAGTTCGACAACCGATTCGGCCACCTGTTCTACAAGACGCCCTTCACGCATTACATCCTTCGGGTCGAATACCGGTTCGTCGGCGATCAGTGCCCGGGCGGACCCGGATGGGCCTTCCGCAACAGCGGCGCCATGCTCCACTGTCAGGACCCCAGGACAATGCGCAAGGACCAGGATTTCCCGGTGTGCATCGAGGCGCAGTTCCTTGGCGGCGACGGCACGCATGATCGGACGACCCTGAACGTATGCACGCCCGGGACGCACATCGTCATGGACGGCAAACTCGTCACGCAGCACTGCAGCAACTCAAAGTCCAAGACGTACCACGGCGACCAGTGGGTCGTCGCCGAGATGGAGGTCCACGGCTCAGGCAAGATCATCCACCGTGTGAACGGCGAGACCGTCCTGGAGTATGAGCAAGCGCAGTACGATGAAGGCGACGGAGATGCGGCGAAGCTGATCAAGGACGGCAAGAAGCTGATCGAGGGCGGGTATATCTCGTTGCAGTCCGAGAGCCACGGGATCGAGTTCCGCAAGGTGGAGATCAAGCTGCTGGAGAAGTGACGCCTTGTCCCTGCCTGCCGTGCTGCCCATGCGCGAACGCGCCGAGGTCATCCTGCGGAACCTGCGGCGCCGACTGGAGGTCGCGCTCCCTGCGGCCATGCGCGAGGCCGGAGTGGACATGTGGATCATCGTCTGCCAGGAGGACGACCTCGATCCCATCTACTCCACACTCATCCCCATGGACGCGTGGTGCCCTATCCTGCAGATGCTGGTCTTCCACGATCGGGGCGAGGGCGGCATCGAGGGCATCAGCATCTCCGGCACCGATACACGCGACCTCTACACGCGTCCATACCGCGGCCAGAAACCTGAGGAGCAATGGCCGATCCTCACGGCGCTCGTTGCGGAACGGAATCCGAGGCGCATTGCCATCAACACAGGCTCGGTGCAGTGGGCGGCAGGCGGCCTCACGCATAATCTCCATCAACAGCTCATCGCCCATCTGCCGCCGGGCTTCTCCGAGCGGCTCGTGTCGGCCGAGCCCCTGATCACGCACTTCGCTTCGACGCTCACGGACCGCGACATCGAGACGTTCGCGCACGTCGTCGAGGTGTCCAAGTCCATCATCCGACGATGCTACAGCCGCGAAGCCATCCAACCCGGCACGACGACAACCACCGACCTGGAGTGGCTCTACTGGCAAATATGCGCAGACCACGGCCTCGACGTCTCGTTTCGGCCCTACTTCACGATACGCAGATCAGCGGCAGACCTGGCCGCTCACGATGCCTCCGATCGCATCATCAGGCAAGGCGACTTTCTCCACTGCGACGTGGGGATCCGCTACCTTCGCCTGAACTCCGATCATCAGCAGTGGGCCTACATCCTGCGGGATGGTGAATCCGATGCCCCTGCAGGCGCCCGTGCGCTGTTCGACCACGCCCATCGCTTACAGGAGGTGTTCATGGGCGCATTCAGGCGTGGCCTGACCGGGAACGAGCTGCTCGCCATGATACTGGACCGTGCGCGGGCCGAGGGCATTCCGGAGCCGCGGGTCTATTCCCATTCACTGGGCTGCTTCCTCCATGAACCGGGGCCGCTCATCGGCTTGCCCTGGGAGCAGGAGCGCTGTGAGGGCAGGGGCGACGTGCCGCTAAGGTACGGCAACGCCTTCACCATGGAGCTGTCGGTCACCGGCCCGATCCCAGAATGGAATGGCGGCCGCTTGCGGCTGAGCGTGGAAGAGGACGTTGTCTTTACCCCGGACGGGTGCGCGGTCATCGGGCAGAGGCAAGAGGGCTTTCACCTCGTGTAGGAGCGCGCCTTCGAATCCGGCGAAACGGCGGTGACAACGGAAAGCGTCTTGGTGTTTGGCGGCTGCAGGGCAGGCTCCTCGGCTCGCACGGGATATCCACGGAGGATAGACCAGGAGAACCCGGGGCATTGCCGCTATCGCGTGTCTGCTTGCCGGACCTGTCGTCGGTCAGCAGGTGCTCCTGACCGACTCGTTCGATACCGATGGTGTTGGGGCCGCCCCAGGCCTGCAGCCAGATGGGCCTTCGATCGTTCTTGAGCAGCTCGGCGACGATGAGGTTCGAGTCGGCTGTCGGACCCGACATATCACCTTCGGTCGCCACGTTTCCGATGACAGCGGCAACGCAACCGTGGGAGGGCGAGGCTCCCGCCGAGCCGTTACGTCCGCGAATCCTTCGTGCGCGGGTTCATGTCGAGGTGCTGCATGGCGATGACCCTGGGGATCGCCTCGACGATGGTCCTCTGATAGCGTTTCAGAAACTCGGGCAGCGTCAGGCGGCCATCCATGAACCTCTGCGCCCAGACGGTCCATTCCCACACGCTCTGCTGCTCGTCCATCAAACCACGCCACGAGAGACGCTCGAACCCTCTGCCTTCGAAGGGGGCGAAGAGCTTCCGGATATCTTCGGGGAACCGAACTCCGGGCACGAGCATGGGGCCGGTAAGGGGTCTCTGGTGGCCGACGGCCTGATCCACCAGTATCCGCGCCGACGACGGGGTCGTGAGAAACATGAGAAAGTCCACGGCGCGCGCCACCTGTTCGGGCTCTTTCTTGACCACGCCGAGCACCAATCCCGGTCCGCCAACGCCCCGGAACGGCGGAATCCGGAACCGGCTCGATACGAGCGGCGGCACCTTGAAGATGCCCCAGTTGAACCGGTGACGCTCGGGCAGGTCCCGCATATCCTTCAGTATCTGCCCGATCTGCGCGGACGTCTCCAACAGAACCGCGGCCCGGCCCGAGAGGAACAAGTGGTACGCGGTCTGGCTGTTGGCGCCGTGGAACCCGCGCTGCCAGAACCTCGAGAACTCGAAAATGCGCTCGTAGACCTCTGCGAAACGCGCATCGTCCATGCGTATTCGACCGTCCTTGACTGCCTTCAGTATCCGCTCGCCATTGGTCACCACATAGGCATCGTTGTACGGGTCCTTCAGGTTCAGCCGAAAGCCGGCGTTCCTCTTTGCGTCATAATCCCAATCGCCCGGGCGCGACAGGACCAACGGAACGAGATGGCGGGTATAGGCATCCGTAAAGAACCTGGCCATCCATCCCACGGTGCCTGCCCAGTAGGAATCGGCGTTGCCCGGCACGGCAAAGGGGATCACACCCGCCGATCGTATCCGCGCCGCATGCCGGAGCATCTCCTCCCACGTGCGCGGCGGCTTGAGCCCGAGCCGCGTGAAGAGGTCGGCATTGTAGTAGAACGCGATCTCGATGAAGTCCACCGGGATGAATGAAACGTCGCCGCCTACCTTGAACTTCTCGATGAACTGCGTGCTCAGCGTCTCGATCCAGCGTTTGCCCGTGTAGGGGTTCACACGCTCGAGGTAGGGCGAGAGGTTCACCATGAGGCCCTTCTCGTACATGCCCCACGCGTAGTTGGCGTTGAACAGGTCGGGCGCGCCGGATCCGCCGCCGGGTATCTGCGTCCGAAGCCAGGTCTCGTAGCCGTTGGCCGGCATGATCTGGACGTTCACGCGAACGTCGCGGTGCCGCTTTTCGTACGCCGAGGCGATCTGGCGGAAGCCCTCCTGATAGTTCGCGCTGATGGTCGCCAGCGAGACCTGTCGCGACGGCCCGGCGGCGGCTGCGGGCGCCAGACATGCCGCAGCGGCGGTGATCACCGCCCGTCGAGTCGGTCCGTTGCTCTCGGTTGCCATGTGCCGATCTCCCCGACGTATGGTACCTTCAGGTCGAAATGCACGCCTCATGCGATGGGGGGAACGCTTAATGATGCTCCACGTCGGCCTGCTGGCCCTGTCCGGTCTTGCCGGGACTGTCGGACCCGGCGTGCCATGGAACATGGCCGTCCTATCGAAGCCGCCGGCGACCTACCCCGCGCCCGGCTTCGCAGAACCGGGTGTCCAGGCCCTGTTCTATGACGGGCCAGGTTATGCCGGAAAGCCGGCGACTCGCGTCTTCGCTTGGATGGGCATTCCGAAGGCCCGATCGGGCCGCAAGGTGCCTGGCATCGTGCTGATCCATGGCGGAGGCGGCACAGCCTTCGCGAACTGGGTGCGCATGTGGAACGAGCGAGGATATGCGGCCATCGCCATGGATACGTGCGGATGCGTGCCGAAGGGAACCTACGGTGCATGGGAGCGCCATGCCGATGGGGGGCCTCCCGGCTGGGGCGGCTTCGATCAGATGGATGGACCCGCAACCGATCACTGGACCTACCATGCCGTCGCCGCAGCGATCCGAGGGCATTCCCTGCTCCGGGCCCAGCCCGGCGTAGACGCCTCGCGCATCGGCGTTACCGGCATTAGTTGGGGCGGCTGCCTGACGTGCATCGTGGCCGGCGTGGACCCGCGGTTTCGCTTCGCGTCGCCCGTGTATGGGTGCGGCTTCTATGACGAGACCACCTTCGCGGGAGCGCTCAAGGCGATGAAGCCTGAGCATGCCCGGCGATGGATGGAGACATGGGACCCTTCGCGCTTTCTGCCGAGGGCATCCATACCGATGCTGTGGGTCACGGGCACCAACGACTTCGCCTATACGCTGAACGCCCTGCAGAAGTCCTACAGGCTGCCGCGCGGGCGTCGGACCCTTGCCATTCGCATACGGATGCCCCACGGTCATGGCCCGGCCGGCGAAGCTCCCAGGGAGATATGGGAGTTCGCCGACAGCATCCTCATGAAGCGTGCCGCGCTTACTCGGATCACCCGGCAGGGGCGAGATGGCAGCCAGGTTTGGGCAGTTTTCTCGACGCGGCGCAGGATCGTCCGGGCCGAGCTCACGTTCACACGCGACGGGGACGGTCCCTGGCCTGATCGGCTATGGGAATCCGCCCCCGCGTCAGTTCAAGGCTCGAGGGTCTCAGCCACTCTCCCGAGCGGGACCCGTGTCTACTACCTGAACCTGTTCGACGACCGCGAATGCGTGGTCAGCTCCGAGCACGAGGAGCTGCCTTAGCGCGGCAGCTCATCCGTCCCAGTGGAAGTCGAGGTCTCCCCAGCAAGTCTGCAGATACTCCAGTTGGGACGCATGGCCGAACGAATGGACTCCTGCGATGCTGAGGATGAAGGCTGCCGAGATCTCTCCAGACGGCGTCGGAATGGCGGACCCGATGCGCTCGGGCGAGAGGTCCTTGCTGGCGGCTATTAGGTCGTCAGTGCATGAGTTCAGACGCTGGACGGCCTCGTCGCGCGAGGCGATCTCGCCTGCGTCCTGCTGCGGCGGTTGGGTTACCTTCCCATTCTGCAGCGCTGCGGCGAAGAACGCGTTGGATGCGATCACATGGGACAGAATCTGCAGGGCATTCTTGGCAGTCGGCGCCGGCCACCAGGTCAGCCGGTCGTCCGGGACGTGACCGGGAGCCCAGAGCAGCCTATTGCGACCAGACTCGACAGACGCGACGGCAGCGGCTATTGGATCGTGCATGGCGGTTACCTCCGCTATTGGGCAATGGGCCCATAGCAGATACTACAGCGTTGGAGGAGACGACGCTCCCATCAGCCCACCTTTGGGATCATGGCACGCAGAGGCGGAGTTCTCTTTGCGCCGACAGCTTCGCAAACCGAGTCCGGGTCAACAACGGTGACCCCAGTACAGGTCGAAATGGGAGGGCACCCATGCTGACGGCAGCGATTCTTTGGGGCCTAACGGCGGTGACGGCGGAGCGCCCGATCCTCTTCGTTGATGGGCATTCGATCCACAAGATGGAAGGGGTGAGCTTGCGCCTCCATTCGCCCGAACCGCGCGAGATTGCGCTGCGCTTCGACGCGCCCTGGGAGGGCAAGGAGAGCGGCTACGTTACGGTCATGCGCGACCATGAGGGGCGGTTCCGCATGTACTACCGAGGCGGCGGTGAGCGCAGCCGGGAGGTTGCGTGCGTAGCATTCAGCGACGACGGCATCGTCTGGACCAAGCCCAACCTGGGCCTGTTCGACCACGCCGGATCGAAGGCCAACAACATCATCTTCGTGGGCCGCCGACCGTCTTACTGGGAGACCCACAACTTCACGCCGTTCCTCGACGCCAACCCCGATGCGCCGCCCGAGAGCCGCTACAAGGCCGTCGGACTTGGCCGAGCCTATCCGCCGGTTACCTCCGATCGTCAGAAGGCGCTCGTAACGCTCGCATCGCCCGACGGCATCCGATGGAGGGCCCTGAGCGAGAAGGCAGTCATCTGGGATGGGTCGTTCGACTCCCAGAACGTGGCCTTCTGGGATGCCGTCCGACGAGAGTACGTCTGCTGCCTTCGCGCCGGACGCGACGGCATTCGAAGTGTCAAGCGGGCGACATCGAAGGACTTCCTGACGTGGACCACGCCGGAATGGCTCGACTTCGGACCCGGCGAGCCGGAGCACTTCTACACCAATGCCATCGCGCCGTACTTCCGCGATCCGTCGCTGTATCTGGGATTCCCCATGCGATTCATCCCCGAGCGCAAGGCTGTCGGTTCGACGAAGCGCCCCACCGATGGCACGTCGGACGCCGTGATGATCTCGAGCCGCGACGGGCTGCGCTTCGACCGGACGTTCCGCGAGGCGTTCATCCGGCCCGGCCTGTCCCCCCACAACTGGGGCGATGCTCACGGCAACAATACGCCGGCCTGGGGCATCCTCCAAACGGGACCCGAGGAGCTGTCCATCTACTGGAGCGAGAACTACGGCGGTGTGCCCCATGTTCGCCGTGGCGTCCTGCGCCTCGACGGCTTCGTCTCCATTCATGCGCCTGCGAAGGGCGGCGAGATGGTCACGAACCCCATCCGATGCACCGGGCCGATCTTGAAGCTGAACTACTCCACCTCGGCCGCGGGCGGCATCCGATGCGAAGTTTTGGACGCCGCAGGCAAGCCCGTCAAGGGCTTGACGCTCAGCGACTCCATTGAGCTGTTCGGCGATGAGATCACCGGCGCGCTCGCGTGGAAGAACGGAACGAACCTGGGGGCGCTGACGGGGCGCGACATCCGTCTCCGCTTCGTCATGCACGACGCGGACCTGTATGCGGTGACGTTTGGGGAGTGACGGCAAGGCCGAACGGAGAACCGCGCATAGGGGCCGTGGCTGGATGCCGGCTTTACGTAGCTCAGCCCTCCTCGATCACCTCCCGCGCAACTTGCGTCCATCGGTCGAAGCGCTCGGGGTGATGCTCGCACGTGTGCGTATCCTTGAGAATCATCTCCATGACGCATCCCCGGGCGGCGTGCATGGCGTGGCGGACATAGCTCCGGAGTCTGGGTTCGTCGAAGTCGCCAATGAGGAAGCTCGGATCGGGCTTCCATGAGTAGATCGCAGCGCTCCCGAGGCGCTCGGCGGAGCGCTCGACGTTGGCCATCGGCGCGATGGATACGCGCCGTATGTGGGGGATCGTCAGCACGTCGGCGAGCTTGTTCGTGAGGTCTTCGCAGCATCCGTAGCCGGTCAGGCCGAACGGCTCCAGCAGCCGCTTCTCGTACTGCATGCTGAACTCGTAATGCATGCGCGGGCTGACCTGAGCAAGCTCCTGCGCCTCGGCGCTGGCCCACATATCGCAGGGGCGCACACGCTCGGGATCAAAGCCGGGCGCCGGCAGTTCATCAACCCAGCCGTTTCCGCCCGTCGAACAGTAGGTGTTGTCGTTGTTCAGGCTGAGCAGATTCAGCGCAACATACTGTTCGATCATGCGCCTGTGGCCTTCCTCAAGAAAGGCCATGGCATCATGCAGCCACTCGGGGTTCTCGCACATGTCGGCCATGGTCTGCTCGAGACCGCGCAGGCCGGTCCAGAGGTTCATGAGGTGGAAGCTGATGTGGGCCACCCCCTTCACCTTCACGTCGAGGATGTCGCCGAAGAGCTCGAGCGCTTCCTCATGGGCGCGCGCGGTTTGGACCTCGTCATGAGTTATCTCCGGGAAGTGGAGCTTGGCCATATCGGCAGGCTCGCGAATGACCGGATCGAAGGCCCATGCGCCCCTCGTTTCCGGGCTGTCGTGATGCTTCGGCTCCAATCCCCATCCGGTGTTGCGGATGGCCTTTTGAACGACCCACTCGGCATCCACCACATTGTCGGAAGCGAAGTGCTCGTATGTGTAGATTCGGTGCCGGAGGTCCCATTCGATGCGCCGAGCGTGTTCGTCCTGGCAGGTCAACGCACTGTCGGGCAGCAGCTCGACCCAGGAGCCTTCGGGGAAGATCAGCATGAGGGGCTTGCCGGCACGCAGGCCATTGTGCCGCTTCCACTCGGCCCGGCGGCGCGCCATCTCGGGTGAGCGGCCAATCTCGGCCACGCGGCGGGCAAGGTCGCGGAGGATGGCTCTGTCTGGATTCGAAATCATACGGGTGCTCCCGGTGCGAGTGGAGTGGTTCGGCTCGTTTGAGTTCGCCGCGCGAGGTTCCCCAACCTGCCCACTGCGGAGGAGGCAACACCTCACGGTCTTTGAGACCGCGATTCTTGCTCGCGCACGGGTCGTGGCCTCGCCCTCCCGCTGCTGTGTTGCGGCTCGGCGGGAGCCTCGCCCTCCCGTCCGGAACAGCGTTATCTCCTGCGCCGGAGCCGATCCACCAGCACAGCGCCGAGGATCACAAGCCCGAGGACCACTTTCTGCGTGTAGGGCTCGACGTCCATCAGGTTCATGCCGTTGCGGATGACGGCGATGATGAACGCTCCCACGAGCGTGCCGAAGATGCGCCCCTCGCCTCCGGCCAGGCTTGTGCCCCCCACGACAACGGCCGCGATGACGTAGAGCTCATACATGAGGCCATAGGTGGGCGACCCGGCCTTGAGCTGCGACGCCGTGATTACGCCGCCGATGCCCGCCATGAGGCCCGATACGGTGTAGACGAACAGCAGCGTGCGGGTATTGCTGACGCCCGACAGGCGCGCGGCCTCGGCATTGCCGCCCACCGCGTATATGCGCCTTCCGATTGCTGCGCGGCCCATCAGCACGTGCGCGCCGACGTAGATCGCGAGCATCAAGACCACCGGATTGGGAAGCGCCGCAACCCATTCGCCCCTTCCGACGTTCGCGAACGTCTCCGGAACGGCATAGATTGTCTGCCCTTGAGCGATGATGAAGGCGAGACCGCCGGCCACCTGCATCATGGCGAGCGTTGCGATGAAGGGTGGGATCCGGAAGGCGGTGATGACCGAACCCGAGAAGAGACCGATGACGCCGCTCAAGGCCACTCCGCCTATGCATGCGGATGCCATGGCGCCGACCGATGCCGCATCGCCGCCCATGCTGCGGATGAGCCATGCGGTCGCGACTGCCGACAGCGCGACGAGGCTGCCGACAGAGAGGTCAATGCCGCCCGTGATGATCACCATCGTCATGCCCACGGCGATGATGGCAATCACGGCAATCTGATCGGCGACGTTGCGGAGGTTCGTGGGGCTGAGGAACGTCGAGCGTCCCCGGCGGGGCGGCGTGACGACCTTCAGGTCGGCGAGTTCGGGCGTAGACGAGCGGATCGTGTCCCATAGCGTCCAGACGCTGGTCTCAGACGTGGCGACGATGACGTCGGGCGAGCGCCGCTCGGCAACCATGCGCTCCATGGCCGCGCGGGCCTCAGCAGGCGAGCCGAGCGCCACCATGACTTCAGCACGTCTCGACAGTGCATCGCATGCTGCCTGAGCGAACGCCCTGCCGTCGGCATCGTCTCCCGCGACAACGAGGACGAGCTTCGGGGCGGGCCCGCCACGCAAGATCTGCTCCGCGGCTGCCGATCCCGCCTCGGTACCCGTCGGTGCCGCAACCGTCCATGTGGCCCACGTGAAGAACACGCAGAGCGCTGCCAGCACCGCAGGCATGCCCATGGCGGACGCATTCCAGCGCACGCGCAGCATCCGGACTCCTCCAGGACGATGTGTCAGGACCGCCCCACGATCGGTCGGCCCGACCGCATAGTACCCCTCCCGTCGGGTCAACGGGCTGACTGTTACGTCAACATCGGCCCATCAAGCGCAGTTAGCCGTAACCGCGACGCGATGATCTACGAATCCGCTGCGCCCGGCTCCAGATAGTGGCTGGTCCAGCGAAACTCGCCGTCGCCGAACTCCTGTGTGATCGCGACGGCTTCGGGCAGGATGCTCGCCAGCTCGTCGTCGCTCAATGGAGGCGGGTTGGAGGCGGCAATGCGCACGGTTTCCTCGATCTGAGCGATGCTGTCGGCGCCCACGATGAGTGTGTCCACCGGCTGATGCAGGCTGTAGCGCAGGTACGGCTCCACCGACTTCGCGTGCTTCACGCGGCCCGCGCCATAGACCTTCATCCCCAGAATGGCCATGCCTCGCTCGCGCGCCGTGGCGATCACGGTGTCGTGGAACGTGTAGTTGTACGCAACATTGAACGCGCCGATCGGGCAGACAACGGCGTCGAAAGGGTACTCGGTGATGATGCGCTGAAGCACGTGCTTGACCCAGTGGCCGGACACGCCAATATGCCGGATATGCCCCTCGGAGCGGAGCTTCTCCATGGCATCGAGCACGCTCGGGCGCGCCATGATCTGCCGGTACTCCTCTTCGTTGTCGAGGGAGTGCACGACCATCAAGTCCACGTGGTCCACCTTCAGACGCTGGAGCGATAGCTCCATCTCCCGCATGGCATCGTCGTAGCTTCGCTGCGAGGTCTTGGTGCTCAGAAAAACGCGGTCGCGCCACCCCTGCAGCGCTATGCCGAGGCGCGCCTCGCTCTGGCCGCCTCCGTAGCCGTGGGCCGTGTCCACAGAGTTGATGCCGAGCTCGAAGGCGCGGCGGATGATGGCGATGGCCTCGTCTTCGGGCACCTGCGTGTCCCACTTGACGCCGCCCAAAGTGATGACGGTGGCGTTCCAGCCGGTCCTGCCGAGCGGACGCGTTGGGAGGGAAAACTCGTGGGACATGCGTGTGATCTCCTGTTCGGGTAAGCGGGCGACAAGCCGGAATGCCTTCGCCATGATGCCTTACGCCGGTCGCCCGGAAAAGTTCACCAAGAATCTGCGAGTCGGTGTTGACAGACGCCGCCGGTATCCCGTATAGTAAGGTTAAGCGGTTAACATCAACCGATTAAGTGAGTGCGCATCGTGGCGACCACCATTCGCGAAGTTGCCAAGAGGGCCGGCGTGTCCACAGCCGCCGTCTCGTACGTGCTGAACGATCGCAAGGGCGCGGTCAAGATCAGCGACGAGACTCGGGCGCGCATCTGGAAAGCCGTCAAGGAGCTGGGGTATCACCCTAACGCCCTGGCGCGCTCGCTGGCCGGCAAGCGCACCCACACCGTTGCGCTGGTGATGCAGTACGCGTCCATCTTCTCCAGTTGGTCCGGCTTCACCAGCGAAATGATGCACGGCGTGGTGCGTGCGGCATTCGATCACGACGTGGATCTGCTGCTCCACACGCGCGAACGCCCTGACACGAATGCCGAAGCGCTGGTTCTGGCCGACGGACGCGTTGATGGCGCGCTACTGCTGCGCGACTGGGAAGATCCTCTCATTGACCTGCTCGTGGATCAGGGGATACCCACGACCCTCATCTACAGCCGCAGCCGCAATCCCTCAGTGCCGTCATCCTGCTGCGACGACGAGCTTGGCGGTCGTATGGCCACGGAGCACCTTGTCTCGCTGGGGCATCGGCGCATCATGCACCTGGCGGGCTCTCGCCGATCGAGCGCCGCGGTGGACAGGCTCAAGGGATTCGAGAGCATCCTGCGCGAGCACGGCATCGAACCCAACCCGGATTGGATCCATGTCGTGCCGCACTCGGGAGTGCTCCTGGACCGGACGATGGAAGCGCTATGCGGCGATCCGCGTCCGACTGCGGTCTTCGCATGGTCCGACGATGTGGCACTGCGCTTGATGGCGGAGGCGCGCGGCGCGGGATTGCGCATTCCCGAGGACCTTTCGGTCGTCGGCTTCGATTCCACAGAAGTCTGCAATCACACCAGCCCGACCCTCACCAGCGTCAGCCAGAATATCCCTCTCGTGGCCGCGGAGGGCGTCCGCATGCTGGCCGAGCGCATCCGGGACAACAAGGGTGAGGGGGCGCGGTTCACCGTCACACCCGAGCTTCACGTCAGAGGCTCGACCGGTCCGGCGCCGAGACGCTGAGCGACCACAAAGGAGATGCAAGCATGGCCAGGGAGATAGATCCGAGGATCGGCATTGCAATACTCGCCATCATTGTGATCGTCCTTGGGATTGTCGGGTGGCGGATGTGGGCGTCACCGTCGGGGCTGAGGTCGCCCAAACAGGCCGGCCTTGGCCGACCCATGAAGCCCGGCGAGATACCCGGTCGGAGTTCGGGCGCGCCGATGCCCATCACCGGTCCGCCAAGATAGCACCCAAGCAAGACCCTCGTCGCGGTCGTCGCCTGCTGACCGAGGAACCGAGGGCAACACACGCCGACTCACGTCGGCCATACAGGCAGGCATCTAAGGAGAGAAAGGATATGTCGGAACGAGCCAATCGCGCAACGCGCGGCTTCACCCTGATCGAACTGCTCGTCGTGATCGCCATCATTGCGATCCTTGCAGCGATCCTGTTCCCTGTCTTCGCCCAGGCCCGGGAATCCGCCCGACTGATCTCATGTCTGTCGAACACCAAGCAGTTCGGCACCGCGGCACGCATGTACAGCCAGGACTACGACGAGACCCTCATGATCCGGCGCAACCAGGGGCCCAACGGTGTTCTGGGTTCATGGAAGCACCTGCTTCAGCCCTACATCAAGAACCTGCAGATTTTCAAGTGCCCGAGCAATCCTGCCGGCAACACCCTCGATGAGTCCGCAGAGCCCTGGTACGATCCCACCGTTCCCAAAGTCGTAAGGTCGTATTTCTATTACAACGCGTTCTTCAAGTCCAGCGCAGGCGTCGGCACGGGCGACTGGTGGTCCGGTTTCAAATACGCCGAGGCGGGCTTCGACTATCCGGCCAACTCCATCCTGTTCGGCGAACACAAGGACATCTGGGCGGACTATGGCCCGTGGATGGCCTATGATCCAAACTGGGGGCCTGCAGGCGCCAACTGGGGTGCGAAGCACCGCGGTACCGACCGAGCCGCCAACCTCACCTTCATGGATGGCCATGCCAAGTGGACCAACTTCGAGGCTACCTGTGCTCCGAGCAATCCGGACGGAACCAACATGTGGATGTACAATCCCAGCAACATGGTTTTCGGCGGCATGGATCTCTCGTGGATAGACACCTTCTGCACGACGCTCAGGGCGACAGACCGGTGACACGGCGGGCGGGCCGGCCTCCTTATGCGCTCGGCCCGTTTCTGATCGTGTGGGGGCTTCTCGCGGGAAGCCCCCACGCATCCGGCGTGGCGACCACCGGCCGTGAGCGGTTCATGGACGACGTCCAGCGCAGGGCTGTGCTGTTCTTTACGGAATGCGCCCATCCGAAGACGGGGCTGGTGCGTGACCGTGCCTCCAACTTTGGCCCGGATACGTACGACGTGGCGTCCATCGCCTCAACGGGCTACGGGCTGGCGGCCCTGACCGTTGGCGTTCAACGGGGGTGGGTCAAGCGTGCGGCGGCCATCAAACAGGCCGAACGAACGCTGCGGTTTGTGCTGGGCATGCCCCACAAACACGGTTGGCTGTACCATTTCGTGGACTGGCGCACGGGCGAGCGCCGATGGAACTGCGAGATATCGTCAATAGACACGACGCTCCTTGTCATCGGTGCGCTGACCTGCGGCCGGTACTTCCGGGGCACGGATGTGGAGCGGCTGGCCAATCGCCTCTACGACCGTCTCGACTGGACGTGGATGCGCACCAACGGCGGCGCCAAGCCCGACAAGCTCCTCGTGTCCCACGGGTGGAAACCCGAGACGGGCTTCCTTGCCAATGACTGGGGCTCCTACTGCGAGCACATGTTCCTCTACCTCCTCGGCCTCGGGGCACGTCGCGATCCCTTGCCGGCTACCTCGTGGACGGCCTGGAAGCGCGGCTCCTACGCGTACAGGGGCATCAAGACCATCGCCGCCGGCCCACTGTTCTGGCACCAGATGGCCCACGCCTACTACGACTTCCGAAACCGCAAGGATGCTCTCGGATACGACTACCAGCAGGAAGCCGCACGCGCCACACGCATCCATCGCCGGTTCTGCACCGACAATCCCACGAAGCGCAAGAGCTACGGCGTGTACGGGTGGGGCCTGAACGCCTGCGACGGTCCCGACGGCTACCGAGCGTATGGGGTTCCCGAACCGGAGGACGGCACACTGACCCCGACGGCGGTGCTTGCCGCAAGCATGGTGGATGCCGATGCGGCGCTGACCACCGCCATGCACATGCGAAAGACCTACGGCGCGCGCATCTGGGGCCGATACGGCTTCGTCAACGCCTTCAATCTGGACCGGGACTGGTTCGACCGGGATGTGATCGGCATTGATCTCGGCATGGCTCTGCTCGCCATCGAGAATCACCGGTCAGGCATGATCTGGAAGCTGGTCGCATCCCATCCTTCGACCGTCCGGGCCTTTCGCCGCGCCGGTTTCCGTCGGTCCGAATCGCGCTGATCTCCCTCTCTTACGCGAACGAACACGGGCTTTGCCCATTCCTTCGTGTGCGGGAGAGGGTCAGGGTGGAGGCAAGGGCGACGGCTGAGTGGCGAGTGGTGAGTGGTGAGTGGTGAGTGGCGAGTGGCGAGTGGCGAGTGGCGAGTGGTGAGTGGCGAGTGGTGAGTGGCGAGTGGTGAGTGGCGAGT
>DYKI01000260.1 GCA_020722705.1 Chthonomonas calidirosea | reverse complement strand
TCCGATCCGTCCGATCCGTCCGACTCGACGGCGTCCGGAACACCCGGTTGCAGGGGCCTCCGCCATCTGATCATTCATCCGGTACTTGCGCCTCCATCACCCGCGGGATTCCAGCCAGGTCCCTGTAGGCGCCGAGGCATGCGAACCCGGCATCGCGCAGCACTTCGCCCACCGCTCCCGCCTGATCCCGGCCAACCTCAAGCAGCAGAACGCCCCCTGAGCGCAGGACACGCCTGGCCTGATGCGCCAGCGGCCGGATCAGAGCGAGTCCATCGGCACCTCCGTCAAGGGCAAGTCTCGGCTCGTGGTCGCGCACCTCGGGCTCCAAAGCAGAGATCGTCGCCGTGGGCACGTACGGTGGGTTTGCCGTCACCACATCCGCGCAGCCCGGTGCGAACGCGGAAAGCAGATCGGCTACGACCAGACCGATGGCGCCGCTCCCTGAACTCGCCGGGCGCAGATTCGATGCGGCAACCCGGATCGCCCGAGCGCTCAGATCGGAGCCGTACACCCTGGGGGAGGGCGAGGCTCCCGCCGAGCCGCTGTTGAGCGCTATGGCAGCCGCCACGCATCCGCTCCCCGTGCACACGTCAATGACCACAGCGCCGTGCCGACCGCCGACCCACGCAAGCGCTCGCTCCACCAGCAGCTCCGTCTCGGGTCGAGGCACCAGGACGTGCCGGTTCACCGTCATGCGATGGCCGTAGAACTCGCGAAACCCGCACAGGTAGGCCATCGGAATGCGTGATGATCGCGCCTCGACCAGATCGAGCCACTCGGCGACAGTATCCTCAGCGACCTCCGGCGGCCAACAAGCGATCAAGTTTCCGCGCGACACTCGCATGGCGTGCGCCAACAGCATCTGCGCCTCGAACAAGGGGCGTTCGATACCCGCGGCGCCGAGGCGATTCGCCGCCGCCTGCATCAGGGCATCCATACGCGCCCGAGACGATGAGTTCGGAGCCATCGCGCCTCCCCCACCGGCGCCGCTAGCCGAACCGGTCGGCATCGCGTCGGAAAGCGTGGGAGCACCGAGCGACGATATGGCAGAAGTCGCCAATGGTCTCCTCAGATCTCGTTCTTGAGCTTCTCGGCCTGATCGGCGGCGATCAGGGCGTCAATGAACGGCTGGATGTTGCCGTCGAGCACGCCGAGCACATTGTGGACGGTGAGCCCGATTCTGTGATCGGTCACTCGTCCATCGGGAAAGTTGTAGGTCCGGATCTTCTCCGACCGGTCGCCCGTGCCCACCTGCGAACGCCGAGCCTCCGTCCGCGCCTCAAGCTGTGCCTGCAACTCACGCTCATAGAGCTTCGCTCGCAGCAGCCGCAGTGCCTTCTCTTTGTTCTGGAGCTGGCTCCGTTCGTCTTCGCAAGTGACGAGGATGCCGGTTGGCTTATGCAGAACCCGAATGGCCGTGGCAACCTTCTGCACATTCTGTCCGCCGGCGCTCGATGAATGATAGACATCCATCTCAATGTCCTTCGGGTTGATCTCGATCTCAACCTCTTCGGCTTCGGGCAAGACCGCGACCGTTGCGGTTGATGTGTGAATCCGGCCGCTTGATTCTGTCGCCGGCACCCGTTGGACGCGGTGGACACCGCTTTCGAACTTCAGTTGGCTGTAGGCGCCCGAAGCCTGCACCGACAGCACGACATCCGAGTAGCCTCCGATACCCGTTTCCTGGGCATTGAGAACCTCGAGCTTCCAGCCGCGGCGCTCCGCGTACCTCGAGTACATACGAAAGAGATCACCCGCGAACAGCGCGGCCTCTTCGCCGCCTGCCGCGGGTCTGATCTCGATAATGACGTCTTTCTCGTCGTTCGGATCCTGCGGCAGCAGGAGCACTCGGAGGCGCTCTTCGGTCTCGGCCAGCCGAGCGCGGAGGTCCTCGGCCTCCGCCTCCGCAAGCGCGCGCATATCGGCATCGCCGAACAGCTCCTCGGTCTGTTTCAGCTCCTCCTGAAGGCTGACGTGCTGACGGTATGTGCCGACCAGTTCCGAGAGGTCACGCCACGATTTGCTGACCTGAATGTACCTGTCGCGATCGGCGATGACTTCCGGATCGGCCATGCTGCGTTCGAGCTCGGCATACTGCGCGGCGAGCTCTTCGAGTCGAGGGCGGGCTAGGTCAAGCGACAACGGGAATACCTCTCAATCGGGAATCGGCCAATATGTGCGGCGCGTCACGGGAGGGACGGCGTCCCCGCCGTCCGGAACACCCGGCTGCAGGGTCCGACCTCGTCCGATCCGTCCGATCCGTCCGATCCGTCCGATCCGTCCGA
>DYKI01000259.1 GCA_020722705.1 Chthonomonas calidirosea | reverse complement strand
TAATGTAATTGAAAGGCTTACAAAAATATGACTTCAAATCAAAAAATCGATTCGGGTTCAAAACTTCGCCGCCTGCATCCGAACGTCTGGATCGTCACCGCGACCTCATTCCTCACCGACATCTCCTCCGAGATGATCGTCTACCTCATCCCGCTTTTCCTCGCCAACGTCCTGGGCGTCCGCACCGCGGTCATCGGCCTGATTGACGGCGTCGCCGAAACCACCGCCAGCCTGCTCAAAATTTATTCGGGCGCGCTCTCCGACAAACTCGGCAAACGCAAATGGCTCACCGTGGCGGGCTACTCGCTCTCGACCATCGCCAAGCCCTTCCTCTACATCGCCAACGCCTGGGGCTGGGTGCTCGGCGTCCGATTTGCGGACCGCGTCGGCAAGGGGATTCGCACCGCGCCGCGCGACGCGCTCGTGGCCGATTCGATTGACCCGACTCAGCGCGGACTCGCCTTCGGCTTTCACCGCGCCGGCGACACGCTCGGAGCATTTCTTGGACTTGGACTGGCCGCCGTTATCGTTTGGTTGACCCAGTCCCAGGCGGAGTTTCTGACGCGCTCCACGTTCCAGCTTGCGATCCTCGTCAGCGTCATCCCGGCGGTGCTGGCGGTGATCGTCCTCGCCCTCGGCGCGCGCGACGTGGCGAAGGCAAATCCATCTGCCACGCCGTCCCTCTCGCTCAAAGGATTCGACAGCCGCTTCAAAACCTTCCTCGTCATCATCGTCCTGTTCACCCTCGGCAACTCCTCGGACTCCTTCATCGTCCTGCGCGGCCAGGAACGCGGGCTGAACGTCCTGCAAGTCATGCTCATGGTGATGACCTTCAACTTCGTCTACGCGATTCTCGCGGGTCCCCTCGGCGCGCTCTCGGACAAGATCGGCCGCCGACGCTTGATCCTCTTTGGCTGGCTGGCCTACGGACTGGTCTACCTCGGCTTCGCACTTTCGCAGACAGGCTGGCAGGTGTGGATGTTGTTCGGGCTGTACGGCATCTACTACGCCGCCACCGAGGGCGTGGCAAAAGCCTTGATCGCGGACCTCGTCCCCGAGTCCCAGCGCGGCACGGCCTACGGTCTCTACGCCGCGGCGGTGGGACTGACCGCGCTCCCCGCCTCGCTGTTCGCCGGTCTGCTCTGGCAGGGACTCGGCTCGTGGACAGGTTTCGGCGCGTCCGCCCCGTTCGCGTTCGGCGCGGCGATGGCGCTATTGGCGGGAATCCTGTTCTGGCGGTTGGTAAAATCATAAGCGAAGGATGCGCCATGCTGAACAAAAAGATCGCTTTCGTCGGCCCGGGCGTCATGGCCGAGGCCATGATCGCGGGATTGTTGAAGAAGAAACTCGCCAACCCCGAAGATATCACTGCCTCCGGGCCGCGCGAGGAACGCGGCGCGGAACTGCATAAACGATATGGCATCCTCGCCGTCACCGACAACGCCGCGGCCGCCTCTCACGCGGACGTGGTGGTGCTTTCCGTCAAACCGCAGAGGTTGACCGAAGTGATGAAGGGGCTCAAAGGCATCCGCAGTGACGCGTTGGCGCTGTCCATCATCGCGGGCGCGAGCATCAAGAAACTCAGCGCGGGCCTCAAGCACAAAGCCATCGTCCGCTCGATGCCGAACACGCCCGGCCAGATCGGCAAGGGCATCACCGTCTGGACCGCGTCGAAAGAGACGACCGAGGAGCAACAGCGGACGGCGCGTTCCATCCTCGGCGCGCTGGGCGAAGAGGTCTTTGTGGAAGATGAAGGCTATCTCGACATGGCAACCGCGCTTTCCGGCACGGGGCCCGCGTACGTGTTCCTCTTCATGGAAGCGTTGATAGACGCGGGTGTGCACATGGGCTTCCCCCGTCGCATTGCCGAGCAACTCGTCTTGCAGACCATCAAAGGGTCGGCGTCGTTCTACGAGCAGGCGCAGCGACATCCTGCCGCGCTGCGCAACCAGGTCACCTCGCCAGGCGGGACGTCCGCCGAGGCGTTGTACTATCTCGAAAAGGCCGGTTTCCGCACCGCCATCTCGCGCGCCGTCTGGGCCGCGTATCAACGGTCAGTGGAATTGGGGAAAGAGAAGCCTGTGCATATTCCAGAAGCACATTCTCCTGAAGATGAGACATGAACCCGACATCTACCGCGTCTTCGCCACCTGCGACGTGGACAATCCCGCCTCGGCCAAGGTGATGGAGAAGGCGGGGATGAAATACGAGGGATTGTTGCGGAGGTATATGATCCATCCCAATGTCAGCGAAGAGCCGAGGGATTGTTTGATGTATGCGAGGGT
>DYKI01000082.1 GCA_020722705.1 Chthonomonas calidirosea | reverse complement strand
CAGCAGCTGCCCGAGGTTGGTGTGATCCGGCGTCAGGCCGGCGGCGGCGATGACGGCGTCTGCGGCGCCCCAGGGGACTTTGCCATCCAGCGCGGCCTGCAGGCCGGAGATATCGGTGATGCCAAGCGCGGCCAGTTCGCTTCCAAGCGCCTCGAGCTGCGCCTTGAGGTAAGCGGTGCGGTTGGCCAGCAGCTTGGCCTGCAGGTTGCTGATGCCTTCCGGGCCGCCGACCACGGGGTCGGTGGTTTCCAGCTGGTAGATGCCAGCCTCCCATTGCGCGAGTTCGTTCAGGTTCGCCATGTCATGCGACTCCGTGGGTGAAGGATCCGTCGTAGCGGATGCTGTTGTCGTAGATGTTCAGCGCCTCGGTGTAGTGCAGGCCTTCGAGCCTGCAGCGGGCCGGGGCTGTGATCATCAGCAGGCGGCGCACCTGGGCGGCCTGGGCGATGGTGATGGGGCGGCTGAGATAGATGCGGTACATGGCCCAGTGGGTGGCGTCCTGCCCGTAGTACATGTCGCTGTTGTAGGTGATGGCGCCGTTGTACTGCTCGGCATCCAGGCCCTCGATGATCACGGCATCGCCGTATCCTGCCGAGGCGAGCACCTCGCGGATGCTATGTACGCTCCCCTTGTGCGCATGCACCGCGTAGGCTCTGCGGATGCTTTCGCGCTTGGCGCCATCGCTCCACTTGTCGTCCCACTCGTCAATGCCCCATGCCCAGGCCAGCCACGGCAGCAGCGCGGACGGGCAGGTGTCCGGGTCGACCACATCGCGCAGCGGAACGGGCACGGCGCCGAGGCGAGCAGTGGCCTGCTCGACGGCGCGCTCAGTGGCGCTTGCGTTAGGCGGCAGCAGGCTGGCCACGTCACTCATCGATGCCGCTCACGGTGACGGTGATGGCGGTGCAGTAGGCGGCCTGCTGGTCGTTGCAGACGATGTCCGCCGTTGGGCTTGCGAGGGTGACGCGGTGCACGCCTGGCTGGTGCAGTGCGGCATACAGGCCGGATATGGTGATGTCGTGACCAAGGCGGTGGTGGTCGGTCACGTACTGCTGGCAGGCTGCGATGGCAGCCTGCCGAATAACGGCAGCATCCGGCCCAGGGTAGACGGTGAGCGAGGCATCCACGGCGTAGGACTGGATGGTGGCGGTCTGCACGGTCACGGTGTCGCATAGCGGTCGAACGGCTTCGGATCCCACCACGGACAGCACGGCGGCCTGCAGATCGCCGGATGCGGTTCCATCGCCTTCGGTAGAAAGCACGGTCACAAGCACCTTGCCGGGCTCCTGGCTGCTTATGCTGGCGTCTTTGACGCGCACGTCCGCGGCCATGGCATGGTGGGTGTAGCTTCCAATGGTGCCCGCGTTGCTTAGTCCCTCCATCGCCATAATGCAGCGCTTGCGCAGGGTTTCATCGTCCTCGTAGGTCGGCGGCACGGGCGGGACGGCGGAGGAATCGCCAGGATCGAGCACGCGTCGGGTCTGGTTGTAGTTCGCGGCGATGTGCTCAAGGTCGCTGCCGGTGGCGTAGGCCAGCATGCGGGCTCTGGCGGCGTCGTTCACGCGCTGGCGCAGGTTGGCTTCGCGGTAGGCGCACACCTGCAGCAGCTTGTTGAGCGGGTCGGACTCCACGGACAGCACGGCCTCGAGGCTCGGCGCGCGTGCGATCAGGTCGGCCTGCATGGCGGCGAGGATGGCCTCGTAGTCCAGCGCCTCCACCACGTCGGGCGCGGGCAGGCTGGTCAGGTCGATGGCTGTGAAGGCACTCATGCGGTGACTCCGATGGGCACGTCGATCTGCACCAGCTGGCCGGCGCGGACGTCGCCCAGGTCAAACGCGGCGATGGCGTCCAGCGCCAGGGTGACGCGGCCCTGTTCGTCGATGCTGTCCACCTGCACGCGGCGCGGCTTGATGCGCGGCTCCCAGCGCAGCAAGGCCTCGATGGTAGCGGCGTACACGCGCAGCATATTGGCCTTGTTGCCATGGTGGTCGATCAGGTTGAAAAGCTCGCTGCCGTAGTCACGGCGCATGACGCGGGATCCGATGGGCGTGGTGAGGATGTCCTTGATGGACTGGCGCAGGTGGTCAAGTCCTGACATGGCATGGCCAGTGGTGGCGTTCATGCCGATCATCGCGGCGCCCCGGTGGTGCCGCCCGAGTCACCCGGGTGGGTGTGGCCGGTCAGGCTGATGCCGCCAGCCACCACGTCGCCTGAGAATGTGGCCGCAGCACTGCCGCCCACGCTGCCGGTGACGGCCATGCCGTTGCCGACATTGAGGCGGCCTGAGACGGTGCACATGGGTGTGTCGATGGTGACGCTCGGGGCCTGCACGGTGACAGCCCCCCCGCTCTGCACGGTGATGGTGCTGGCGTTGGTGACGGTCACATCGCCAACGCAGCTCACGCTCAGGCGATGCGCGGCGCGGTCGTATTTGATGGATGTGCCGTCGCCAAAGGCGATGCTGCGCACGTCAGGGGTGGTTTCCGGCGCGGGCACGGCGCCACGGTAGAGCGCGGGCAGCACGATGCCGTTGGCCATTTCACCCGATGGCGACAGCACAAGCACTTGTTCACCGAGGTCCGGCGCCCACCAGTCAACGTCATGCCCGGCGCGCGCGGTCAGCCACGGCAGCCAGCCTGTGACCAGCTGCCCGCAGCGGATGCGCACGCGGGCCCGGCCGTAGTCCGCGGCATCCACGGAGCCGACCCGGAGCATGTTCTCCAGGCGGCGGGCGATTTCTGCGAGGTTGAAAGCATCCATGCCGCCTAGCGTATGCGCGGGCTCGGATGTGGGCTCGGCTGCGCGCATGTAGGGGCGCGGTTTACCGGCGTTGCATGTTTGCGGGAATAAAAAAGCCCCAAGGCTGGCCGCTTGCGAGGTTACAACTTGTGGCGCGATGGTTTGAGTCGCAGCCATGCTCCGACTCGCCCAAAGGTCCGGTGGACTGGCCGCCATCCCAATGGGTAGGTTCGGTCATGTTACATCAACCATGAAGGTGGTTTATCACCTGCTCCATGACCCACGCCTGATCCTCGTCCGACCAGCCTAGCAGGCGGCGGGCGGGGTACTGGTAGAGCGGGCCGCCCGGGTCGACCTTGGCGAGCAGGCCTTCCTGGTGGATGCGGGCGATGGCGGCATCGCGGCCGGCGAATCCGACGGTCACGCCGTCCGCGTCGGACTTGGCCAGCATGTGGCGGGTCTGTCGAAATTTGATGTACATGGCGGCAGTGCGCTTGATGCGCCCGGCCTTGTCGCCGAGCTTCTGGCGGCGCTTGCGCGGCTCGAAGCGGCTGCCATCCGGGTTCTTCTGCTCGCCGATGCGCCTGGCCTGCCTGGCGCGCAGGCCCACGGCCAGGCGGCGGGCGAGCTTGCGGCGCTCGGCGGCGCCAAGGCGCTGGACAAGCGGGGTGAGCCAGTCTTCCAGGGCGGCCAGGTCATCACTCACTCGCCGGCCACCCAGGTGGTGATGGTGGTCTCATCGTCGCGGTGCCGGACATAGAGCGTCCACGGATTGGCGGGGAGCAGATCTGGCGGGATACTCGGATCGCAGTGGTGCAGCTTGATGCCTTCTTCGGTCTGCTCCACCTTGACGGTCTCGGTCAGGTCCACGGTGATGCTGAGGTCCGCGCTTTTGTGGTTGAGCAGGTCCGCCTGGAACGCGACGGCCTCGGGCGCGTGGTCCGGCTGGTTCACGGCCAGCCACTGCAGCAGCCAGAACATGAGCTGGTCCGCGCGGCCGCTGTAGTTCTGCACGATGATGTTGGCCTTGTAGCGCAATTCGAAATGTTGGTTGGTGCCCTGCGCCGCGCTGTAGACCGTGCCGTGGTCGGCGAAGGTCAGCAGGTCGTCCGGGTCGATCTTGAGCTCGCCTGGAATGGCCAGCAGGTGGACGCGCAGGGATTCGAGCTTGTTCATCTAATCGGCCTCTGGGCATAGGCGCGCTGGCGTTTTTCCCATCCGTCGCGGCAGTCCGCATCGCACCAGCGGGCGGACGGGTCGGAAAGCTCCGCCTCGCAGAAGTGGCACTCGCCGCAGGGTGGCGGGCCGCTTGGCTTGCGCGAGGCAAGCGCTGCGTCGCGTCGCAGCTCCTCGAATTCAGTCGCCTGGTCGGATACGTCGGTCATGGTCCTTCTCCTGCCATTCGATCCATCCGTCTACGCGGTCACGGCATGTATGCAGCCGGGCTGCCGTCTCCACGTAGGCCTCCAGCAGCGCGCCCTTGGTCGGCTGCGCCGGGGCCTCCGGCGGAAGGCATGGGATCATCAGGCCCACAGGGGCAGCCCGTGGGATCGGTTTCGGCGGCTGCGGCATGGGCGAGGCACAGCTCGCAGTCATCAAGGCGACAGTCAGGATAGGCAGGGCTCGCCACATAGCGGGTGACCTCCCGGGTGAGGGTGCGGGTGATGGGCTGGCGCGCGGCTTCGCGCTCGGCTGCGGCCTGCAGTATGGCGGCATCCTCCCTGGCCTGTTCCTCGGCCTGGGAGATGGCGCGCGCAAGGCTGGCCCGGTGCTGGTCGGCAAGGTCCGCGCGGGTGCGCTGCTGCTCGGCCTCGCAGGCGCTGCGTGCGTGCTGGTAGCCGGCCAGGCCCGCACCGGCCAGCATGGCCATGGCGATCAGTGCGGCGATGGCATCGGCAGACGGCAGGCGGATCACCGGACGGCCTCCACAAGGCAGGCGGCCACGGTCACCCACAGCAGGGCGCCGCTGAGCAGGCGGACCATGATGCGATGGCGCAGGACACTGGGGCGGCCGGACTGGTAGAGGTTGTGCGGGTTCATGCGGTGGCCCCAAGCAGCTCGCGCGCCTTGTCGTAGTGCGCCAGTCTGTCGGCGATGCCATTCATGCCGCCGTTGATGCGGCGGGTGATGAGGCCGAACTGGCCGGCATCGGCCAGGGCGTTGAGGTTGCGGCTTGACCAGTACCAGGCGGCTGACAGGGCCGCGCCCTCGGGCTGTTCGAGCAGCTCGGGGGCGATGAGCAGGCGCTCGTCGCCGTACAGGGCCATGGAGCATGCGCGGTAGTTGGCGCGGCCGGTGACCTGGATCAGGCCGCGCCCCTTGAAGCGCCGGCCGTCGCCGCGCTGAAGGTTGCCTAGATCGCGCCTGCCCTCGTAGGCGTCCCCGCTGGCAAGCTCAAGCGTGTAACGCAGGCGGCCGGATTCGTGCATGAGCTGCGCCAGGAAGGCTGAAGCGCGGGCCGGGGTGTCGATGCCGAAGCGGTTCATGGCCTCGACCAGCGGGCCGATGAACTGTGCAGCTCGGCGCTTGTTGCCGCACAGCTCGGCGAGCTGCTGTTCATTGATCATGATCGGTGCTCCTTTCGGTAGGTTGGCGACGAATGAAGCCGAGCGGGTCGGACTTGAACATCTCGCTCACGCTGATCAGGCCAGGGATCACGTTCATGGCCGTCAAGCCGAGAAAAAACGCCAGGGCGTTCTCGGCATCCTGCCCAAGGCTGAGCCAGCCTGACAGGACGGGCGTTCCGTAGCCCGCGACGGCGGCACCGGCGACGACGGCGAGCACTCTCCCCCACATGTTCAGTCCCTCGATGTAGTGCAGGCTGATGATGCCGCCCACGGCCCCGGCAATGACGCTGCCGAATTTGATGCCGAGGATGGCGCCTGCGGTGGTGGCCGGTTCCGTCATGTGTTCAGTCCCACAGGTTGATGAGTTTTGTGACCGGCTGCGCGGGCAGGGAAGGCAGTTCGACGCGGGTGCCCATGGGCAGCACTGGGCCGAGGTCGGCCAGGCCGTGATTGGCGTCCAGCACTTGTTCGGTGACGCCCGCGGTGCGGCCGTAGTGGCGGTGGCAGATGAGGTCGACGGTGTCGCCCTGCTGCGCGTACACCACGATGCCCATCAGATGAGCTCCACCGTGGCGCGCGGGATGCCGAGGATGGCGCGGATGGCCTCGCGGGCCTCACGGCGCCAGCTGTCCACGGTGCCGTCGAATTCGGCGGCGCGTCTCTGGCCGGTCTCGGTGCTGTCGATGTCGAGGTACTGCTCCATCAGCAGGGCCTTGGCGTGGGCGTACACGGCGGACAGGTAGTGGTGCTCGAGCTCGGTGATGTCGCCGTAGGCATCCGCAGGCACGCTGCCGATGTCGGCATAACCGAGGGCGGTCTGCGCCGCGCGCCAGGCTGTGAGTTCGCGGTTGGTGGTGATGACGGACTCGCGGATGGCCTGGACCACGCGGCCATCGGCCACGGTGTCCTGCATGCGGGTGGTTGAGCGGAAGGCGTCCACGCTGATGGCAGGGAAGAAGGCTATGTTGGAGACCGTCTGCCCTTCGGTGCTGTTGGGGTCAACGGTGGGGGCAAAGACGGTCATGAGTCACCTTGATGGATAGGTGCGGGGTATGGGAGGAGCGGCAGGCGCAAGGCCTGTTCGCACCCTCCCCCGACCCCGCGCGGGGGGACGCGGTCAGTCGCCGGAGGCTTCGTCCGGCGCAGCTTCGGTCGGGTGCACGGCCGGGGCCTCGGCGGCGGCCTTGGCCTTGCGCTTGAGGCTGTCGAGCAGCTTCTTGGCGCCGATGTGTTTGTTGAGCTCGATGGCGCGTTCGAGGTAGGCCACGGCCAGGGCGGGCGCACCCTCGCCATAGGCCTCGCCGAGGGCGCGCTTGAGCTTGGCGCGCACCTCGTCCGGCATGTCGCATCCTGCGGTCAGGTCATCGACATGCACCAGGTCCTCAACCGGCACATGGCCGCCGCGCAGTCTGGCCTCGGCAATCTCCTCGGCCAGCAGGGTGGCGGTGTCGCGGTTGTACTGCTCGGGCGTCAGCAGCCCATGCCTGAGCGCGTAGCTACCGATCTGCAGGGCGCGGGCGAAGTCGCCAACGTCGATGGACCAGACCATCATGGTCATGACGATCTCGTCCTGCCGACCGCTGTCGGCCTGCAGGATGCCGTCGATATAGGCGGCATACTCCGGCAGCATGGCCCGCTTGGCCTCGATCTTGCGCTCGACCGACTGGATTTGCTTGAGGCTGCGCTTGTGGTCGGCCAGCTGCATGAGCATCAGCTCGTACAGGTTGGCATCCACCGGCGCGCCGTTGTGGGCGGCGACAAAAGCGCCACCCTGGGCCGCTGCTGTCTGCTGGAAGTGTCGCTTGGCCGGGCTGATCATCACGCGAAGGCCGTGCCGTTCCACAGCTTGATGTTGACCGCCGCGCAGGCCGCGCCCAGGTCTTCGATCACGTACGACTCGTTGACGCTCTCGTAGTTTTCGATGCGGTCGCGCTTCGGGTTGTCGATGATGGTGCGGCGACGGCTGCCGGACTGAGCATAGATGCTCAGGTTGGATTCGCCGCCTGCCCCGATGCGGGTGATCATGATGGTGCGGGCCGGGAAATACGGCACCACCTCGGTCTGCAGGCCAAGATACTTGCCGTTGGCAAGCAGCATCGCCATGGCATTCGCCTCGGTCGGGACTTCGGCGTAGTTCTTGATCATGCCGCCGATGATCTCCTGCTCGAAGTCGGCGCTGATCAGCACCTTGAGCTGCGAGTCGCGGGCGTGCCATGCATCGAGCAGGTTGGTGCGCATGTCGGCGATCAAGTCGGCGACGTTCTTGTAGTCAGGCAGCAGGGTGGTGCCGTTGCCGGCGCCAACGCGGATCTCGCCAGCGTTGGCGCCCTGGGTCATGTAGCGCGCAGCGGCCTCGGTCTGCAGCTTCTTCAGCCAGCCGATGTTGACATCCTGCAGCAGCGGGCTGGTCGTCTTGTTGGTGGTGGCCGCGGCGCTGGTGCCGTTGAAGCCGATCATCAGGCGGTCGAGGGCCTGCTGGCGCACGATCACGTCACGCACGCGGGTCTGGAAGTCCGGAAACTTCGCGAAGGCGTCCAGCGTGGCATAGCGGATGTGGGTGTCGAAGTTGGTCTGCAGGCAGGTGTACTTGTGACCGTCAGTCGTGGCTGCGTCGGCGGTGGCGCGGTCGGCGCTGTTGGTGTCGGTGCGTCCGGCGATGGGGCCGTTGCTGCCCAGGCCGATCTTCTCGCCGATCTGCTCGGTGACGATGAAGCTGTTGACCATGCCGAGGAAGCCGGCGGATTCCATGATCCGGGCCTCGAGGGTCTGCTCAACACTCTCGGATACGGCGAATTTTTCGGCAACGTCGGCCACGCCATTGAGCTGGGCAACCTGTGCCTTGTAGGCGTTGAAGGCTTCGCGGGTTTGGGTACGCATGGTTTTTTCCTCAGCAGTCAGTGGCGATAAGGCCGGTGCCGCCGGTGGCGGGCTGGCGTTCTTGGTGATGGGGGTCGGTTTCGCCTTCGAGCTTCGCGCTCAGGGCGGCGAAGTCGTCAGCGAGCTTGGCGTGGGCGGCCTTGATGTCGTCCAGCGCGGATTCGGCGGATGCCAGCTTTACGGCAAGCGCGTCGGTGCCGTGGTCATGCCCGGAGAGGTTGGCCACGGCCTGGGCGATTTCTCCGATGGCGGCGTCCATGTCGGCGAAGCGGGCGGCGTCGGTCTTGGCCTTGCCGCTCAGCAGATCCTTGACGCGGGCGAACAGGCCGGGCTTTTCGGACTCGTCCTTGCCTTCGCCTTCCATCTCCAGGGTGAATTCGTGCGCCGGTCCGGCGAAGGCTTCGAAGCCTCCCGCGCTGAAGGCGAGCATTTCTGTGCCGAGGCTGGCCGGGGTGTCGGTGACGGCAAGGCCGACCAGGTAGGCCTTGCCGGTGCGGGCAAAGTTGGTCATGACCTCGATGGAGGTGTGCAGCTTCTGTCCGGCGCGGTTGATCTCAAGCAGCTTGGGCAGGGGCTTGATCTTCGCGTAGAGGCTGAGCTTGCCGTCTTCCTCGCGGGCTTCGACGGCGATCACGTCGCCGAGCATGTCGAACGGGCCGCCAGGGACCAGGCCGTGGAAGTGCTCCATGTTGACGCGTGCGTTGTAGGTTTTCGGGTCGTAGGTTTCCGCCATCTGCGCGATCTGTTCGCGGGTGATGGTGCGCCCGTCGATGGTGTCGCCCTCGCGGGCCACTCGGAAGAACTTGCTGATGAGCATGGGGCATGGCCTCCTCGGTCACATGCATCAAGGGTTGATGGCGGCGGCGCACTATTCAACGCCCGGCCCGTGTAGGGGCGCGGTTTACCGCACCGGCGGATATTTCAGCCCTTCCCTACCCCATACCCTTGCGGCATGGACCTGCCAAAAAACGCTCTTGAACCACGCATTCGCGCCAAACACCTGTATTGGCAGGGCTGGCGCGTGCCAGACATCGCCCGCGAGGTGGGTGCGAACCCAAATACCGTCCAGAGCTGGAAGCAGAGGGATGACTGGGACAGCACGCCGGAGATAAAGCGGGTGGAGGAGTCCATCGCCGCGCGCTGCCAGGTGCTGATCGCCAAGGACAACAAGTCCCCGGCCGAGGTCAACGAGATCGACATCCTGATGCGGGCGCTGATGCGCACGGCACGCATCAAGCGGTACGAGCGCGGCGAGTCCGAGGCGGTGCTGAACCCGGCGCTGGCCAAGGGCGGCAAGCGGGCGGCGCGCAAGCGGGAGAAGTTGCGCAAGAACGAGCTTTCCGATGAGCAGGTCGAGGCGCTGATCAAGGCGTTCGAGGAGTCCATCTTCCCCTATCAGCGCGTGTGGATGGAGGCTGGCGAGGACAACCGGATCCGCACCATCCTCAAATCCCGCCAGATCGGCGCCACGTGGTATTTCGCCCGGGAGGCGCTGGTCGATGCGCTGAAGACGGGGCGGAATCAGATTTTCCTGTCGGCCTCCAAGGCCCAGGCGCAGGTGTTCAAGCTGTACATCCTGCAGTTCGTGCAGGACGTGACGGGTGTGGAGCTGAAAGGCGACCCGATCGTGCTGTGGAACGGGGCCACGCTGTATTTCCTGGGCACGAACGCCCGCACGGCGCAGTCCTACCACGGCAACGTGTACATGGACGAGTTCTTCTGGATCCCGCGCTTCACGGAGTTCCGCAAGGTGGCCAGCGGCATGGCGATGCACAAGAAGTGGCGCCAGACGTACATCTCCACCCCGTCCGCCATAAGCCACGAGGCCTATCCGTTCTGGACGGGCGAGCACTTCAACAAGGGCCGCCCGAAGGACAGGCACATCAAGCTGGATGTGTCGCACCGCGCACTGAAGGATGGCCGCGCCTGCGAGGACGGCCAGTGGCGCCAGGTGGTGACGGTGGAGGATGCCGTCGCGTCCGGGTGCGACCTGTTCGATCTTGCCCAGCTGCGCATCGAGTACAGCGAGGACGAATACCGGCAGCTGCTGATGTGCGAGTTCGTCGACGACACGATGAGCATTTTCAGCTTGCACCAGATGACCGCTTGCATGGTGGACAGCCTGGTGGACTGGCCGGACTTCAAGCCGTTCGCCCCGCGACCATTCGGTGATCGGCCGGTGTGGGTCGGCTATGACCCGAGCCGGACCCGGGACGATGCGAGCGCGGCCGTGGTAGCACCTCCGGTAGTGCAGATGGGAAAGTTCCGCCTGCTGGAAAAGTACAGCTGGCGAAACATGCCGTTCGACCAGCAGGCCGAGCGCATCAAGCAGCTGACCCAGCGCTACAACGTGCAGCATATCGGCATCGACGTGACCGGCATCGGCATCGGGGTCTATGACCTGGTCGTGGGGTTTTTCCCCACGGCACGCAAGTTCAGCTATTCGCCCGAGGTCAAGTCCAAGCTGGTCATGAAGGCGCAGGCCGTGATCTACAACGGGCGCTTCGAGTACGACGCCGGGGCCAAGGAAGTGGCCACAGCCTTCATGTCTATCCGCAAGACGGTCACCCCGAGCGGCAACGCCATCACCTACAACGCGGGCCGAACGGAAGAGTCGGGGCATGCCGACCTTGCCTGGGCGGTCATGCACGCGCTGGCCTTCGAGCCGCTGCAGGGCCAGACCGTCACAAATACCCACGTCATGGAGATTTTCTGATGACCACCGATGCGACCATGAACCCGGCCAACGCCATGGCCTTCACATTTGGCGACCCCGAGCCTGTGCTCGAGGGCTACGACATCCTGGACATGGCTGAATCATGGTGGACGGGCGAGTGGTACGAGCCGCCGGTGAGCCTATCCGGCCTGGCGAAGAGCTACCGCGCGAACCCGCACCACGCGTCCGCAATGCAAGTGAAGCGGAACGTGCTGTCGAGCTGTTTCGTCCCGCACCAGATGCTGTCCCGCACGGATTTCAGCGCGCTGGCGCTGGACTTCCTGCTGTTCGGCAATGGCTGGGTGACGCGTGTGGACAACCGTCTTGGACGCCCGGTGAAGGTCGAGCGGCTGCCGGCCAAGTACATGCGCCGCGGCAAGGATGGCCGCGCCTGCTACGCGCCGGACTACTACAACCGCCAGTGGTTCGAGGCCGGGCGCGCATTCCAGCTGGTCGAGCCCGATCCGAATCAGGAGCTGTATGGCCTGCCGGAATACATCGCCGCACTGCAGGCCGCATGGCTCAACGAGGCCGCCACCCTGTTCCGCCGCAAATACTACAAGAACGGAAGCCACGCCGGATTCATCCTGTACATGACCGATGCCCTGCAGGACGAGGCGGCCATCACAAACCTCAAGCTGGCGATGCAGAACAGCAAGGGCCCTGGCAACTTCCGCAACCTGCTCATGTACGCGCCCGGCGGCAAGAAGGACGGCATGCAGATCCTGCCGATCGCTGACGTATCGGCCAAGGACGAGTTCTTCAACATCAAGAACGTGAGCCGAGACGACGTGCTCGCCGCCCACCGCGTCCCGCCCCAGCTGATGGGCATCATCCCCAACAATACCGGAGGTTTCGGATCCATCGAGGCCGCCGCCGCCGTGTTTGCCCGCAACGAACTCGAACCCCTGATGGAGCGCCTCCGCGAGATCAACGACTGGATCGGCGAGGAAGTGATCCGCTTCAGGCCATACCAGATCAAGCCCGACGACGCATCCTGATCTCCATCACCTTCGACGTCACCAGCCCGGCCAAGCGCCGGGCTTTTTCATGCCATGGACCTGCCAATCTCGGCAGCTGCGCGTACGATGGCGCGCCGAGTCGCGGCAAACGGGTCTGCGCCTCTTTCCTCCCATGCCAGCGCTTTTTCCTCATATCCAGCCACTTCAACCGTGGGCGGATCGTCGATGCCGCGCCATTGCGTGACATCGAGAAATAGAGTCACGGCCAAACGTAATGCATCAGCATCTTCGCTGAGCGGCCGCCATGGCAACCATTGGCTAAGCGGCTCAGGAAGAGGACCAGCGTAACGCTCGTAGCACCCCAAGCCATCGCTCCACCTGATCGTCAATCCTGCTGCGAAAGCAGCAAGCTCGACCAGCTCATGGTCACTGCTCAGCTCAATCAAATCACGCTCGGTCATTGGTCAATCCTCTGCCGAGTAGGCACGGAGAGCGAACGCGGAGCCGTGCGAGCCCCCGGCAGCCTGGAGGGCGTCGAGTCATTTGTGGAGCGTAGCTCCGCAGGACGGCCGGGGCCCATGACGCAGGCCGAACCGATGTTGGGCAGCCCCGGAAGGGACCTCCACATGGAGGTCCGTGGCGTTTCCCAACACGGTGAGGACAAGATCATCGTGACCTTGCAACACCTGCGCCCGCCGATAAGCATCATCTCTCGACCACATCGGACTCCATCATCCTCATCCACCACCCCTTGCGCCGCGCAGTCTTCCCCCCGCCACGCCTGCAACTCATGTTGAGCTGGTGGCATGCAGTTGCACGGCTCAGCCCAAGCGCGCCGCGCTGAGGCTTGGCGGGCGAAAGCATGGGGCTGTTTTCTCGTTCGAACCCATGCGAGAGCGTGCAGCGCTGTTGACGGCAAGCAATGCGCGAAGCCAGGAATGCAAAGCAGCCGCAAAGCCGCCGCAAGATGGGGGCAACTATTGGGGCAACTCTAATGCTCATGAAAAGCAAAAGGCGTCACAAAGGCATTTCAATGCAATGATGTGGATGACGCTCCGGGCACCACTTCGCAGTTCAGTGAAGTTCGCTGAAATCCACAAAGCCGCGCCAGAATGGCTTTTAATCGCTAATCAGTCGTTCGCCGTCGTTCGCTTGATTCCGCACACATCCGGTTATAGATTGGGGCAACTTTGGGGGCATCTCCCCAAATACCGAAAGGAGTTGCCCCCAGATGCCTCTTACCGCCCTAGAAGTCGCAAACGCAAAGCATTCTGGCACTACAGACAGGCCTGAAAGACTGCATGACGAGGAAGGCCTATATCTTGAGCTGGCCCCAGCCGGGGGGCGCTGGTGGAGGCTGAAATACAGGATCGGAGGCAAGGAAAAGCGCATCTCCCTTGGGGTCTATCCGAAGGTAAGTCTGAAGGATGCCCGCGGTGCGAGGGATGAAGCCCGTGCCCTGATCGCCAGGGGCGTTGACCCCAGCTCAGAACGCAAGGCGCTCAAGGCCAGCGCCGGTAAGATCGCCTCACGCTCGTTCGAGGCCATCGCTCGCGAGTGGCACGCTACACACTCCAGCAAGTGGACTGAGAGGCACGCCGCCAAGATCATGCGCCGCCTTGAGCAACACGTATTCCCAGTGATTGGCTCATCCGACATCGCGAGCATCGAGCCCACGCACATCTTCCCCATCCTGCTCCAGTTCAAGGAACGTGGGAACCTGCACAGCGGGCACCGCGCCCATCAGGACATCAGCCAAATCTTCCGACATGCCGTCATTTCAGGCCGTGCCCCGCGAGACCCGTCCGCCGATCTGCGCGGCTTCATCCCGGCGGCCAAGGAAAAGAACCACGCTAGCATCCGCGACATGAAGGAAATCGGCGGTCTGCTCCGCGCCATGGATGACTACACCGGCTCTCTTATCACCCGCTGCGCACTCCGGCTTGCCCCTCTGGTCTTCGTGCGGCCTGGCGAACTGCGTCATGCCGAATGGGATGAGATCAACTTCAAATCCATGGAATGGCGCATCCCAGCCGCCAAAATGAAGATGCGCGACCCGCACATCGTCCCGCTATCCAAGCAGGCCATCGCCATCATCGAGGAGCTGCGCCCCTTGACCGGCAACGGGCGCTACCTCTTCCCCGGCGAACGGACTCGCGAGCGCCCCATGTCCGAAAACACCATCAACGCTGCCCTTCGCCGCCTTGGCTACTCCAAGGAAGAAATGACCGGTCACGGCTTTCGAAGCATGGCATCCACCCTGCTGAATGAATACGGATGGGACGTTGACGCCATCGAGCGACAGCTCGCCCATGCAGAGCGCAACAAGGTGCGTGCTGCCTACAATCATGCCCAGTACCTGCCCGAGCGCCGAAGGATGATGCAATGGTGGGCAGACACCCTGGACAAGATCAGGGACGGCAAGGAAACCGAGATCAAACACCTCAGCACCAGGAGGAAGTCATGAACACCCGACCAGCCACATTCGGACTGATCGCAAGCACCATGCTGGCCATCCTCCTGGGCGTCGCCATCCCGGCCTGGACGATCTGGGGACTATGGGGAGAAGGTTTCTGGGCAATCCTCTTCATCATCATCGCCCAATGGCTCCTGATCCTCATCCCGCTGGGCCTCTACATGCTGGCCCATGACCTCCTGCGCGCCATTGGCAAAGGGCTGTGCCGCATGTTTTCGCATGAAGATGCACGGAGAGACACATGACAGAGGATGAACGGCGAATCCAGGATGAAGCCATCGCCTATGCAAAGGCCAATCGCACGGCCATTGCCCGCCGGATAACCGATCCAAAAACTCACCCATCCGAATCCGCGCCGGTCACTGTATTCATGGCCGGTTCACCTGGAGCTGGCAAGACAGAGGCCTCCATCGAGCTGCTGGAGATGTTCGGCTCCAATGGAGGGCAAGTCCTCAGGATCGACCCCGATGAACTCCGGGCGGAGTTCCCCGGCTACACCGGCGGCAACGCCTGGCTGTTCCAGAAAGGCGTGTCATTGCTGGTCGAGCGTATCCTTGATCGAGCCTACAAGAACGGACAAAGCTTCCTGCTTGACGGCACCCTGGCGAGCCATGATGTGGCCCTTAAGAACATCCAGAGGTCATTGGACCACGACCGCGCCGTCCTGATCATCTATGTCTATCAGGAGCCCCTGCATGCCTGGGGCTTCGTGCAGGCACGTGAGGAACATGAGGGGCGCCGCATCGAGCCCGAGATCTTCATCGAACAATACTTCGCGGCCCGTGACGTGGTGAACAGGCTGAAGGCCGAATTTGGCAAGCGGGTCAAGGTTGACCTATTGTTGAAGAACATCGACGGCGGACATAAGACCTACTTCGCCAATGTCGAGCGCGTTGACACCCACATACCCGAGAAATATGATCGCGCGTCGCTCAGGACTCTCCTGGGCCTGCCTGAAGAGGCTTGAGACCATGCTGAAATTCCTCAAGAAAAAGCCTGCCGTAGCATCCACCCCGTTCGCGGAATTCGTCCGAAACGCATCATCCGCCGAGAAAAAGCGGGTCTATAGCGTCGTGCTCCAAAAGGCGACGGAGCGCCAGCAGCGTGTCTTGGATGAAGCCAAGCGCACTCGCCAAAGCCTAGAAAACGCGCAAGCAGCAACATGAAGCGCCGTCATAAAACGTGATCGAACGAGCCCCGCCAAGCGCGGGGATCATCGTTTCAGGCCTCCACAAGATGCCCAAGTTTTTCAGAGCATGGGCATCTTGGTCTAGGCCGCATTCTGATGCTGGTTTCCGTGCGGTCGATTGCACAAGATGCCCAAGCCTACAGTGTTCGGGCGTCTTGTGGTCAGCTTGGGCATCTTCAGGCCGATCAGCCCCCCCCAGCCATGCCCGCGGGGCTTGTTGGGTTCTTGGCATGCTTGTGCACGCCTCGGTAAAAACCC
>DYKI01000081.1 GCA_020722705.1 Chthonomonas calidirosea | reverse complement strand
GCTCCCGCCGAGCCGCCGGACATCGGGAGGGCGAGGCTCCCGCCGAGCCGCCGGACATCGGGAGGGCGAGGCTCCCGCCGAGCCGCCGGATATCGGGAGGGCGAGGCTCCTGCCGAGCCGCAACCCCATATCGTATCTGCGGGCCGTCCAGGGCGCGTCGTTGCCCGCGCCCCCTTTGGCGGGCGGTCGCAAGGGGATGCGGGCTTGATGCTTAATGGTATGATATGCCCACCCTTCATCGGAGGTAACGCCATCTATGCGCGTATCTGTCCCGACGGTTGCTGCACTCCTGCTTGCCGTGTCCGCCTCCGGTCAGTCACCTCCCGACGCCTTGCGTGCCGACATAGCCAGAGCCCGCGAGCGTGTCTATCCGGCCCTGGTGAACATAAAGGTCGTCACCCGCTATTTCGCCGAAGGCCGGGCACAGCGGGCGCCGTCGGCCGGCAGCGGCGTGATCGTCACGCCAGAGGGGCATGTGTTGACTAACTACCACGTTGCGGGGCGGACGACGCGCATCGAGTGCACCTTGCCCGACGGCGAGACGCTCGATGCGAAGGTGATCGTGCATGATCCGCTGACCGACCTGAGCGTCCTGAAGCTGGACGTATCCAAGCGCGCGCAGCCGGCCAAGCCTCTGCCGCATGCAGCTCTTGGCGACTCTGACAGGCTTCAGATTGGCGACTATGTCCTGGCCATGGGCAATCCCCTCATGCTCTCCTCGTCGCTGACGCTCGGTGTCGTCTCGAATCCGAAGCGCGTGTTCGTGAATGAAGCGGCCAACGACATCGAAGAAATGCAGCTCGATGAAGGTGAGACCACCGGTCTTTTCACTCGTTGGATCCAGCACGATGCCACAATCGCTCCGGGCAACTCCGGCGGGCCGCTGGTCAACCTGGCCGGTGAGGTCGTCGGCATCAACGAGCTGCGCTACGGTGGGGGGATCGGGTTCGCGATCCCATCCAACATAGCCAGGGATGTGCTGCGGCAGGCGCTCGAACGTGGCTCCGTGCGCAGGGCGTGGCTGGGCGTCACGGCGCTGCCGGTCAGCAAGCTCCAGAAGGCGCAGGGCGCGCTGGTGGCGGCAGTGGAACCCGAATCGGCGGCGGCCAAGGCGGGCCTTAAGCCCGGAGACATTATCCTCAGTGTCAACGGCGAGGCCGCAAACGTGCGCTACTTCGAGGAGGTGCCTGTCTTGTATCAGCGCATTGCCGCCCTCGAACCCGGCAAAGCAGTGGCCGTTCAGGTCCTGCGTGGCGACAAGACGGAGACGCTGACGGTCACTCCGACGGTGATGGCGCCCCTTAAGGGCGACGAGGAGGAGTATCGCACTGTGGGCGCCACCATAGAGGAAGTGACCCCGGTCCGCGCCTTGCTGCAGCGATTGCCGATCAGGAAGGGCGTTCGCGTGACTGGCGTTCGAGCGGGATATCCGTTCGAAGCGGCGCAGCCGCCGATTCAGCCCGGCGACATCATCATTTCGGTTGGCGACCATCAGGTGACCGATCTGCACTCATTCGCATCGGCCGTCCGCCAAATCCCGGACGAGGGGCTGGCCGTGGTGTTTCGGAGGCGCGGCGAGATCATCGTTACCGAGGTGAAGCCGACCGAAGACAAGGACACCGACATTGACACCGAGCTGCCCAAACCCTGGCTGGGCGTCAAGACCCAGGTGGTGACGGCCGAGGTGGCCCGCATCCTGAAGCTCCAGAAGGCGGGTGGGTATCGCATCACACAGGTATACGAGGGCACTCGGGCCGCCAAGGCGGGTCTCCAGCCCGGTGATGTCATCGTATCGCTTAACGGTCAGGCACTGCGCGCCACACGGACACAGGACGCTGCCGACCTGGCGCGCTCGATTGAGAACCTCTCGCTTGGAGATCAGGCGAAGCTGGGGCTGCTCAGGGCGGGCAAGCCGATCGCTGTCAGCGTTCCGCTCGAGCCGACGCCTCGCTCGGCGGCCAAGGCCAAGAAAGCCAAACAGCGTGAACTGGAGTTCGCCGTCCGCGAGATCACGCCAATGGATCGGATGGAGTCGAGGCGATTTCGCGGCGTGAAGGGTCTTCTCGTTGCCGATGCCACACCGGGTGGCTGGGCCGACATGGCCGGATTGAGGGTGGATGACATCCTGATCTCGGTGGGCGGCACCGCCACCGAGGATATCGCGGCCTTCGAGGCGGCCTTCGAGCGTGCCATCCAACAGAAGCCAAAGACGCTGACCCTCTTCGTTCAGCGCGGTTTTCGTACGCATTTCGTGTTCATCGAGCCGGACTGGGCCAAGATCGCGCCCGATGGGGCCGGCACTGGAGGCCAGCAGTGATCAGCAGAACAGCAATGTGCATGTGTCGTTCGCTTTTGGGCGTCGCAGCCCTGACGTTTTGGGCAGCATCGGTGCGGGCGCAGGACGAGATGGCTCAGTTGGACGGGCTTGTCACCAAGTACGCCCCGGCGATTGTCACAGTCAAGGCAATCGTCAAGACCGAGACTAAGTTCGGCGGCGCAGGCCAGGCGCAGGAGTCGCGCATGAACCTGACCGGTGTCGCTGTCTCTGCCGACGGATTGGTCATGATCTCCAACATGTCGTTCTCCCCCATGCGGATGATGGAGATGATGGGAATGCCCGAGGAGATGGGCGACATGAGCTTCAAGGTAACGCCGACATCGTTCAAGGTCGTTATCGGCTCCGAGGAGAAGGAGTACAACGCCTTCCTTGCCGCCACCGATACCAATCTGGACCTGGCGTTTGTCAAGGTTGAGGGCCTCGGCGACCGGACTCTGCCGTTCGTGGACTTCGGGCAGGGCACGTCGGCGCTGGTCGGGCAGAAAGTGGCCCAGATCAACCGGCTTGGAAGAGGCTACGACTACGCTCCGTTTTTCCAGACGGCGCGCGTGAACGCTGAGATCGCCAAGCCGCGCACCGCCTGGATGCTCGAAGGCGATATCTCGGCGTTTGGCCTGCCCGTTTTCGGCATGACCGGCGATGTCGTTGGCGTTCTGACGACCATACCGTCGGGCGTCAAGGAGCAAGGCGCGGATGCTGCGATGGGGCTTTCCATGGTCATGCGGCTCATGGGCGGGGGTGGCAGCGCTCCCGGTGGGGCGTTCGTCCTGCCTGCCTCCGTGGTGAAGGGCGTCATCGAGCAGGCGAAGGTTCGCGCAATCGAGGTTGCCGCCGAGCGAGCCAAGCCCAAACCGAAACCCAAGCAGTCGGCACCGGCCAAACCGGCCGCGAAGCCCAAGACCCGCAAGTAGGTTCGCCGGGTACGGATTTGCGTCAGCGGGCGGTCTCCAAGTCAACGGGGACCGTCCGGCGAAGGATCTGATAACCGACTGCGCCGGCGATGGCCGACGCTCCCAGGATGGCCAGCTTTACGCTGTCGAGCGTGGGCGTGCCCCGGAACGCCAATCCGGCGATGAAGAGCGCCATGGTGAAGCCGATGCCTCCGAGCCATCCCGCGCCGTGCATGTGGCTCCATCGTAGATCCGATGGCATCTCGGCCACCCTGAGCCGCACCGCCAGCCAGGTGGACAGAGTGATGCCGATGGGCTTGCCCAGCGCCAGTCCGAGCGCAACACCCAGCGGAGCCGCAGGCGGTTCGTTTGGCGTCAGTCCGTGGATCGCAACGCCGGCGTTGGCGAGCGCAAAGATCGGCATGATCGCGAAGGCAACCCACGGCTGGAGCGCGTGCTCCATGCGCTGCAGCGGTGTCTGTGCCGCGCGGCACGCCTGGAGGAGATCGAATACGGCCACCGGCTCCGTCTCCACGTCTCCAGGCGTCGCGTCCACCTCGGCAGTGAACTCGCCGAGCGCGGACTTGCACCTTTCCACAAACACCTGTGCGTCAATCCGCCGCTTCATCGGAATGGTCATCGCCAGGAGGACGCCCGCAACGGTGGCGTGGACACCCGATTCAAGGAAGGCAAACCAGACCGCGATCCCAATGGCGGCGTAGACCCACGGGCTGCGCACCC
This sequence comes from Chthonomonas calidirosea, assembly GCA_020722705.1. Classification (GTDB taxonomy): domain Bacteria; phylum Armatimonadota; class Chthonomonadetes; order Chthonomonadales; family CAJBBX01; genus JAAYVH01. The sequence continues at coordinate 11,832 of DYKI01000081.1, read as the reverse complement.
CCGCCTTGTTGGCAGCCAACGAAACGCCCAGCAGGAGGATGCCTGTCAACAGAACAGGCAGCGCGATGGCGTTGCTGTAGAACAAGGCGATCACAGCAACCGCCCCCATGTCATCGGCAATGGCGAGCGCCGCAAGGAAGACTTTGAGTGAGGCCGGCGCACGTCGCCCGAGCAGAGCGAGCGCGCCGAGCGCGAAGGCTATGTCTGTGGCCACCGGGACGCCCCAGCCGCGCTGCGCCGGAGACCCGAAGTTCAGGCCCGTGTAGATCAGGGCCGGCACAAGCATGCCGCCGAAGGCCGCGATGATAGGAAGACGCGCCTTCTTGGGCGTGGAGAGCTCCCCTGCGACAATCTCGCGCTTGATCTCGAGGCCTACGACAAAGAAGAAGACCGCCATCAGGCCGTCGTTGATCCAGTGAATCAGGTCCTTGGAGAATGCGAACGAGCCGGCGGTGAAACCGACCTTCGCTTCAAGGATGCCGGTATACGACGCGCTCCATGGCGAGTTGGCCCACACCAGCGCGATTGCTGTGGCTCCGAGCAGCAGGATGCCGCTTGCTGCCTCCACCTGAGCGAATCGCTGAAAAGGGTACAGCAGGCGGTCTATGGGCTCTCTTTTGGTCCTGTGCATTCTAGCTCCGATTGTCGTTTGGTCCGCGACCGCAAGCCCATCGGGCATATGCGCCCGATGGGCCTGAGCGTAGCATGCGCTGCGGCGAGCCGGCAGTGGGCCTCAGGCGTAGCTGCCGCCCTGCTTTTCTCCGCGTGCGGCTCGGGCCGCGGTGCGCTCCGCGGCAGCGCGCTCGACGTAGCCGGACTCACGGTGCGCTTGGATCGGATCCACGGGAACGCCCTTGGACTTGCGCCACTCGGCGACAATGGGCCTCACATCCGTCTGGTAGGCATCAACGAGGCAGCTCTCGGCGCGTACGATATCGCCCTTGGCCTGCGCCTCGGCGAGCTTCTTGCGGTCCACGAGCTGTGCCTTGGCGAACAGGATCTGCGCCGCATCCACCGTCTGCAGCATCGCCTCGATCTTGGGCTTGAGGTTGTGCGACTGGTCCACCATGTAGGCGATGCTGGGTTTGACGCCCGTGTCGAACTCGTGCTGGGCGATGACGTTGAAGATACGAAAGACCGCATAGGGGTCTATGCTGCCGAGCTCGAGGTCGTCGTCTGCATACTTCTTGTCGTTGAAGTGGAATCCGCCAAGCATGTTCTCATCCAGGAGATACCCGACGATGTGCTCGACATTTGTGCCCGGCAGATGATGGCCGGTATCAACGAGCACACGGGCGTTGGGGCCTGAGTGCTTGGCCAGCACATACGCCATCCCCCAGTCTGCGATGTCCGTGTGATAGAACGCGGGCTCAAAGGGCTTGTATTCGATCAGAAGCGTCATTCCGGCCGGCATGGCGTCATGAATGGTCTTGAAAGCCGCTTCCAGATCGCGCTTGCGCCGGACGATGTTGTCCTGACCGGGGTAGTTGGTGCCGTCCGCCAGCCACATGGACAGCAGCGTCGAGCCGACGGCCTTGCCGATCTCAATGCTGTCGAGGGTGTGATCGAGGGCCATCTTGCGCGCGGCAGGATCGGGCGAGCAGAATGAGCCAAGTTTGTAGGCCTGGTCCTGGAACACATTGGGATTGATGGCGCCGATGCGCACGCCGTACTTGGCGGCAAGCGCAGCCGTGGTGTTGGGATCCTCTCCTTCTTTGAAATCCCAGAGGACGTGGACGGCAACCGACGGACACGCGGCCGTAAGCCGGTGGACCTCGCCGGCATCGGCCAGCTTCTCTTCGAGGGTCGAGGCGGCCGCCGGCTGGTAGAACTTGCCGAATCGCGTGCCGGTGTCGGCAAAGCCCCAGCTAGGCAGCTCGATCATGAAGCCGTCGAGTGCCTTGAGCACCTGTTGTTCCTGGGTGGGGGTCATAGTTCCTCTCCTGTAATGGGGTGAATAGGACGCATGCAGCCTATTGCCAAGTGAGCAGTTCGGGCGGGCCAATGAGGCCGCTCGGCCATAGCACATAGTCCTCGCTGAATGCCGATCCCTCCGTGACCCAGTTCCCCGGACCGTATCCTGCCGATTCGCGCGGGACCTGGTGCAGCGGGCCGAAGGTATTGCGCCGCGTGAGGTAGACATGGAGCTCGAACGCGCCGTGATCGTTCAGAAGATCGCCGATATCCGCTTCGTAAGGTTCCCACGCGATGATTCTGCCGAGGGGTTCCGACTCCGGCTCAAGCTCCAGGGCGGAAGTCTCAGGCAGCGGAGTGTCTGCAGGAACGGCAAGCGCGCAGGCGGCGGACAATCCATTCAGCCGGACCGCGACTGATCCTGCCGATCGTTCGGATCTGACGGCCATGGTCTCGGGACAAGTCACCTTGAGCGCGATGGCCCCGCTGTAGAACGGCAGTCCCTGCGTGCAGATGTCGCCGATCGTAAGCGAGTCTGGAAGCGCAATGAGCGTCGCGCGCGAACCATCCACTCGAACACCGAAATCGCCCAACAGATAGGTCGCTTCAAGCCCCATGCCCGCATGGTACCGACACGTGATCTGCACCTCGTTCTCGCCGAGCCTGAGGCAGTTCTCCGGCAATGGCAGTCGGGCGAAACACACATCCAGCCAGCGCAGCGGCTCCGGCGGCGTCACGATCTCAAAGCCGTTCACGACAACGCGCTCCATGACGGGGCGCTCGATCACCAGATCAACGGAGCCGGACGGCAGACGCTCGACGGTGAACGTGAAGCGCGTCTGTACCGCGCCCTGGATGGTATGTCCTTGGTTGGCGGTGAACCACGGTTGGAGCATTTCGCCCCCGCGCGGCTCCAGACCGAGTTCGCGACGCACCGCCTGATCGGCCTTGAGCACTTCAACGCGCGGCGACCATGGGCCGTCATCCAGTCTCCACGAGCACATATCGAGAACGCAGACGTTCGGCTCGGAGAGGCGGTACGGGAATGGGCCCGCGACAGCCGTCGGGCGCGTCGGACGAGTCGGACGAGTCGGACGAGTCGGACAAGTCGGATCGCCTGCAACGAAGAGCCTTGATCCGGCGGGCTCCAGCGTCAGCGGGGCGGCGATCCAATCGCCCTCCTGGCTCCATTCCACGGCATCCCGTTCGCCGGTGACAGGGTCCCACTGGACCAACGGCCCCTTCGCGCGAAGTCTCAGGGTGGACGTGGGCGCCGCGCAATCGCGATCCAGATTCAGCGCCATCACGTAAGTGCGGCCATCGCGGTCCCGCCGCACCTGGGTGACCACCTGGCTTCGCGTTGACGACGGGGCGCCGGGCGCAGGTTCGATCAGGATGGTCCGCTCAATCGCCCTCTCGCACGCAGCAACCACCGCGTCCCGATGCCACGGCACCCGTCCGATCCGTCCGATCCGTGCGATCCCTCCGTCCATCGGCAGCGCATCCACATGCGTCGGCGGATCGCCGGCGACGATCACTGTCCCTCCGGCTTCCGTAAACCGCCGCAACAGGTCCAGCGTCGTCGAGCGGATCGTAGTCATCCCGCCGATAACGATGGCTTTGTAGGCGGCCTGACCAACCCGTAGAGAACCATCGGCCATAACCGAGCCCAAACGGCTCAGCATCTCTTCGTCGCCATAGTCGAAGTCGAGCTGGGCTTCCTGAAGCCAGTGGAACATCTCGGCGAACCGGCGCTCGACTTCGAGGATCGGCCCACCGGTGGCCCCAAGGTGCCGCGACCATCCGGGGTACACCTGGCACCAAACGCTCTCGACCGGGTGAATGACGAGCAGATCGCAGACCCGCTCGCCCTGGTCCAGGAAGACCCCGATCCGAGAGAAGTAGTCCTCCACATGCTTGTAGAGGCGCCACCAGGCCGACTGATGGAAGATGCTGGCCGGGAAGTCCCGTTTCGCCTCTCCCTCCATCGTGTACCAGCACAGGTGATGGCAGCGAATGCTGATCCCCCAGAGCGCCTGCCAGTCGCCAACCGCCTTGTGGCCCTTGAACGACATCTGCCAGCCGGTGCATCCGTAGAGCTCCGAGAGGAGAAAGCGGCGGCCCAACTGCCTGGCAGCAGATTGGAGCTGCTTGGCTGCCCAGTACGCTCGGTTCCCTTCCGTCAGGAGGTCAATGCCCGGGCAGTCCATGTGCTCGTAGTAGCGCATCACCGATCCGCACATGGCCGTCTGCGCCGCAAGACTGTCTTCGTGGAGCACGTGCCCGGTGACGGCCAGGCCGTTGCGGCGGCACCAAGCGTGGTATGGTCGCGCGAAACCGTCCAGGAACATGCGCATCAGCAGTTCCACATAATGCCACTTGACCTGGGAAACCGCTTGGCCGTCCAACTGAAGGAACAGCTCCGGCAAGCGATCTACGATGTCGTAGCCGAATGCCTCAAGAAAACGGCCCCGGATCGCGTCATTCCATGGCGCTTGCACCTCGGAGAGGGACCCTTCGCCTCCGAAACGGTCCATGAGGGCTCCGCGATGGGGCTCGTCGGTAAAGATGCCCTTGATCCCGCCGCCGAAATGCGCGCCGCAGTGCCGTGCGTATTCCTCGTGCGTGAGCTCGATGAACCGGGCCGTGGCATCCGGGTTCATCGTATCCACGTAGGTGTTGCCGTTGTAGAATGAAGCCGGCGCCATCTCGACGTCTCGGAAGACAAGGGCGGAGCCCGACGGGGAGGGCGAGGCTCCTGCCGATCCGGATGGGGAGGGCGAAGCGTTTCGAGACCCCGGCTCGAGCCTGCGCACATCGTAGATCGCGAGGCCATCCTTGCGGCAGACGAACGCGGCGATGACATCGTCATCCCACCGCACATCCTCGGGCCTGCACTCCTCCATCCGCACATAGCGCCTGCGGAAGGCCGGGTCCGCGGTGACCATGCCGCCGGCGGTGCCGCTTGGCCATCGGTCCTCGTCGTAAATCCATCCCTCCATGCCCAGGCGCTCGGCCTCGTCGGCGCAGGCGTTGATGAGCGCGAACCACTCGTCGCCAAGGTAGCGCGTCGCAAGGCCGGTGCGGGAATGCATGAAGAACCCGCCCATGCCCATTCGGCGCAGTACCTGGACCTGACGAAGGAGCTCTTGCCGGTCGAGGCGACCGTTCCATGACCAGAAAGGCTTGCCTCGATACAGGGGGCCGGGGTTGGCGAAGAGGGAATGGAGGTCTTGATCCGTCACTGGTTGTTCCTTGAGCGCCGCTGTTCTTCCGGAGGTTGTACCACATCAGGACGGTCCGAGTCCGTTGGGCTGCGATGGGAATGGACGACTCGCGGCACGGAACCATCCCGATTGGCACTGACGGGCGGCCGGCGGCTTGTGAATGGCTCGTGCTGCGAACGCCGCCATCGCGGCCTTCGTTACTGCCCCGGTTCCGGAAAAGCTGCACCCAGTTCAAAGTTGCCGAAACTGTCTCCATCCGTGCCATGCCCATGCCTCCCGCCGGAGCAGGTCTGCGGACGACCGGGGCGAACGTCAAGAGCGCCAGTGCCATCGCGCAAGGACCGCGCGCCGATTTGGCACCCAGTCGCTCGGTATACTGAACGTCGTTATCCTCATGGGGTCAGGAGCCGCTGCATGAAGGAGTTCTTGCTTACCCAGAGCACAATCACACAGGCCTTGCTGGCTACGCTCTTCACGTGGGGAGTGACCGCCGCCGGCGCCGCACTGGTGTTCTTCACGCGCACGGTGAACAAGAAGCTCATGGACTCGATGCTCGGCTTCGCGGCAGGCGTCATGATCGCGGCCAGTTTCTGGTCGCTCCTTGCGCCTGCCATTGAGATGTCCGAGGAACTCGGCAAGAATGCGTGGCTCACCGCCGTCATCGGCTTTCTCGGCGGCGGCATCTTCATGCGGATCACGGACAGGCTGCTTCCTCACGTTCATCCCAGTCTCAGCACGGATCAGAGCGAGGGCATCAAGACGTCGTGGCAGCGCAGCACGCTGCTCGTCGTGGCGATCACCATGCACAATATCCCCGAGGGGCTTGCCGTCGGCGTGGCGTTTGGGGCCGTCGCCGCCAATCTGCCATCAGCCACCATTGGCGGAGCCATCGCGCTCGCGATCGGCATCGGGCTTCAGAACTTCCCCGAGGGAGCCGCGGTTTCGCTGCCCTTGCGCCGCGAGGGCATGGGGCGGTGGCGCAGCTTCATTCTGGGGCAGGCTTCGGGGATCGTCGAGCCGGTCGCGGGCGTGCTCGGCGCGCTCTTCGTGCTGAAGATGATCCATATCCTGCCGTACGCGCTCGCGTTCGCGGCCGGAGCCATGATCTTCGTCGTCGTCGAAGAGCTCATACCGGAATCCCAGCGCACCGAAGCCCACATTGATGTTGTCACGATGGCCACCATGGTGGGGTTCGCCACGATGATGCTCCTGGACGTGGCGCTGGGATAGGCGGGACGCCGTTTACGGTGGCCGGACCGAAGACGCAAGACGCCAACGACGGTTTCGCGTGGTTCGCCCCAGCGGCAGCGCGACTCCGTCCACGAGGATGCACCATGAGACTGACGCCTCTATGCGTGGCAGCCGCGCTGAGCATGGCGATGGGCGCTGCGCCAGTCGCGCGGGGATCCGATCTTGTGAGCGTCCAACCTCTCACGGACTCGGTCATCATGCTCCACTTCGACGACGGACATGTGGTGCATCACAAGCGGGGCCAACCCCGGACGCAGGAACAGGTGTTCGTCAGCCCGCTCGATGTCACCGCCGCGATGAAGCCGTCGGTCTATTCGATCCGGTGCTCAGGCGACGCCGCATACCGCATGGCGCGCTACCCGCTGCGCGTGGGCCGCAAGAGCAAGGGCACCGAGTTTGCCTGGATCGTGGACACGTGGGTGAACAATCGAGCCGTCAACACTCGCCCCGATCACGCAAAGGAGCACTGGCTGTACCTGCATCTGCCCTCGCCAATGAAGGCCGGACAGACCTACTTCGTCACCACCGGGCCGCTCGCCGCCAACGGCAATGAATGGAAACTGACCTTCACCATCGCTAAGGCGCGTTCAGAGGCCGTGCACGTCAACACCCTTGGCTATGCCCCCGTGGCCCCCATGAAGTTCGCGTACATCTACCACTGGATGGGCGACCTGGGCAGTCTCGATGTCAGGCCGCTGGTCGGCCGCAAGTTTCATCTTGTCAGCATTGCCACCGGCAAGCGGGCGTTTACCGGCAAGGTGGCGTTCCGCATGTCGTCAACCCAGCAGGAGACATATCACCTCACCGACACGCCCAACGGCAACTTCCTCGGAGCCGACGTGGCGGAATGTGACTTCAGTGCCTTCCAGAAGCCTGGGCGCTACGTGGTCGCCGTGGAGGGTGTCGGATGCTCGTGGCCCTTCCGCGTCGCCGCCGACGTTTGCCGCCCGGCGTTCTATGCGACGGCACGCGCGCTGTACCATAACCGGTCCGGCATCGCGCTGAAGAAGCCCTACACCGAGTTTGAGCGTCCGGCGCCCCATAACCCGAGACTGACCCCTGGGTTCGCCGGCAAGTTGCGCTACACACGGGTCCGTTGGACCGAATGGGGCAGCGAGGGCGGCGATCCGGCGAAGCTGATGGCCGAATCCCCAGGCGAGCTGACCGACACGTGGGGCTGGTACCAGGACGCAGGCGACTGGGACAGCTATGAGACGCACATGCGCGTCCCCCAGGAGCTGCTGCTGGCGTATACCCTCGCTCCCGGCTACTTCAGGGATGGCGACCTCAACATTCCCGAAAGCGGCAACGGCGTCCCGGACATCCTCGATGAAGCCGCCTGGCTGCCGCGATTCTGCCATCGGTTGCGCCATGAGCTGCAGGCGAAGGGCTGGGGCACGGGCGGCGTCGGTTTGCGCGTTGCGGGCGATGCCTTCGGATCAGACGAGGGTACCCGAGCCGACGGCAAGAAGGTCGGTCGGGGCTCCTGGGAGGATACCGACCGGATTTACATGGTCTCGGGCGAAGACCCGTGGTCAACGTTCAGGTACGCCGGAACGGCGGCCAACCTGGCCCGACTCATCAAGCGAGACCCGCAGGGTGTGGACTGGGCGAAGGAGGCGCGCGAGTGTTACGCGTGGGCGTTGAGCCACACGCGACCCGGCGATGAAGAGAAGGAGGATCGGCGGCTTCGCCATTCCCGGGCATACGCCGCGGCATCGCTCTACGCCCTTACCGGCGAGCAAGCCTACGAAGATCAGTTCAAAAAGGATACGGCCTGGATCGAGCCGTGGACGTATCTGTGGAACGAGCAGAGCGTCTATGGCCCGGCGGTGTATGTGCTCAACGGCAAAGGAGATGCCGACCACCGGAAACGCCTGCGGGAAGCCCTGCTGAGGACGGCCGACGAAACGCTCATCGTCACACCCTCGAAACGTGCGCTGCGCTGGGGCGGCAACTTCAGCATGCCCATGCTGGTCGGACAGCAGACCACCCCGCTGGTGTTCGATGGCGTTGTCGGGTACGCCATCGCGAAGGTCCACGATCCCGTGCGAGCGCTCAAGTACCGTGCTGCCCTCTACACCACGGCGGACTACTTCCTCGGGACCAACGCTTTGAACCAGACATGGATCACCGGCGTGGGACCGAGATACCCCACGGCGATCTTCCACATGGACGCTTGGTACAACGGCAAGGGCAAGTGCCATCCGGGCCTCATTCCCTACGGCCCATGGCGGAAAACCGGCGACGTGGGACAGGGACCATGGGCCATAGACTGGCCGAACCCGACCGCCTACCCCCACATTGACCGGTGGCCGGGCAACGAGCGGTGGTTCAGCAACCGGTGCACGCCGATGAACGCTGAGTTCACGGTGCACCAGAACCTCGGTCCTGCAGCGGCGTTCTTCGGGTTCTTGTGCGCCGATGCGGCGGCATCCGCCGCCCGCGTCCCGCCCTCAGCGAGAGAAGAGAAGAAGCGGTGACAGTAAGCCGTCGCGCACTCCTGGCCGCGACCGGTGTGACGCCATGGGGGCCGAGCATGCCGGTAAACCCCCGCGCGCGCCGTGTGCCGGTCATTGACGTAACCGACCTGTACCACCCGCCCCAGGACCCGGGCGACAATCTGGACCTCATTGCGGCCTATGCTCTGCCCGAGGTGGACCTCCGCGCAGTCGTTCTGGACATCCATGATCCATACCGGCGGCCCAACGATCCGGGCCAGCATCCGGACTATCGCGACCCGCAGGGGCCTCGCGAGCCGGGCTTCGTTACTGTGGAACAGCTCAACTATCTGTTCGACCGCAACGTTCCGACCGGTTGTGCCCCGTTCCTTCGCATGCGCTCGCTGACCGACACCATGGAGGACGCTCCGAGGTTCCAGCAGCGCGGTGTGGATCTCATGCTGAACGTTCTGGAGGAGAGCGCGGAGCGGGTCGAGGTTGTCTCGTTCGGATCGGCCAGGCCCATCGCTGTGGCGTATAATCGGCGTCCTGACCTCATGCGCCGCAAGGTCCGTCGCGTTCACCTGTGCGCGGGCTCCGCCCCTGCGGGCTGCCTCGAGTGGAACGTCATGCTGGATCCGCTCGCCATGGTGCGCGTGCTGCAATCCGACCTGCCCGTGGCGATCTATCCATGTTCCACCGACAAGGGGCCGTTCGACTACGGCCCGAACAACACGTTCTGGCTGCTGCCCGATCTCCAGTTTGTGCGCCGCATGGACCTGCGATTGCGGAACTATGTAGTGTACGCGTTCGAGCGGTCGGAGCGCCCGGACTTCCTCGGGGGCTTGGATGGAGCCGGCGATCCTCAGGCGCTTGATCGCGTGTGCCGACGCCCGCACAACGTCTGGGAGACGTGCGTTTGGATGGAGGTGTCGCGTCGTGCGCTCGTCAGGCGACCGGACGGAACGCATCGCATCGTGCCTCGCAGTGCCCTGGAGCGGGCCGACGTTGTGCTCCCCAGCGAGCTGCGGCCCGTGACGATCGAAGTTGAGCATACCGGCCAGTTCATCGCACGACCTGCGTCAGGCCGCACCGACCGATGGCTCTACTACCGGGGCGATCCGCGCTCAAACGAGACCGCCCTCCGCGAAGCGTTGCCGGAGCTGTACTCCGGATACCGCACGGCCAGGTCGCGCTGACGATCTAGCGCACTCGGTCGCTGATTCGGGAACCGGCCTGACGCTTTGTCGTCCTGAGTGCAGAACACGGCGAAAAGAGCCAGAAGAAAGGACAGAAGACAATGAAGAACCGGATTTGGACGATGGCGGCCGCAAGCGTGCTGGGGATAGCTCTGATTGGTGGCCCGGCATTCGCGCAGGGGCGGGGCGGAGGCCCCGGACGCGGTCAGTGCAACGGCACCGGCCAGCGCATTCAGCAGAGGCTTCGTGACGGGAGCGGCATGGGCCGGCAGGGCCGCAAAGGGTGGCAGGGCCAGAACCGTGGCAACGGTCTCAGGCTCCGCGACGGCAGCGGACCCAATCCCAACTGCCCGTTGAAGAGCAAGTAAGCGACGCACAGGCGAAACGAATGCCGAGGGGCGCGACGACCGTTGCGCCCCTCGGCGCATGCGTGCTGTGCCCCTCAAGGGAGGGCGAGGCTCCTGCCGAGCCGTAGCGGTCTGGGGAGGGCGAGGCTCCTGCCGAGCCGCTCTCGTACACCGAGCAGACGCCCCATGTCCTCTCTCATCTCGCCCGATCGAGAACCCGCATGTTCTTGAGGCCATAGCACCGGTACAGGTAATACTCCACGACCGGCTCGTCGTAAATGGCGGGCACCCGCACCACGACAGGTTCCGGCACCGGCTCGACACGCTGGAAGACCTGTTCGAACGGCACAAGTTCCGGATCGGTCGGCGGACGATGGTCGGCGATCAGCACGTTGCTGCCGACCCGTACGCCCGATGCCCTGTTGAGGTAACGATACTGGTTGGGGCGTGTTCCGAGGAACAGGCACACAACGCGCGGCTGACCGGGCGCATAGAAGGCCATGCGCGACGCAACGTCGTAGGTTACCGCACCGATGATGGGCCGCTCGCCGCCGTTCGCCATCGCCGCCGATTGCGCCGCGATCGCCACGCCAAGTTCGGAGCCCCCGTACATCTTCCGAGATTGATCGAGTTTCGCCGGGATGCGCAGCCCTATAGCGCTGCGCAGCTCCGGCCATCCCGCCATGGTTGATACGAACAGGGACAGCGCGATTCCGGTCCACGCGAAAGCCGTTCGCCTCCGGTTGCCTCCATCGCCCCAGACCCAGCCGGCATAGCCGACCGATGCCGCGATCCAGCCGCAGATGGCCCAGTTCGCCTGAACTTTCGTCTTGAGGGACAGCAGGACGAAGAAGACGAGGACGGGGGCGCCAAAGCAGAACGTGAGCCATCGTCCAGGGTCTCTCGGGTCTGAACGGCTGCGACCGGCGTTCACCATCGCCGCCGCCATGCCGAGGAACAACAATGGCGTCATCAGGCCTGCCTGAGAGCCGATGAAGTCGCCCAGGCGTCTGAGCGGCCCAGAACCGCCCCGGGTCTCCGTCAGGCCCGCCAGATGCCCGAAGCTTGCCCATTCATGCCTCGCAAGCCAGACCAGGTTGGGAGTCGTTACCGCAAGCGCTGCTGCCAGGGCGATATATGGACCGGCGCGCTTCAGCCACGGCCTCAAATCACGCCGTCCGCCAAGGAACAGCAGGGCGCATGGCAGAAACAGCCCCATCGTGTACTTGCTGAGCATCCCGAGACCCGCCACCACGCCCAGAGTGACCCACGCGCCCGGCGAAGCATCTCGGACCCTCGCCGGCACGGGAGGCCAAGGCTCCTGCCGAGCCGCATCCCGCTCCTGCCGAGCCGTCTCGCTCCCCCCGATCAGACGGTCTCCGGGAGGGCGATGCTCCTGCCGAGCCGCATCCCGCTCCTGCCGAGCCGTCTCGCTCGCACGTACCAGCAGGTA
>DYKI01000258.1 GCA_020722705.1 Chthonomonas calidirosea | reverse complement strand
GAGTCCTATTACCGCACGAAGTTCTTCAGGCATCTCGTCTCGCTGCGCAAACTGACGCAAGATGCACTTCGACCGATGTATTCATGGGTTCCTATTCAGACATGGGATCGGCAGTGGACGGATGAGGCGCTCTACCAGAAATACAAGCTGACGAAAGAAGAGATTGACTATGTCGAAGCGGTCATTCGCCCGATGGACCTCAGCACCGAGGGCGACGACTGATGGCCAAGACGATAGAGGAAATCCTCGCGCCCAGGCCCGAGGCCCGCCCTCGCATCTATGCCTACTCCATCGCCGACAGGGCGCACGCGGGTCTCCTCAAGATCGGTCAGACCACCCGCGACGTGAAGCGGCGCGTCGCCGAGCAGCTCAAGACTGCCGCGATCAAGAACTATCGAATCGAGCTGGACGAGCCCGCCGAGCGTCACGACGGGACCATCTTCAGTGATCACGAGGTGCGCGCGGCGCTTGTGAGGAAGGGCTTCGAGAGCGCCGAACGGGAGTGGGTGCGCTGCTCCGTCAACGATGTGAAGACTGTGCTCGCCGAGCTGCGCACCGGACAACGGTTGTCCGGCACGCATCACGCGACGTTCGCGATGCGGCGGGAGCAGGCCGAGGCCGTTGAACAGACCTGCGCCTACTTCCGATCGCGCTGGGATGAGGACAAGGCTGCCGTCCCGCGCTTCCTCTGGAACGCGAAGATGCGCTTCGGCAAGACCTTCGCCACCTACCAGCTCGCGAAGAAGCTAGGGGCCAAGCGCGTGCTTGTGGTGACCTTCAAGCCCGCCGTCGAGGATTCGTGGCAGAGCGATCTCGAAAGCCACGTGGACTTCGAGGGGTGGCAGTACCTCTCGCGCGCTTCCGGCACGGATCCGACCCGGGTGGACCGTGCCCGTCCGGTGGTTTATTTCGGTTCCTTCCAGGACCTTCTGGGCCGCGACCTCTTCGGGAACGTCAAGCCCAAGAACGAATGGGTGCACGTGGTGAACTGGGACCTCGTGGTCTTCGACGAATACCACTTCGGCGCATGGCGCGATACCGCCAAGGAACTGTTCGAGGGCGAGGAAGAGGCCGTCGCGAAGAAGGAAGCGACGATCGAGTACGGCGCGGGCCTGCAGGACGTGAACGAGGACCTCACCGAACTCTCGGAGAAGGAGACCGAGTTCCTGCCCATCACCACACGGGCCTACCTCTACCTTTCGGGTACGCCGTTCAGGGCGCTGGCGACCGGCGAGTTCATCGAGGAGCAGATCTTCAACTGGACGTACACCGACGAACAGCGTGCCAAGGAAGCGTTCGCCGCGAAGAACCCAGGCCGGTGGAACCCCTACGGGGCACTGCCGCAGATGCGGCTGCTGACCTACCAGATGCCGGACGAACTGCTGGCGATCGCGAGTGCCGGGGAGTTCGACGAGTTCGATCTCAACGAGTTCTTCGCCGCGACGGGGACGGGCAAATCCGCACAGTTCACGCACAAGAACGACGTGCAGAAGTGGCTCGATATCATCCGTGGCAGCTACCTGCCGAAAACGACGGAGTATCTGAAGACCGGCACGCGGCCGCCGTTTCCGTATTCCGATGTACGCCTGCTGCCCTATCTGCAACATTCGTTCTGGTTTCTGCCCAACGTGGCCGCCTGCCACGCGATGGCCAACCTCCTTGCTGAGAAGCACAACACTTTCTGGCATGACTACCAGGTGATCGTTGCGGCTGGTGCTTCGGCCGGAATCGGGCTGGATGCGCTGCCCCCTGTGCGCAAGGCCATCGGGAGCGGATTCACGACCAAGACCATCACGCTCTCGTGCGGCAAGCTGACCACGGGCGTCACGGTGCCGCAGTGGTCGTCAATACTGATGCTGCGCAATCTGAAATCGCCAGAGACGTACTTTCAGTCCGCCTTCCGCGTGCAGTCGCCGTGGTCCATCAAGAACCCCAACGGCGACGACCCGAACGAGGAGGAAATCCTCAAACCGGTCTGTTTCGTGTTCGACTTCGCGCCGACCCGCGCCCTGCGCCAACTTTCCGAGTACGGCATCGGCCTGTCGCCCAACGAGCCGAACCCGGAGAACGCCGTCAAGGACCTCGTGGCCTTCTTGCCCGTGCTGGCCTACGACGGGGCGAACATGACCCAGGTCGACGCCGGCGGCATCCTGGATATCGCGATGGCGGGCACCTCGGCCACGCTGCTGGCGCGCAAGTGGGAGAGCGCGCTGCTGGTGAACGTGGATAACGACACGCTCAGGCGCATCCTGGACAACCCCGAGGCCATGGCCGCCGTGGAGCGCATCGAAGGCTGGCGCACGCTGGGCGACAACATCATCGAGACCATCATCAACAAGAGCGAGAAGGTCAAGGAACTCAAGAA
>DYKI01000012.1:50779-62753 GCA_020722705.1 Chthonomonas calidirosea | reverse complement strand
GAGGGTCACCGTCCTCGGTGGCCTACATCCCGGACGGCGAGGACGCCGTCCCTCCCGCGGCAATCAGTCCTCGTACTGGATGGTGCACCAGCGGTGGTCGGTCAGAAGGCTGGACGTGTTCCGGTGCTTCGCATGACCATCAACGAAGGTCATGTTCGTCCCGCCGCTGTGCCGCGGATAGATGGTCTCCCCGAGGACGCCGATCAGGACGGTCTCGTTGAACTCGTTCTTGGTGGAGTTGTTCCAGCCCGGATGCCACAGCCAGTGACACCACCACGCGTTGGAGCTCTCCTGAATCAACGAGGTCTCGGCCGGATGCCGGAACTGCCCATCGCGAACCGGGTATTCGATGGTTGCCCAGCCCGTTCCGCTCACCGTCCCCTCGGGCCAGTGCCAACCATGCACCATGTTCATCGAGTACCGGGTGTTCTGCAGCGACGTGCTCGTGTTGACGTTGTCGGGACCACTCGGACAGGCAAACAGCCCGTTGTTCTTGACATATGGCTGGATCTTCTCAGCCCAGATAACGCGCCCCGTGACCGGGTTCGTGTCATCGTAGACCGACGGGAAGCATTCGTCGTAGTCCTGGACGTACATGAGGAACGCCAGGCCGATCTGCTTCATGTTGGAAAGACAGCTTGTCGCTCGAGCCTTCTCGCGGGCCTGAGCGAACACGGGGAACAGAATGGCTGCAAGGATCGCGATGATCGCGATGACAACGAGCAGCTCGATCAAGGTAAAAGCGCGTCTCTTCAAGGTGTGCTCCTCTCCCATCTAGTGATGGCTACAGGGTCATGCTGACCCTGGGACGCTGGCCCATATCCAGGCCAGTGTGCGGCACGACATCCACTGCGCCTGCAGTGAGCAGGCAGCATCAGTGCGGCGAAGGCGGCACGGCCACGCCTCCGCCACCGGGTGCGACAAGCCCCGGACCGCCTGGCGGCGGCGGGGGCGCCGGCAAGCTCGTTCCGGGTCCCAGCGTAACCGGCTTGAGGAACTTCTCCTCGTCGGCCTTGCTCAGACGTTGTCCCGAGACACGCGTCCAACCGAACCAGCCCACCAAAGCAAGCACCACGATGATCACTGCCACAACGACGCCGGTCGGTATCTCCTTCTTCACCTTCTCACCTCCCTCCCCATTTCGGATAGGCCCAGACACTCATCTTCGCTGAGACTGCCATTCGCCACGCACGGCAACACATAGGGAGACGATGCGCAGAGGCAACGAGGCTCGGCAGGGTCCTGCATTCACCGGGTCTTCATGCGGTATTACCACATGCCCCATTGTGGGCCGCGTCAGTCCATTTCTCAATGGCTGACTTGCGCCGAAAACGGAGAAAGCCGGGCTCCCTGTAGATTGCGTTCGCCAAGCCTGATGGCTGCGGCAACCGCAGCCGATAGCTGATCGTCACGGCCCCGAATAGAAGGTCCGGTCAGTTTGACCGCATTGGAGTCCGCTTCAGCCGTCGTCCCCGAAGTGTAGTCTTCATCGGCCAGGTCCACCGTGACCCCGTCCCAGACCTCGTAAGGCCGATACGACCGGCACCATCCTGCCGTAGGGGCCCCAACGATTTCGCCGCGTCCCGATTGCCGAAACGCCATGGCCACAACCTCCGCGCTGCCTGAGGTTCGCTCATTGACCAACAAGACTACCGGAAGGGGCGCCATACCGAGTGTGGCCACATCCACGGGAGCGCCCGCACGAAAGCCTGCAACGGCTGATGCATGCAGCAACAGGTCGGCCACCGGACGTGGATTCTCATCGGTGCGAAGGTCACGGAGGTCAACGATCACAGACCTGACTTTACCGCGGTCGGTGACCAGAGCCGAGGCCAGTGCGCGAACCTCAGTCGAATCGAAGCTGCGCAACCGGATGTAGCGGCAGGTTCCCGAGCTCAACTGCTCCACACGTTCCTCATTGGCGCCATCCCATTCGCGATCGCGAAGCCGGCCGAACTCGGCCCGAGAAATGGCACGAAGCGTCACCGTGCGCTTGCCGACGATCTGGTCGCTGCCGTCACCGTTCGGCGGTGTCGGCGCGACGACGATGCGCACAGCACGACCGGCCATCCCTCGCAACTCGGCCCAGAGCGCCTCCGGCATGGTGCAGGGTACATCGTTCAGCGAGTGGATGTACTCACCGGCTCCCGGCGCGTTCGCCACCTGATCGGCAGGACCACCCGGAACGACCCGCGATATCCGAAGGCCAGGGCCGGCATAGCTTTGATCGAAATCAAGCCCCAAGAACCCCGTTCGATCCGCTTGCGCCCTGGCGACACGGGCATCGCGTATCGCCGGCCCAACCTGGCCTACCGATGAGAGAAGCGCCGTAGCGAGGTCCTCGGGTGTGTCAGACGCGGCGGCGGTCTCCGCGAGCATCAGGCGGAGCCTTGCCGTCCCGGGATCGGCGCGCTCGCCCTCAGATGTCCTCTGATAGACCTCTTGCCAGAGATTGGCGACGGCTTCACGCACAACCTCCCGGCGATCCCAGTCATAAGTGCAGGTAATGTTCACCGCCGCTGCAGCCGTCGCCCCTCTGCGCAAGATGCGAATGACACCGTCCCCGTCAAGGAACACAAGGGCCGAGCCGTCCAGGAGCATCGAGGGGCGCGCAGCACCCGCAACCGGAGCAAGCCTTACCACGGCCGACGAAAGGCTATCGGCCCCAGCGATCCAAACGCCATCGGACGAACGCACGACGAGCGCCAGCGATCGGCCATCCGCGGCGAACGCCATGGCCTCAACCGAGCCAGGCACCGATGCAGCGGACCGCACACGCGTGTGAGCATCGGCGAGGTCAATCACCACGCGATCAGGCGGACGTGCCGGCGGACCGAACGGCCACGGCGGTGCCGGAGACGCGACATCCGGCGGCGGCCCGTCCGGCGGTGGTGGACCCCGCCGTCGTCGGGGCCGTTGCGATGACATGTCTGGACGGTTTGCCGGGGAAGGTGACCACGGGTCACCGGCTCCGGTGACGCTGCCAGTGGATCCCGAACCGCTCGGTCCTTCGGGCGCGCCGGTTCGTAGAGGCGTTGGCGGCTCCGATGAACGCGGCGATCGTTGCAGGTCCACAATGACGACGCCGCGCCCTGGAGAGCCGCGGTCATTCCAGACGGACCCGATGGCAGCGACCATCGCCCCGTTTCTGGACCAGACCGGTCGCTCCAATCGCCCTGCCGATCGCGTAAGGTTCGTCACCGTACCGCCGACCGCGGGAACCACGTAAAGATCGCAAACATCCGGTCCGCTATAAGCGCTGTAGACAAGCCAACGCCCGTCGGGTGACCAGTCGCACCCAATCAGCTTCGCCGATCTTGCCAGGATCGTGCGATTGCCGAGGGGTTCTGAAGGAGGCGCATCCAGGTAGACGACCCGAAGTTCAGCGCCGGCCCGCACCGAGGCAACGTAGGCGATCCGCCTTCCATCGGGCGCGTACCTGGGCTCGGATTCTGCGTCAACATCATCGGTCAACCGCGTTTCTTTGCGGCTCTCGACATCGCACTCAAAGAGGTCTGCCCGGTCGTTCCGCACCGCGACGTAGGCGATGCGCTTCCCATCCGGCGACCACGTCGGAGACCGTTCGGCCCCGGCGGCTGCAGTCAACCGTGTTGCATCGCCCCCACCGATGGGTGCCATCCACACGTCTCCGCCGGCCGCGAACGCCACGCGCTTGCCGTCAGGCGAAACGCTCAAGTCCTGGAACCCTCGCTGCTGCCGCTCCGTCCGTTGAGCCATCCGGCGCGTGTCCGAACGCGCATCCACATGGACTGCCTGCAGCGCAAGCGCTTTGTCCGTGTCGCACGACCACAGGCGTCCGTCCCGCTCGATGACCAGCAACCCCGAGCCGCGCGCGCAGGTCAGCCACGAGATCGGAGACGGCGCAGCCATCTGAATCGGTGCCGTGCCCCCAGACGTCATCGAACCGGACCTGATACCGACACCGGTGCCATCGCTCTCAACCCAGAACAGTCGGTTACGGGCAACCCCAGGCATACACACGAATCCCTCTCCGCCGGCAATGGGCTTTGAAGGTCCCCCTCTTGCCGAAACGGATCGGATTTCCGTGAACGCACCGTCTGCGCGGCGCCATTGCCACCACTCGCGGTTGCCGGCGCTGAAGAAGATGGTTGCCCCATCCGGCGAGTAGCGGCCGTACCGTGCGCCGAGAGTCTCCGACGTGACACGACGGATCATGCCGGTTCGCAGTTCGACTGCATAGAGGTCCGGCGGGTCGCCTTCCCTGTCCGATGCGAAGAGCAGCTCGGAGCCGTCGGGCGACCAGTCACACACGAAGTCGTCACCAGGATGCTGCGTCATGCGCCGCGGTATTCCGCCGCCGGCAGGCATAACATACACGTCGTAGCTGCCTTCACGATCAGACGAGAACGCGATCCACTTCGCATCGGGCGACCACGCAGGATAGCCGTCGTACGCCGCATGGACGGTGACTCGTTCTGCCACACCGCCAGAAGATGAGCAGCGCCAGACGTCGCCGTGGAGGCTGAACGCAAGCCAGTTGCCGTCTGCAGAAAGCGCCGGCTGGCGTGCAGCGATGGGATGTGATGCCTTCACGGTCCGAGCTGCCGGCAACTGTGCTGCAGATCTGGGGCTTGCCGCGCCTGCGATCAGACACGTGCACACGAGCAATCGAGGCACACGTGAGTATCGCGACCATGGAGGCGCGATCACCGGGACGGAAGCTCCTTCATAACCAGCGAGACCGCCGCACGAAGCTGCTCGTCACGTTCAGCGTCCCTGGACGTGCGCTCC
Source organism: Chthonomonas calidirosea (assembly GCA_020722705.1). Lineage (GTDB taxonomy): Bacteria > Armatimonadota > Chthonomonadetes > Chthonomonadales > CAJBBX01 > JAAYVH01. The sequence goes on along the minus strand of DYKI01000012.1, from coordinate 57,980 downwards.
ACGCGGATGTCGGGCGCCACTCCTGCGTTTTCGAGGTTGGACCCGTCTGCGGCAAGCCATGCCCACATGGGAATGCGGTAGGAAGTGCCATCCTGCAAAGTGGCGCTGTAGGTTCCGATCACATACCCGGGCGTCCGCTCGCCGACGATCTTGCCCAGCTTGAGTGCCCTGAAACCCATGGCGAAGATCTCCGCGTCGGACGCCGAGTTCTCGTCAACGAGCAGCACAGTCGGACGCCCCCAGCGGCGCCATGGCTGGGTCGAACGCACTCCGTCACGCGGCCGTGTGTACCCGTAGGCGTTCCGGGCCAACTGGGCAAGCAGCGCATCGTGCGTGGCGCCGCCGCCATTGCCGCGAACGTCGAGGACAAGGCCCTCTCTGCTCTGCGCCATGCCCCAAAGCTCACGCTCGAAACGACGCAGCGAGGGGCCGTCCATGGACCTCACATGGATGTAGGCAAGTCTGCCGTTCGAGAGCCTGTCCACCTGAGCGCGGGCGTCCCTAACCTCCTGTTCATACTGAAGCTCCTGCGCGCGAGTCGGAGCTATTGGCCTGAGTTTGACGGTACGTGCTCCATCGCGAGACGGCGTGGAGTTGACGAGCAGCTCAAGCTCTTTCCCGGATTGGCCCGCCAGCAGAGGCCACAGGCGTTCGTTCCAGGCAACGTCAACGCCGCCGATAGCGAGCACATACTCGCCCGGCTTGATCTTCGGCTCGGCAGACCCATTGGGGCCGCCTCGCAGCCAGCCCGATACGCGCACCCCTGGGCCAGGGTATTCTTGATCGAATGTGAGTCCCAGGTCCGCCACCTGGGGTTCGTTTCCGGATACCGCCGGGCTAACTTCGATGTGCGAAGCATTCAGTTCGCCGGCCATAGGCGAGAGTACGAAGAACGCGAACTCCTCGGCGGTCGCCGCGCCGCCCAGCAAGCTTTCGTAACGCGCACGTATCGCGTTCCAGTCGGCGCCATGCATCCTTGGATCATAGAAGCCCGTTGCAACACTGCGCCAGAACTCGGCAAACGCCTGTGAGCGCTCCGCAACGCGATCAAGATCCAGGCGAGCCTCGAACGGCAGAGGGGTCGCAGCCCAACCGGGCCCCGTCCGATCGTAGCGTCGGGCCACCCCGCCACGGGCAAGGCACCAGAAGCGGTCAGCCGTCTTGGCGAACCTTGGCACACCGGTTACGTCTCCGGTACCGGTAACGCGCTGGAGGGTTCCCCCACCGACCGGAACGCTGAAGACATCGGTGCCCGCTCCGAACGATGTCAAGCCGTACACACTCTTGCCATCCGGCGCCGGCGCGAACGCTGCCGCTCCGCTCGTTGTCAGTCGCTTCGCCCGCAGTTCGATCTCTTCGAATGCGATCTGCACGCTCCCTGCCGCGGCTCCGGAGGGTTTACTGCCCTTGTCGGCAGCGTCGTCGTTCGGCTTCAGCTCAACTGCGTACAGGTCCGTTCCTTCTGCGCGATCCCGCGATGACAGAAAGAGGAGATACTTTCCATCGCTCGTCCAAGACGGCGACTCATTGGTACCCGGATACTGGGTGACATTCACTGGTTCGCCGCCGGAGGCCGGCACGACCCATATGTCGGTTGAGTTCCTGGCATCCCGACGCGAGAAGGCCACCCACTTACCGTCCGGCGACCATGCGTGGCTGCCGATGCCGACACCGAAACGGTTGTTCCCTTCCGATGCGGCGAGGCGTCGCGCCTCCCCTGTCCCGTCGGCGGAGACAACGTACAGACCGCTGGCCTCTCCACTGATCAGGTATGCCAGGCTCTTCCCATCGGGCGACCATTGCGGGCTTGACGCGTCGCCCGATCCCAGGACCACCCGTCGAACGGCGCGGGTTTCTGCCTCGACAACATACAGTCCGAAGAGCCCATCCCGATCGCTAACGAAAGCCATGCGCTTTCCGTCGGGCGACCAGACGAAGTCATGGTCATTGGCCGGGTTCTCGGTCAATCGTCTGGCATCGCCGCCCTTATCGGCCCGTACCGTCCAGAGTTCGCCGCGGATCACCATGCCGGCTGTTGCGCCGTCCGACGTTATCTCAAGCTCGGTTGCGCCGGCCGTCAGCGAGGCTCTTTCGACTCTGTTCACCTTGGAGTCGCCGCCTGCGTAGACCGTCAGTTTGCGATCTGCGCCCTGCGGGAGCGAGCACACATAAAGCTCACCCGCTCGAACGTACACGATCGCCGAGCCGTTTCGGGCCATATTGGGCCAAGTGACGCCCGGACCTGCATGCCTGGTGACCAGGACCGGCTTCCTGGACTTCAGATCAGCCACCACAATGTTCGGTGTGCCGCGGCTGAGAACATCCGACACGTAGTACAGGCTCTTGCCGTGCCGGTCGAACATGGGCCAGAGGTCCGTCCCGGAGTACTCGGTGAACTGCGACGGCTTACGGTCGTGGAGAGGCTGCAGCCAGATGTCCATGTTGGCCGAGCCGTGGTACGCCGGTCGCCACCATGCTCCCGTTCGACCGGAGCGGTTGTAGCCTACCGTCGCCCCGTCCGGCGAGTACGTCGGATACCGTATGAGGTTCCGATCATCGGTGACGCTCCGGATCGCCAGCGTCTCCACGTTGAGCTCAATCGCCTGCCAGCCTCCGGTCCCGCGGATCGCCTGCATCAGGACTCGCTTGCCGTCACTGGACCAGTCGAACGGATAGTCGTTGTTCGTATGGTAGGTCAGGCGACGCGGTTCGCCTCCCTCGGATGGGATCACGAACACATCGTAGTTCAGCCCCTGCCCCGGATACCGGTTCGACGCAAAGACAATCTGCTTGCCGTCGGGTGACCATCGAGGATAGGCATCATGGGCCGGGTGTACCGTGAGACGTGAGGCTCGTCCGCCTGTCGAAGCCACCGTCCACAGGTCGCCCTGATAGCTGAACGCGATCATGGAACCGTCCGGAGAGAGCGCCGGCGTATTGATGCCAACGGCAGGCCGCGGTTGCTGTGCGGGCAGCCCGACCTGCGCTTCGCCCAACGAACAACAGGTGACGGCGCCGACAAACGCAACGGCCATCTGCCACGCGCTCAAGCGCCTCTCCACGTCAGCCCTGCCCACGCCGGTCAGCGCTCCGACCAGAGCGACGCAACGAACTCATCCCAGACACGGCGGTAAACTCCGAGCGTCTGGTCGGCGATCGTGCCCCAACTGAACCTGGTGCGAACCTCATGCCAGGCATTGCCGGCCATCCATCGGACGTGCTCACGCTCGATCACTGCCCGACGGATCCCCCATACGAGACTGTCAAGGTTGCCGCTCCACACCACCGTTCCGGTCTGATCATGCTTCACAATCTCTCGGAGCCCACCCGCATCCGATACGACAACAGGCGTTCCGGCCGCCATGGCTTCCAGGGCCACAATCCCAAACGGCTCGTACAGGCTCGGATAGCACGCGACATCGGCGACCTTATACAACCTCAGCAAGGTATCGTCGGGAATGAACCCGGTGAAGAAAACGTTGTTCGCAATGCCCAGCGCATTCGCCAGATCAACCAGATGCTGCCGATGGCCGCCCCCAACGATGACGAGCTTGACCGGAAGCATCTGATCGCGCAGCCGCCGCGTGGCCTCGATGAGCAGATGCGCGCCCTTCTCGTGAACCAGCCTCCCCGTGAACATCACCAGGTGCTCCTCGGGAGCGGCAAACGTGGACCTGAAGGCGGCTGCCTCGCTCGCCGGAAAGTCGAAGTCGAACTTGTGGGCGTTGATGCCGTTCGGAATCATGTCCATCTTGTCCCACGGAGTTCCGAGAGCCTCCTCGCACTCGCGCTTCATGTATTCGGAACAGACGATGACGCGCCATGCCTCTGTCGTGAGCTCTCGTTCGACAGACGAGATGTACGCCTGACCGGACGTGTGGATACCCCGGTTGCGCCCGTGCTCGGTTGCATGGATGGTGCCAATCAGAGGCAAGCGCAGCGCGTGCTTGAGCCGTGCCGAACCGAAATGCGCCACCCAATCATGGGCATGGATGAAAACGCCGGACTCGGCCCCGAAAGAGCGTGGACTCGCAACGACATCACGCCATCTCGTGGCCAGGTCATTGGCCCGATCGAACATGGCAGCGTTCAGTTGCTGGACCCAGTGGACAAAGTCGTTGGCCGGGCTGTACGGCTGCACGCGGTGCACGGAGACGCCTCGCACGACTTCATGAGTCGGCGAATCGGCGAACGCGCATGTCACGACGTCCACCTCGACTCCCCGCTCCGCCAACGCCCAGGACAACTCCTCGACGTGCCTGGAGATGCCGCCGACAATCCGGGGCGGGTACTCCCAAGTCATCATGACCACACGCATAGGTCTGTGCTGCCTCCAGGTGCAATCGGGCTCCACAAGGTCGTTGATCGTGTCGAGCCTTCCGTGGCCCATGATAGCATACGCACCTCACAGGCAAATCGAGGTTGACATAGTCACTTACGTTCGGGTAACTACTGCGCCCAATCATCCAGGGGGTACTCATGGCAGACGACACGATCCTCACCGAGAGCAGCGTTGCGCGGCTGCGCGAAGAACTCGACTACCTGAAGACCACAAAGCGCCGCGAGCTCTCCGAGGCGCTTCGCAAGGCACGCAGCTATGGCGACCTGTCCGAGAACTTCGAGTACCAGGCGGCTCGACGTGAGCAGGCCATCCTGAACGGGCGCATCGCCGATATCGAACAGACCCTGGAAAGAGCGACTGTGGTTCCCGACAGGCCGTCGGGCGGTCCTGACACGATCACTCTCGGCTGTGTCGTGAGGGTTCATGACCTCGAAGAAGATGAGGAGCTGACACTGACGCTCGTGGATCCGGTCCAGGCGGACCCGCTCAATGATCGCATTTCCATGAACTCGCCTGTCGGTCAGGCGCTCATGGGTGCCAGGGTCGGCGACACCGTCGAAGCCAAAGTGCCTGCAGGCGTGACTCGGTACACGATCCTGGCAATCAGCCACTGACGCGATCGAGCCACCCTGCCACGAAGCCTCGAGCCCTGACCGGCAGATCCATGTGTCCGCCTTCAACCACAACGAACTCGGCCTCGTGACCGTACGCGCGTGCCAGTTCACGAACAGCATCGGCGCGCACGACAATGTCGCCTCGCCCGGCAACGAAGAGCGCCGGAATGGACCGCCGGCCAAGCGCACGGCGACAGAGACGCCCTGTCTCGTTGAGGATGACCGCGGCCGGCGCACCCACCACATAGTCGCCACGCTGAGCCATCAGGACCTCGCCCGCCGGGGTATCGAAGCCCGTTTCCACGGAAGCGCTGGCGCCGAGCAGTCCGACCGCTCCGATACGGTCGTCGTGCGCGGAAGCGGCCAGTGCTGCAGCTCCGCCCATCGAGTGGCCAACCACGGCAGCCTCTTCGAGGCCGGAGCGCCTCAGGATACGCTCGACGGCCGCAATCACGTCACCCACAGCATCTTCGGCGCTATCCATGGAGCCGTCACTGCCGCCCAGCTTGTGACCGCGAAAATCGAAGGTGACGCACATGCGGCCCGTCGCACAGAGATACCCTGCAAGGACATCCATTGTCTCCTTGCTTCCCGTGTACCCGTGCGCCAGCACTACAGGGTTGCCCCGCAGCTCGTCGGGCTCGTAGACCAACGCGGCGAGGCGGATTCCTCCGGCCCAGAGCACATCCCGGTGAAGTCGAACCTTCGCACGTGGCCGCACGTTACCGGCGCTCAAGGCTTCTTACCCATTCACCCACATTGTGCCTCCTCGAAACCGACGGACCCTTTCATCAGAGTACCGTTTGACGGACGCTTACTCCTCTGATACAATCCCGTGCTGGAGGATACCGAATGAACCAGTCACTCGTCGCTCTTGACGCACTCCAGGAGGTGGACACGGCAATCGCGCGGACCGAGCGCGCATTCCGAGCGCTCGACTCCGGCAAGGCCGAGGCAGCGCAGTACCTGGAGGTCAAGCGCGTGCACGATGAGGCGACTGCGGTTCTTCACGAAATAGAGGCCAATCGCCGTGATGCCGAGCTCCAACTGGAAGCTGTCGAAGAGAAGAAGCGCGACCATGAGGCCAAGCTCTATTCCGGCAAGGTCTCCAACCCGAAAGAACTCGACGCCATGCAGCACGAGATTGAGGCGCTCGGGCGGCAGCGTTCGCGCCTGGACGAGAAGATACTCGGGCTCATGGATAGCGATGAGTCCCAGCAGAAGGTCGTTGCTGAGCTTGCAGCCCGGATGGAACGGCTCGATGCGCAGCGCAAGGCCAAGGCCGGCAAGTATGTAGAGGAGGCACGCAAACTCCAAGCCAGAATGGCCAAGCTCACGGCGCTCAGGGCCGAGAGAGCAGCCGACATACCTCTGCCGCTCCTTAAACGATACGACGCACTGCGCACAGCCAAGAACGGCATCGGGCTGGCCCGGATCAAGGACGGCCGATGCGGCGCGTGCAATACCTCACTCCCGACTAGAACGATCATGCAGGTCCGCGATACGGACGGCTTGCTGGCCTGCGAGAGTTGTGGTCGTCTGCTGTGCATCCACTCGGAGTCCGCCTCTTGAGTTCCGACCATGGCCCGACACGCCCAACCTGCCGACTGCGCCGCAACGGGTCACCGCGGACGGTGAACCTCCCGCTCCGGTCACCCGGGACGGTGAACCTCCCAGGGTCTTCGCCGCGTGGTGTATGATGTAAGCGGAACCGGTCACCCGGGAAGGAGACCCTCTCAAGGTCTTCGCCGTACGGAGTCGACGCAACGTCTCTACTCTGTCCACGGAGGGCATCGGAAATGAGCACGCTCCAGGACCTACTCGCAAGCGGAATCGCCCATCGGACGGCCGGCGAATACGCTGATGCCGTCCGCGATCTGGAGGCCGTCATCTCGCAAGACCCTGAGTGTGCCGTGGCACATCATGAGTTGGGCCTCGTTTTCGGCTTCATCGGGGAGTTTGATCGTGCCATCGAGGAACTGCGTCGAGCCATTGCCATTGAGCCGGGATCCATCCAGTCGTTGCTGGACCTCGGTCTCACCCTGGCGATGATCGGCGAAGAGGACGAGGCGAAAACGGCATTTCAGGAGGTGTTGGCATTGGACCCGGGCAACGTAACGGCCGCCAAGAACCTCAGCTACTTCGGATCGTGAGTTTGCACCTGTCCGCCGCCGAGACAGCCGCAGCACAAGTCACCGGGGACGGTGACGCTCCCGCTCCAGTCACCGGGGACGGTGACGCTCCC
>DYKI01000012.1:48313-50679 GCA_020722705.1 Chthonomonas calidirosea | reverse complement strand
AGTCACCGGGGACGGTGACGCTCCCGCTCCAGTCACCGGGGACGGTGACGCTCCCACAAGCGCCACGGGCATGGCCCGAGCCTTTTGCGTCGTTCTCATAGCCATCGTCGTCAGCCTCATCTTCTGGCGCTGCGTTTTTCTGGGGGATGCCTTTGTGCCGGCATCCCAGGCACGTTACCTGGCGCCATGGTCGGCGCATCACCCTGAGTCTGATCGCCCAGCATGGAACCCGCTGCACTATGACTCGGTCGGGCAGTTCCACTGTTGGGCCGAGTTCTCTTCGCGTGTCCTTCGGTCAGGCCGCCTGCCCCTGTGGAACCCGTATCAGATGTGTGGAACGCCCTTCGTCGGCAACTCGCAGTCTGCGATCTACTATCCGCTTAACGTGCTGAGACCTTTGCTCGGTCCCGCTCGGGCGGCGGGCTGGCTCGCTGCGATCCACCTCCTCATCGCTGCCGCACTCACGTTCGCGTTCCTTCGTCGGATAGGTACATCGCACCACGGGGCACTGGTCGGCAGCATCACGTACGCCGTCTCCACATGGCAGATAGCGTGGCTCCATCTTCCGACGTTCGCGGCGGCATCGTGCTGGCTGCCCGGCATACTCCTGGCACTCCGTCTTGTTAGAGACTCCGGCGGCCCGGCGCCGGTCGTGCTCCTCGCTTGTCTGGTCGCCATGTCGCTTCTCGCGGGTCATCTCCAGATCACGCTCTACGTGATCGCCTGCGCGGCTTTCTACTGCATCTGCCTTGCCGCGCGCCTTCGCAGTTTCAGAGCGTCTGGTCTGTTCCTTGTCCGCGCATCCGTGGCCATTGTCTTCGGGCTGCTGCTTGCGTCGCCGCAGATACTCCCTGCAGTCGAGCTGTCCGGACGATCGCATCGTCTCGGCAAGCCAACTCCGGAAGGCTATGCCGCCTATGTCGCCTATGCCGTGCATCCAGCGGCTCTGGCCACACTGGCGCATCCCGACGTGTTCGGGAACCCATCGTCTCCGGAAGCGCCGTATCTCGGTTTCTCGCGCGGCGGGATGTACTTCAACTATGCCGAGGGAGCGATGTATGTCGGCATCCTCCCGCTGCTGCTGGCCGCGATGGGGCTGAGCCGTCTGCGATCCGAGGCAGGCTTTCCGGCCTTCGTCGCCGCCGTCGCCCTACTGGTTGCTGTCGGCACCCCGCTCGCAATGGTGCTCTACTATGGCGTGCCGGGCTTCTCGCAGTCAGGATCACCGGGCCGCATCCTCGTGCTCTGGTCATTCGCCATGGCGTGGCTGGCCGGCATCGGCACCGATGAGCTCTGCCACGAACAGCCTTCACCGCGAAACGTCGTCGCAGCCGTCGGAGGTGTTGGGCTTGGCCTCACGGCAACGCTCATCTACGCCGACAGTGCCGCGCGTGCCGCTGCAGGAGAGATGGGCCTCCAATGGCCGGACCTCGGCCGGCAGCTCGCCCTCGGCGCGCTGGCGATCGCATGCTTCATCCTGCCAGCCACTCGCCACCGACTGCGAACGGTCGTCCCGAGTCTGTTGGCCATCGTGACCGCCTGCGATCTCCTGGCCCATGGCGCTACATACAACGCGACCAGCCGTCCCGACCAGGAGCTGAAGGTCACGGATACGATTCAGAGGCTGCAGACCACCCTGGGGCACGACCGATTCACGCCGCTGAACGCCAACTGGAGCTTCATGGGACCGACGGCGACATTGCCCCCGAACTTCGGCTCGATGTTCGGCATACGTGACATACAGGGCTACGACTCCCTCATGCCCGGTCAGTACAAGCGTTGGCTTCGCGACATGACCGGTGCCGATCCGAGCCCCCCTGAGGTCGGCAACATGCTGTTTCTGCGCAATGCCAATCGGAATGTCCTCGATGCGTGCGGGGTGCGGGTCATTCTGTCGCTGTCACCGCTGGAGGGCATCGGGAACGGGGCGTTGACATCAGATGGCGTGTGGATGTACACGCGCGATGCGACCGCCGGTCGCGCTGAGGCGCGTGACCCGTCAGGGCGCCACATCGCCGTGCGCTGGCTCGATGACACCGCCAACACGGTTCGTCTGGAAGTGCCGATGCCCCATGGCGGGACACTGCGCCTCGCCGATCAGCGTTGGCCGGGATGGGCTTGCGTTGTTGACGGTCACGAAGTGCCCATCGGATCGGCGGACGGGGTTTTCCGCTCCGTCACCGGCGCACCCGGATCGCGTGTCTTCGAGTTTCGCTACGAGCCGGTCACGACGCGGCTCGGGCACTACTTGATGGCGCTGGCTGCCTGCGGGCTCGCAATGCTGACGGGCGTGGGCCTGACGCGCAAGCATTGGGAGGGCCACCGTCCCCGGTGACCCCGGCGGGCATGCGGCACATCATCCAGCC
>DYKI01000012.1:0-48213 GCA_020722705.1 Chthonomonas calidirosea | reverse complement strand
ATGCGGCACATCATCCAGCCGCCTTCAATGGGAGGGTCACCGTCCCCGGTGACCCTGGGTCCGCAATCGCAGGCTACCGCAGGCGTATGACCCGCTCATTGGTCCGGATGTCCCGGTTCCGGAGCAGGTCGTGCACCGTGGCGCAAAGCCATCGCTCGTCGTCTATGGTGAAATCCACCCTGAGTCTGGCCTGACTGCCGGCGCCGGGCGGGAACAGGCGTATGGCATCTCCTTCGTTCAGGGCCATCACACACTCAGCTTCTTCCGTACCTTTCGGCTGCCAGTAGTAGTGGCCGTTCCTGCTCTGCCGCCACTCAAGGGCCAGCCTTCCGGCAAGGCCGACCTCGCAGACAGGGAGACTGAAAAGCTGCTGCTTCGGCGCAACCGCATAGTAACGCGTCTCGAAACCCTTCGGCGTCGGATAGGCCGTCCCACGCTTGATCAGCATCTCGTACTGGGGCGAGTTCGCCGACTCGCTGTAGACCCTGATCGCATAGTCGTGGTGAATGATCTGGTCAACGTAATACCCGGCGCCGTATGTTGCCGCGCCTTCCACCACCGCCTGAAACGGATTCCAGTAGCGCACCCGGTTGGGCCCGAAAAGGCGCTCGAAGAGCTCGCGCACTCCCGGCAGCAGAGTCGAGCCGCCCACCAGCAGGATTTCATCGAGATCGGTGATGGAAAGCTTGTGGCGAGCGTCTCCCAGGACGGCTCCGGTAATGGTCTCCACTTTCTCATAGAGGCCGCGCGCCTGCAGCGTGTCGAGAAACTCCTGCCTGGTCACTACCAGCTCATCGCCGCCCGGAACCCGGAAATAGGTGTCCTGCGTTGTCAGAACCTTGCCCGAGAGTTCCTTCTTGACCTGCTCGGCCTGCGCTCGCAAGGCCGGCCGCATTGTGTCTGCATGGGCCTTCAGGCGCGCGCACGCCATGTCCGTCACCCACTCGTCAACGGTTTCGCCGCCAAGGTCCATGCCGCGCGCGGCAAGGACTTCCGCCTTACGGTTGCCCACGCCCCGGACGCGCTGTGCGGGAGCCGCGCTTAGCGCCGTGCGAACCAGAGCGACATCGAGAGTCCCTCCGCCGAAGTCAACAACCATCAGGTTCCGGTCTTCCGTCAGGTCCACGCCGTAGCCAAGTGCGGCGGCCACCGGCTCATCCAGCGTTCGAAAGTGCTGCACGCCGAGTTTGCGCGCGATGCTCTGCAGCTCCATCCTGTACGCCTCGAAGCTCTCGATAGGGGCCGTCATGGTCAGGTCGTTGACAAGCCCCTCGCGGCGTATCCAGGCGAGCACTCGGCGTATCAGGTTCCATCTCGACACGGCATGGCTGCTGAGCGACTGCTCACGTTCGGCTGTGGCCTTGAGCACCTCGCGCAGGAAGACGGTCGCACACTGTCGGGCGGTAATCGCCTGGGATCCCACTTCAGCCACCGACTGGCGGCTGTCCCGCGCGAGGACACGTTTGAATGATCGCGCCAGGGGCGTCAACCGCCCGGCAAACGTCGCGCGCATCACTTCCTCGGCGGCGTAGGCGCGTTTGCCCACGTAGCCTCGATCCTCATCTTCGAAGCACACCACAGATGGAATCAGAGGAGTGTTCCACGCCGGTTCTCGCTCGCAGATGTCTTCGAGCAGAACCGTTTCGGCATGGGTGCCCATCCAGCGGGCGATCAGGCTGTTGGTGGTGCCGAGGTCAATGGACCAATGCGTTCGGGTCATCGGTTCCCCTGGTAGGTCAGGTTCTTCATGTTACCCCCACCCAGGCGTCCGGCAAGCACTTGCCGCAGGCCAAGGCCGCTCTGCCTTGCCGCGCACGGCATGCGCTTGGAGTATTAAGGGCTGATAAACTCATGATGTCCGTTCGTCTATTTGCCCCCGAACCCCTTGCGCGTTGTGGGTGCTTTCCCTTATAATGAAGTCAGAGCCTTCTCCAATCCCAACACAAGGGGGGTGTCTCCGTTATGGTGGACAAGAGAACATCTGACCGCCAGACGTACACTCGCAGGGCAGGTTTTCTGTTGGCCGGCCTAATCGTGCTCGCAGGTTCCTGCCTTACGACGGCGGCCCGATCCGATGAGTCCACGCGGATCCCGGGCCAGGTGCTCCAGAACGGTGGGGCGCCATTCACAGAGACCGTACGCCAGATGGTGCAAAGGGACGATCAGTTCCGGCGTGACGTGCTTGCCGGACTGCGGCCCGCATCTGACCCTACGGCAGGCGTATCTCGTTACCGCTGGCGCTCCAAAGGCACACAAGCCGATGGGGCGGTGTTCCAAGCAGCGCCGCGCGCCGGATCTGGCGGCGCCGTCGCAACGTTGGGTTCGCCCGGCAATGCCCCACAGGGCATGGGGACGAACTTCGCCGGCGTCAGTCAACAAGATCAGATTGATGCGTTTGGCGGCAGCGGATCGGCCCCGCCCGACACGATGGGCGCGGTTGGACCCAACCACTTCGTGACCATGCTCCGCGGTTCCGTCGCTATCTACGACAAAACCGGAACCCGCCTGAGCCATGTCACGCTCAACAGCTTCTTCACCACCGGCTCGTATCCGCGCGGCGATTGCTACAGCCCGCGTGTGATCTACGATCGCCGGAGTGGTCGGTGGTTCGCGATTGCGCTCGAAACCAACGGCGGCGCGAACAACCACATTATTCTCGCGGTGTCTGCCACCGACGACCCGACCGGAACGTGGCGGAAATACGCCGTCTTGATCGGCGAGGCCAGCACAACCACTGACGAAGCCATGCTCGGCACCGACGACAACGGCGTCTACTTCGGCGCTTCCATGATCCCATCCGGCGGAACCCCGTTCGGCAAGATCGGCGCGACCAAGAAGTCAACGCTGTTGGCAGCCAGTCCGAGCCTCAGCACCGTTTACTATTGGCGCAACATCACCGACATGATGGCCACCCCGGTACCGGTTCACAACCAGGACGCCGTGGCCTCGGACGGATTCGCTTACTTCCTGGCGTCGTCTACGACGGCCTACGCCAACATCGAGTACCGGACCCTACAATGGGCTCTGTCCGGTGTTCCGACGTTGTCGTTGACCGCGGAGGCTCTGACCGCGGCGTACAATGCTCCACTGGACGCTCCCGCCAAGGGGAGTACCACGGACATTGACGTGGGTGACGACAGGATCCAAATGGCGGTTCAGCGATCCAACGGCATCTGGGGCACACGCAACGTCGGCGTGACCTCCAGCGGCGGATCCGGCACAGCCGACAGGACCGCAGTCGAGTGGTTCCAACTTGATGCATCCCTTCCGGGAGCGCTTGTCCTGGCTCAGGAAGGTCGAGTGTTCGACTCGGCGGCGTCCGACCCGATGTTCTACTACTACGGTTCGGTGAGCGTCAGCGGCCAGGGCCATGCAGCCCTTGGTTTTTCAGGGTCCAACACCGCGACTTACGTTGGCGCTTACACCTGCGGTCGGCTTGCCAGTGACGCCGCAGGCACCACCCAGGCTGTTATGACCGTCAAAGATGGCCTGGCCTCCTACGACCAGTTGATCGGCGGGCGCAACCGCTGGGGCAACTACAGCGCAACGACACTCGACCCGAACGACGATATGTCCATGTGGACCATCCAGGAATACGCCGACAGCACAGTCGCCAATCCGGCGAACGTGTGGGGCACCTGGATCGCCCGACTGCTTGCTCCGGCTCCGCTGATCACCAACGCAGCCGGAAGCGTCGTTCAAGGCGTAACGGGCAAGGTCCTGAACGTTACCGGCGCCCGGTTCTACGATCCCGGCACCGGCTACCCGAATCACATCAACGTCACGCTGTCCGGTGACGGCATCAGCAACTACGTCATCACCTACAACAGCACCACGTCGGTAACGGCGCAGTTCGACGTTGATCTTGACGCGACGATCGGTATGCGAGATGTCACGGTCACCAACCCCGATGGACAATCGGCAACGGCCGCCGGCGTCTTCGAGATCATCCGCGCCATACCGACCACTCTGGTTGCCGACGATGTTGCCGGCGTGATCGGCGAGGTCATCAACCTCACCGCAACGCTGACCAACAACGACACCAGCGCCGGTATCCCGGACAAGACGATCACGTTCAAGGTTGACGGCAACGTGGTCGGAACAGCCGTGACCGACGCAAGCGGCGTGGCCACTCTGCCGATCCAAATACCTGAAGGCTTCGGCGAGGGAGCCCATGTAATCACCGCATCGTTCGCCTTCGACGGAACCTACAGGCCGAGCGAAGACACCGCGACCTGCACCATCTCCAAGGCCGATACGACCATGACGGCCGACGACAAGACCGCCAGGATCGGCGCAACCGTCAGCTTGAGCGCAACGCTCAAGAGGACCCACGACAACGCACCGATCGTCGGACGAACGGTGAACTTCTCGGTTGACGGCACTGCCGTCGTCAGCGGCGTCACTGATGCATCCGGCGTCGCCACCAGCGACTATGTTGTCCCCGAAGGCGCCGGCGTCGGCACGCGGGTAATCACCGCTGCGTTCGCAGGCGACGGTGACTACAACCCGAGCACCGATGACTCGACGCTGACCGTTGAGAAGGGCGAGACTGCCCTCGCAGTTCCCAACGTCGTCGGTACGGTCGGAACCTCCGTGGATCTGTCGGCAACCCTGACCGTTGTCGGTGCCGGTCTGCCACTAGCGGGCAAGACGGTTGACATCAAGGTTGACGGAACCTCGGTCGGCACTCCGATGACGGACGCGTCGGGCGTTGCCACGACCTCGTACCTCATCCCCGTCGGTTTTGCTGTCGGCGACCACGCCATCGGCGCCGACTTCGCAGGCGATGCCAACTATGAGGCTACGAGCGGCAACGGAACGCTCCACGTGAACGTCAACACGACCATGACCACCGCTGACCAGTCCGGCATGATCGGTGAGACGGTGGCGCTGTCTGCCACCCTGACCCGCAGCGACAACTCAGACGCGGTAGCCGGCAAGACCGTCTCGTTCTCCGTTGACGGCACTGCAGTCGGTGACGGCGTCACAGACGGATCCGGCGTCGCTTCGGTCAACTATCTGATCCCCGAAGGCGCCGGCGTTGGTGTTCGCACCATCACGGCGGCATTCGCTGGCGATACCGAGTACAACGCTTCGACGGACGACGCGACCCTCACGGTTCTGCAGACCCCGACGACGATGTACGTACCGGATCGCAGCGGTACCATTGGCGCTGTTGTGGAACTCCGCGGCTACCTGTATCGGGGCACCGACAGCGCTCCGATCGAAGGCCGCACGATTGACTTTTCCGTGGACGGCACCGCTGTCGGTTCAGGCGTCACGTCCTCCACGGGTCGCGCTACCTACAACTGGCCGATTGACGAAGGGGCCGGCGCGGGCACCCGCACCATCGTCGGTGAGTTCGCCGGCGACGCGGACTTCTTCCCGAGCAACGACAGCGGCACCCTGACTGTGAACAAGTCGGACACCGTTCTCACGGGTCTCGACCGAACCGTCCGCAACGGGGACAACATCGAGCTCAAGGCATACCTCCGCCGGTCGACCGACCTCGCGTGGGTTGTCGGCCGCACGATTGACTTCACCGTTGACGGCACCGCAGTCGGCAGCGCTGTTACCAGCGGCTCCGGTGTCGCGGCTCTGATGTACCACGTCACGAACACTCCTGGCCAGTACCCGATCGGCTACGCGTTCGCCGGCGACGCAGCATATAACGCCAGCACCGGCGGATCAACGCTGACGGTTACCGACGACACGACCCTGGTCGTGGACGACAAGACCGGCCAGATCGGCGCGACGGTTGACCTGACCGCCACACTCACCCGAAACCTGGACAACGCTCCGGTTGCCGGCAGGACCGTGGACTTCGACGTTGACGGTACGGCCGTCGGCTCCGGTGTCACGAATGGAACGGGTGTGGCCACCGTCCCCTACCTGATCGGCGTCGGCTCAGGAACTGGTACGCGGACCATCGGCGGCGCATTCGCCGGCGATGTCGTGTATGGACCATCCAACGATACCGGTACGCTTACCGTCCAAGCGGCTGACACGACCACCGTGGCTGCCGACGTAACCGGCAAGATTCACGAGACTGTCAACCTTTCGGCTACCGTAACTCGCAACAGCGATGGCGGCGCCGTGGTCGGCGGTGGAGTGGACTTCCATGTCGAGGGCACGTGGGTCGGCGACGGCGTTACCGATGCCTCGGGCGTCGCGGCGTTCGCCTATACCATTCCGGAAGACGGCGGAGCAGGCGCTCGGATGATCGAAGCGTTCTTCATCGGCGATGCTGAGCACAACCCATCCAATGACGCCGCCACGCTGACGGTCAACAAGGCCGACAGCACGCTCACAGTGAACAGTCCCACCGGCACGGCGGGCCAGGCCGTTGACATCACCGGCAACCTCAGCACCAACCCGCCCATCCCGGGCCGCACCATCAACGTTTCGGTGGACGGCACGAACGTGGGATCGGCGGTGACCAACGGTGACGGCAACTACACTCTGAACTACGCGATTCCTGCCGATACCGCAGTCGGCGCTCACGCAATCCAGGCCGACTTCGCCGGAGACGGTTCTTACAACCCGTCGTCCGCGAACGGCACGTTGACTGTGATGTCCGACACGACTGTCACGGTCGCACCGGCAACAGGCAAGCCCGGACAGAGCGTCGCTCTCAGCGCCACGCTGACAGCGAACAACACCGGCGGTCCCCTGTCCGGCAAGACCCTCGACTTCTCGGTTGACGGCACCAGCGTCGGAAGCGGAGTTACCGATCCTACAGGAACCGCCACGGCCAACTACACGGTTGACGACGCTGCGACCTCGAGGACCATCACGGCCGCATTCGCCGGTGACGCGGATTACAACCCCAGCTCCGGCAACGGCACGCTGACGGTCGTCCCTGCGGACACAACGCACTACACGATTGACCGCACGGGCATCATCACCACGCTCGTGATCCTGCGCCAGTTCGACCTGAAGCGGACCACAGATAACCAGATGCTGGAAGGCAAGACCATCGTCTACAAGATTGATGGTTCCGAGGTTGGTTCTGCGGTGACCAACGCCGGCGGCGACAGCTCGCTCAACTGGGTTATCACCGACGGTCCCGCAACCCGCACGATCACGACCGCGTTTGCCGGAGATGCCATGTACAACGGCTCCACGGCGAACGCTACGCTCAATGCCCAGACTGTCGAGACCTGGATGCTCGGTCAAGACAAGGCCGGTCGGATTACGTCCTACCAGGTCCTCCGGGCGTGGCTGTATCAACTCGACAACACCCCGATACCGGGCAAGGTGATCCAGTTCTCGGTAGACGGCACCGTCGTCGGTACGAACGCGACCATCTCCACCGGCCGCGCTCAGATCGGCTACACGATTCCCGCCGGCGCAGGAGCGGGCAAGCGCACCATCCTTGCCGAATGGGCCGGTGACGGCGGCTTCGGGCCTTCCTCGGTAACGAGCACGCTGACGGTTGAGAAGGCTCTGGTGTACATCTGGGTCAACAGCAAGTCGGTTAAGCAGGGGACAAACGCACCGCTGTACGCCTACTTCCGCCGCCTGAACGACTACGTGCCGCAGACCGGCAAGCCCGTTGACTTCAAGATTGACGGGACGGTCGTGGCCTCCGTAGTCACCGACGACTCCGGAATAGCCCGCCATTCGTACCCCGCAGTTGATCCCGTCGGCGCTCACACCATTCGGTGCGAGTTCTACGGCGATGCGTGGCTCGAGGCCGGGTACGGCGAAGGCACGCTGAACATCCTGCCGTAACGGACGCCACAAGCTGAACCATCTGGCCCTCCCCCACTCAGGGGGAGGGCTTCTTATTGGGCGAAGGAGAGAGTATGCCAACAATCGAGCTCAGCCTCGAAGTCGCCGCACCAGCGCAGGCCGTCTACGACGTTGCACGCAAGGTCGAGGACTTTCCAACCTTCATGGACGACCTCCAGTCCCTGACGGTCCTGGAGCGCAGCGCGGACGGCAACCGCACCCTCACCGAATGGGTCGGCATCATCCGCGAGTTCAAGATGACCGTTAAGTGGGTCCAGGAGGATGTATGGGATCCGATCGCCATGCGCGACGACTTTCACCTGGTTCACGGTGACATGGACAGCATGTCCGGGTGGTGGCAGTTCCGCGACGTTGGCGGCGGCTCACGGTTCGACTCGGTCCTCGAGTACGAATACAACGTCCCGCTGATCGGCCCCATGATCAAGGCGCTGATCAAGAAGAAGATGACGGCCAATCTGGACGCGCAGATGCGTGCCATCAAGGCACGTGCCGAGGAAGTGGCATCACAGCGCCACTAGGCCAGGTCTACTCCTGGGTTGACCGATCGTCCGGCAGAATCAGCGGCAGCCTTGGCCGTTGCTCCGGCGAGGGCTGATTCGGCACAGCCTTATCCGCCTCGGTCGCCTCAGCCGCGGCGCGCTCGGCTGCCGGCCCAGAGGCGTCAGGCGCGGCGTCGTGAGGTACAGACACGCTGTGCATCAAGGCGTTGAGGAGACCGAGCGACCTTGCCGAACGTACGTGTTCCTCGGTGATCCGTGCGCCGGCCGGCACGACGACGGTCCCGCGCACATCTGTCACATCAAGACCAGCAATCCTGCCCACACAAGCCCTTGCTCGCGCGTAGTCCTCGACCGTGTCCAGCGACGCCTGTTCGGTTCCCTCGTCGGTCGCCGCGCGGGCCCGGTTGACGCGCTCCTGGATATCCTGCACGTTTGCCGCCGCGACGGACGCAACAAGCATCGGGAGGCGGCCAGACCGCACCGCATCGGCAACGATCGCGTCATGTATCACGTCGCCTGCTGCCACGATCGTTCGCCCGTCGCCATCCCGAACGGTGTTCCCTGCAGCCTTGCCGAGGACGAATGCGGTCTGCTCCCGCTCGAGCGTCATCTTCACAGCCCGCTGAGCCCGGCGAACGCCATCCTGGAGCTTGTTGAGCCAGTCGGACATCTCTATCGGCCCGGTTTGCGCCAGGTTATGTCCTCCACATCGGCCTGACGGTTCGCCCAGCGAGCGAGAACGAAGAGGAGATCGGACATGCGGTTGATGCACGCGAGCACGTCAGCGGGCAAGCTATGCCGGGCGTTTACGGCCACGATTGCGCGCTCGGCGCGCCGACACACGGCACGGGCAACATGCAGGTTGGCGGCGGCAGCCGTCCCTCCCGGCAAGATAAACGCGGTCAGCTCAGGCAGAACGGCGTCATACTCGTCTATCGTCGCTTCAAGGCGCTGAACCACGTCGGCAGGAAGGCTGGACGAACCGGGCGGCTGGCCGCCCGCCGCGGCAATCTCGGCGCCAAGCGCGAATACGATGTCCTGAAGGTCGCGTACAATCGTTGCCAAAGCGTCGAGCTCGGTTTGTGCCACGACAACTCCGAGCGCCGCATTGAGCTCGTCAAGCGCCCCACACGCTTCCACGCGCAGATCCGTCTTCTCTACACGGGCTCCGCCTCGCAGACCCGTTCGGCCGCAGTCGCCCTTGCGCGTGTAGATTTTCACGGTATACCACGGACTTGCGCGAACAAGCCGCCCGAACACGCCGGTGCGCTCCGGGCGGCCCGTCGCATCACATCCGCAACGGCGTCTACTGATAGAACTTGGCGTTGATCGCCGGGAATGCGCTCCACTTATCCGGAACGTCGGTATCCGCAAAGATCGCGTTCACCGGACATTCAGGCTCGCACAGACCGCAATCTATGCACTCGTCGGGGTTGATGAACAGCATATCATACGACGTACCGTCATCGTCGGTGGCGACACCCTCGTGTATGCAGTCAACAGGGCACACTGCTACACAAGCCTTGTCTTTTACGCCGATGCACGGCTCACAGATGACATATGCCATGGAGGCATCTCCTGGAAGGTATTGCTTGAGTCTTCGCCATTCTACCCGCTGCATCCTCCTACATGGTTGAGCATTCGGCTGCAATGTGCGCCTTGCCGTCCCCAATCACGCGACCGGACCGAAGTCGCCCCTTCCGCACGCAACACATCACCTCGCATCGCCCTGTCCGGTTAGCCTCAGCAGGCTGTCCGTGAGCACCTCGCATCCACGTTCAGCACCCAATCGTCCGGTCAGTCCATTCGCGAGTTCTTCAGGACTGAGCGGCCTACCGATACGCACCACCACAGGTCGGCCGGCATGGCGGAGACGCCACTCACGGGGCGGAAGCATATGATCGGTTCCGCAGATGCCCACAGGCACAATCGGCACTCCCGCCCGCAAGGCAATCCAAACCACTCCTGGCTGCAAAGGCTGGAGGCGCCCATCAGGGCTCTCATGCCCCTCGGGAAACGCGACCACGGCCTCACCGGATCGAAGCAGGCCCTCCGTCCTGCGAAGAGCCGTTCTGTCGGCCGAGTCCTGGCGGATCGGGTAGGCACGCAGCCAACGAGCGAACAGGCCAAGGAGGGGAATGTCGAACAACTCGTCCGTAGCCAGAAACCATACGGGACGATTGAGGATTGCTCCAACCACCGGCGGATCGAGGTGCGAGACGTGATTTGGCGCAATCACGACCCCTCCGACCGGCGGCAGATGTTCGAGCCCTTCAACTGTCAATCCGCCCAGGCAGGCGATCACCCCGCGAACGAGCCGCCGCACAGTCTCACGGAAGACCAGCTCAGTCACCGACACGGGTCCACTCACTCACGCGCCGAAGTTGAGGACGCTCCGCCTGCTCAGCAAGCAGGCGAAGGTATACTGACCGCGAACACGTTTCGGGCTGCGCCAGCTTCAGCAACCCTGCTCCTCGGAGAACAGCATGGATTTAGACCAGCTCTGCATCAACACCATTCGTACCCTCTCGATTGACGCCATCCAGAAAGCGAACTCGGGCCATCCGGGTCTGCCCCTCGGAGCGGCGCCAATGGCCTATGCCCTCTGGACGCGCCACATGAAGCATGATCCGGCGGACCCTTCGTGGCCCGACCGCGATCGGTTCGTCCTGTCGGCCGGGCATGGCTCAATGCTTCTCTTTAGCCTTCTCCACCTTACCGGCTACGACCTCAGCCTGGACGACCTTGCCAGTTTCCGACAGTGGCACAGCCGTACGCCGGGCCACCCCGAGTACGGCGACACACCTGGAGTTGAGACAACGACTGGCCCGCTCGGTCAGGGTTTCGCAACAGCCGTGGGCATGGCCATCGCCGAAGCGCACCTTGCGGCGACGTACAACACCGCCGATCATCAGATTGTGGACCATTTTACGTACGTTCTGGCCTCTGACGGCGACATGATGGAAGGCGTATCGTGCGAGGCCGCGTCGCTGGCGGGCCACCTGCGTCTGGGCAAGCTCATATGCCTCTACGACAGCAATGCCATCTCCCTTGCGGGTTCAACGGAGCTGTGCTTTACGGAAGACGTGGCAAGCCGGTTCAGGTCCTATGGCTGGCATGTGATCACCGTTGCAGACGGCAATGATCTTGCCGCCATTGACACGGCCCTTGCCGAGGCGAAGGCTGACCTGACGCGGCCCACGCTCATTCAAGTTCGAACGATCATTGGGTACGGCTCGCCCAACAAGGCGAACTCCTCGGCGTCTCATGGCTCGCCGCTCGGCAAGGAGGAAGTCGCCGCAACCAAGCGCGCTCTGGGCATGCCGGATGACCGCGACTTCTACGTTCCCGATGAGGTCCGAGTCTCGTATTCAGAGGTCGGCAAGCAGGGAAAGGCCGCCCATCAAGCCTGGCAGGCGCGCTTCGACTTGTGGGCTGCTGCCAATCCCGATCTGGCACGCCGGTGGCATGATGCGTTGTCAGGGCGCCTTCCCGACGGGTGGGATCGCGATGTGCCGACCTTCACGCCCGCCGACAGCTCAGCTACACGCGCATCGAGCGGCAAGGTTCTCAATGCCATCGCGCCGAACTACCCGTCTCTCATCGGCGGCTCGGCCGACCTCAACCCGTCTACGAACACCGCACTCAACGGGATGGGGGACTTCGCACCGGGCGGCGCGCCAGGGAGTACAGAAGGAGCTGTGGGCGGCCCATGGGGCTTCGCAGGCCGCAACATACACTGGGGCGTTCGTGAGCACGCCATGGCCGCTGCAGCCAACGGAATGGCATTGCATGGCGGAGTTCGCCCCTTCGTGGCAACCTTCTTCAACTTCGCGGACTACCTGAAGCCCGCTTTGCGCCTTTCGGCACTCATGAAGCTGCCGGTCATCTATGTGTTCACCCATGACTCCATCGCCCTTGGTGAGGACGGTCCAACCCACCAGCCAATCGAGCAGCTCGCGTCGCTTCGTGCCACTCCCAACGTCGTTGTTCTGCGCCCATGCGATGCCAACGAGGTCGCCGAAGCATGGAAGTTCGCATGCCGGCGAATGGACGGCCCCGTCGCACTGGTACTCAGCCGTCAGAAGCTTCCGACATTTGATCGGTCCGTCGTTGGATCGGCGGAAGGGGTCGCGCGCGGAGCCTACACGTTCATGGAAGCCTCGGGCGGGAAGCCGCGCCTGGTCCTGCTCGCGACAGGATCGGAGGTGGCTCTGGCCGCCAAAGCACGGGAGATACTCGAATCCGAGGGCATACCCACCCGTGTGGTCAGCATGCCCTCGTGGGAGTTATTTGATGCTCAGGACGCCGCATATCAGGCCGCTGTGCTCCCAACGTCCGCAAAGAAACTGGCCATCGAGGCCGCATCACCACTCGGATGGCACAAGTACGTCGGATCCGACGGAGACGTGGTGGCCATGACGACGTTCGGCGCTTCGGCACCGGCCGAGAAGCTCGCAGAGGCGTTCGGGTTCACGCCAGACAGCGTGGCCCAGCGGGCGCGCCGCCTGCTGCGGTAAGGGCTTCCGGAGCCGCACACGACCGGCCGACGGGATCAGCGCCTGACGCGCTGATCCCGTCGCTCATTTCACGATCCCCGACTGGCCCACCAAGCCCTCAGGCGTGAGGACAGCAACTTCCGATGCAATGTCGGCGAGAATACGCGCTGCGCCGACCCCGTTCATCATTCGGTGGTCGAACGTCAGCGACACGGTCGCAACTCGGCGTGCCTGAACCACTCCATTGCGCAGCTCAAGCCGTTCGCGGACTGCGCCCAGGAAGATCGTGCCGACGGCAGGCGCGGCGACCAGGGGTGTTGCTCTGATGACACCCGATCCGGACAGGTTCGACAGCGTGAGCTGCATGAGGGCCGAGGCTTGATCCTCACCATTTCTTGCTCGCTTGATCGCCTGCCAAGCTGCCTGCACGAACTCCTCGAAGCCCATAGCGTCAGCGGCCTCGACTCGGGCCGTAAGGAGCTCGTCATCGCCGCGCGCAACCGCAATGCCGAGGTGCAGATGACGATGTCGGCGGATGGTGCCGCCCCCCTGGAATGTCGAGCGGAGAACAGCGTGACGCTTTGACGCCTGAACCACGCACCACGCAAACAGCAAGAAAGGCGTCGGAGCCTCGCCCCGCGTCTCCCGGGCGCGAGTCTTCAACCACTGGCGTACGCGATCTACAGGCGCCCAGTCCACCTCGGCCTCTTCGCTCGCCGGTATCACTTCTCCGGATCGCTGCTGAAGCCTGTAGACGAGCGTCCTCTGCGAAGGGGACATCAACACATCTTCATATGCGTCACCCGCAGACTGCGCTGCTTCGCTCTGCCTCAAGGCCAGCCATGCATCAATGTCGGCAGGCAGTATCTTGCCACCGGAAGCGGATACCACACCGAGCAGGTCATCGTCAGTCAGGCCGCATTCGCGCGCATAGGCTCGTGTCCGTGGCGGAATGACCACATTGCGCGGCCTGCGTGCCGGCTCAGGTCTGCCCGCCCCGGGCGACGGAGCCGTGATAGGTCCGGCCGGCGTTGCTTCCTCATGCGGTTGGACAACATCGCTCGATTCGATGCGCCCCACAACCTCGCCGATGGGCACGATCGCGTTCTCTTCGACAAGCCACTCCAGCAAGACGCCGGAGACCGGAGCTTCGATCTGCATCGTCGCCTTGTCCGTCTCCATCTCGAAGATCGGCTCGTCGCGCGCTATGGAATCGCCGGGCTGCTTCAGGAACCGGATGAGCCGCGCATCCTGAAGGCCTTCGCCCATCTGCGGTATCGTCACATCGAGGATGCTCACGGGTGTCGGTCCGTCTCTTTCAAGAGCGTCATCCCGTGCCCTACTCCATCACCGTTCGCAGAGCATCCATCACTCGCGGCAGATCGGGAAGAGCTGCATACTCGAGGATCGGACAGAACGGCACCTGCGTGTCGGTGCGGGCGACGATCTGCGGCGGCGCAAGGAACGTGTTCCAGCGCTCAGGTCGTGATGTCATCTCGGCAACCACTGTATCGCCAACGCCTCCCGTCCTGCTGTCTTCGTGGAGCACTACCAGACGACCGGTCCGCGCCACCGACTCTGCGATCCCTTCCCAGTCGCATGGGGCGATCCACCGCAGGTCAATGACCTCAACCGAAATGCCCTCTTCTGCCGCCGTTCGGGCGGCCTCGTCAGCCAGAATGACAGTGCTGCCCCAGGTCACCAGCGTCACGTCGGTACCGGAACGACGCACAGCGCAACGGCCAGGCTGAAGGTCGGGAAGGGATGCCACGCTCGACCGGCGGCGAAACACATGTTTCGGGACGAGAACCAGCACAGGATCGTCCATATGGATGGCCGCCCAGAGCATCGTCGCTGCATCGCCCGGCGTAGTGGGAACGCAGATCGCCAGTCCCGGGACATGCGCCCATAGCCCCTCGTTGGTCTGGCTGTGCCAGATACCTCCTCCCGGAAGATACGCGCCACAAGGCGCAATCAGCACCAGGGGGCAGATTTCATCGCCCGAAGTGCGCCATCTCAAGGTACTCGCCTGATTGACGAGTTGATTGAACCCCGGCCCGACGAAATCAATGAACTGCAGCTCGAACACCGGCCGCAAGCCGGCTGCAGCCATGCCAACGCCCACGCCAATGATCGTAGCTTCGGCCAAGGGCGAGTTCCGCACGCGCTGCGGGTAAGCCGTGCTCAAGCCTTTCGTGAACCCGAACACACCTCCCTTGGGATCCTCTATGTCCTCCCCGAACAAGACAACCCGCGCATCGTGACGCATGGCGAACGCCAGCGTCATATTCAGTGCCGTGACCATTGTGATGGCGTCAGCGCCGGTCAACTCGGACACCAGGTCCTCGGGCATCGGAGGGATTGCCCAATCGTCGCCAAGAGCCCCGTTCGCTACGGTCGCGGGCTCGGGATCAGGTGCCGACAGCGCAGTTGCGTAGGCGTCCTCAACATCCTTGGCGATTGCCTCACACTGGGTCTTCCAGTCATCTGCCGTCAACATACCGTCACCGATGAGCCTGTCGGCGAAGCGCCTGATGGGGTCCCGCTCCTCCATCGCAGCCAGCTCGGACTCGGATCGGTAGACGCGCTGGTCGTCAGACGACGTGTGTGAGCAGAGTCGGTCCATCTCACACCAGAGCACGGTCGGGCCGCCGCCGCTCCGCGCTCGTTCTATGGCGGCGGAGGCGGCTTCGTAAACGACGAACGGGTCCCGAGCGTTGATCTGGACGAGTATCTCGCTGTCGAGCACCCCAAGCCGATAGGGGTTCATGCCGGCGGTGGGCGTGCTGATCCCATATCCGTTGTCTTCAACGACAAACACGACGGGCAGTTGTTCCTGTCTGGCCAGAGCAACGGCTTCGTAGTACTCGCCCTGCCGCACAGCCGCTTCTCCGACACAGCACACGACAACCCGGCCTTGGCCTTCCATGCCGAGG
This sequence comes from Chthonomonas calidirosea, assembly GCA_020722705.1. Lineage (GTDB taxonomy): Bacteria > Armatimonadota > Chthonomonadetes > Chthonomonadales > CAJBBX01 > JAAYVH01. The sequence continues at coordinate 32,517 of DYKI01000012.1, read as the reverse complement.
GCCCATGCTGCTCCAGTGGCTGGGAGGCACTGAGAGGCTGTCGGAGTGGCGATCGAGAAAATGCCCAACCGCTTCGACCCGTGGTGGCCCGGCATCTGCCGTCCGCCGCTGGAGGAGTCCCGCTTGGCGAAGAACTCAAGCGCCAGATCGTACGTCGTGAACCCGCGCGCGAGGCACAGGGCGCGGTCACGGTAGTAGGAGAACAGAAGATCATCGGGCCTCAGGGCATAGGCCACAGCAGCGATTGCCTCCTGCCCCATACCGCCAACGGAGAACCAGCCCTTACCCTGCCGGAGCAGGATACCCTCTCGGCGATCGCCCTGGCGGGACGCCTCCATGATCTGAAGCACCTCAAGCGGAGGCAACGCCCCGACCCTATGACCCACACTGTGCTCCTATAGGCAGGCGGTTTTACCCGGTCCGCTTGGGTCCCAATACCGGCAACCCGCCCGAGATAGCCCATTATGGACAGCCGCGAGCATGATGTCAAGAAGCTGCAAGGCGCTGGGCTTACCAGCCCCCAACGTGCAACGCTGTTCGAAAGACGTAGTCGCTAAGCGTGATGGCGAACATAATGATCAGCCAGAAGAAGCCGGCTGCCGCCCAGAGCCACACGAGGCGCGTACCATATCGGACGTGCATGAAGTACAGGACCACAACCAGCGCCTTCGCGAGCGCTATGGTGAAGGCCACGGCGGCGTTGGCTCCGGTCCCCAACGGCAGCCGTGCCGCAACAAGCGTCAGCGCCAGCAACGCCATCAGTGCGACAAACGAACGAAGGTAGATCGAGATCGGCAGGACGTGGGATATGTGTTCCTTGGTCATTGCGCTCATCGCGGTATGAGATAGAGTAGCGGGAAGAGAAAGATCCAGACAATGTCAACGAAGTGCCAGTAGAGCCCGGTCATCTCGACAGGGATGTAGTCGGCCTTCGCTTCGCGGTCCAGCACGGCGCGAACCAGCATCGCGCCAAGCACGAGGACACCGATCGCCACGTGCAGTGCATGCAGGCCCGTTGCCCCGAAGTACAGGCTGAAGAAAAGGCGCGCCTGGTCCGCGATGGATGGGTCGGGATACACGAATCCGGCGCCGGGAAACAGATGATGGGCGAACTTATGCGAGTACTCCACCGCCTTCACGGCGAGAAACACGCAGGCCAGCGCGATGGTTGTGACAAGCGCCGCTATCTGCGCCTTCCGGTTGCGGACCTGTGCCCAGTGCACTGCCAGCGCCATGGTCAGGCTGCTGGTCAGCAACACGAACGTGTTCAGGGTGCCCAGGCCGATGTCGAGCTTGTTGTGCGCCTCGTAGAACGCCGAGTGGTTCAGCACGCGGTAGACCGTGTAGGTCAAGAAGATCACTCCGAAGAACATGATCTCCGTCACGAGGAACACCCACATGCCCACGACGTAGGCCTCCTGCTGCTGTTCGACGTTCTCGAACTGATGGGATAACTCTGTCGAGTGGCTCGATGCCGTCACGCGGTCGCTCCTGTGCTTGATGGGCCCCGAGAAACGTCGGCGGCTGCATTCTCCGCCAGACACAGATCGTCATAGTCATACGGCTCTCCCGTGACGACCGGCGTCTCCGCGAAGTTGTGGGTAGGGGGCGGCGAGGCTATCTGCCACTCCAGGCCAGTGGCGTTCCACGGGTTCGCCGAGGCCACCCGTCCGTACTTCAGCGACCACAGAAGGTAGATCACCGGCAGCAGGTAAGCAACCGCCATCACGATCGAGCCGGCCGTAGAGAGCACGTGCAGCATCTGAAACTCGGGCGGATAGTAGTGGTAACGCCGCGGCATGCCCGCAAACCCCATCAGGAACTGCGGGATGAACGTCAGGTGGAAGCCCATAAAGAGGATCACCGCAGTGACTCGAGCGATCGTCTCCGGATACATGCGCCCCGTCATCTTCGGCCACCAGAAGTGCAAGCCGGCAAAGTAGGCCGATATTGCTCCGCCGACCATCACATAGTGGAAGTGCGCAACGACGAAGTAGGTGTGCGTCAGGTGCACGTCCGTCGCCAGCGAGGCCAGAAACAAGCCCGTCAAGCCGCCTATCAGAAACAGCCCGATGAAGCAGAACGCGAACAGCATGGGCGCATCGAACGACACCGAACCCTTATAAATCGTGGCAGTCCAGTTGAACACTTTGACTGCTGAGGGAATCGCGACCAGGAAGCTCAAGAACGAGAAGACCATGCCCGCATACATGGACTGGCCGCTCACGAACATGTGGTGGCCCCACACAAGGAAGCCCAGCACGGCAATGGCAATGCTCGACCCGGCAACGAAGTGATAGCCGAACACCCGCTTTCGGGCGAAGCATGCGATCACTTCGCTGATGACCCCCATAGCGGGAAGGATCATGATGTAGACAGCCGGATGCGAATAGAACCAGAACAGGTGCTGGAACAGCACCGGGTCGCCACCGAAGCGAGGATCGAACACGCCTATGTGGAAGACCCGCTCGGCCGCAACCAGCAGCAAGGTTATCGCCACAACCGGCGTCCCCAGCACGATGATGATGCTCGTGGCGTAGTGCGCCCAGATGAACAGCGGCAGCCGAAACCAGGTCTGCCCCGGCGCTCGCATTTTATGGACGGTCACGATGAAGTTGATGCCCGTTGCGATCGAGGAAAAGCCCGCGATGAAAGCCCCTGCGATCGTCATGGTCACCTGCGAGTTGCTGTAGAAAGTGCTGTAAGGCGTATAGAAGGTCCAGCCGGTGTCCACGCCGCCGGTCACCGCCGCCGTCAGGGCCATCAGCCCGCCCGCGGTGTACAGGTACCAGCTCAGTAAGTTCAGCCTCGGGAACGCCAAATCGCGCGCGCCGACCATCAGTGGAACGAGGAAGTTGCCCAGGATGGCCGGGATCGCAGGGATGAGGAAGAAGAAGATCATCACCACCCCGTGCAACGTGAACATTCGGTTGTACATCTCACTCGACATGAACGTGCCGCGAGGCCTGATCAGCTCGACACGAACGGCTCCGGCCGCCAGCCCGCCTACGACGAAGAACGCTGAAATACTGATCAGATACAGAATCGCAATGCGCTTATGGTCAAGCGTAAAGAGCCACGACCGGAGTGTGTGACCCGCCGACAGATAGCTTCGAGCCTCTGCCGTGCCCGCAACATGAGTCATTCCGCGCCTCCCGCAGGCTCAGCCTTGCCTAGCGTCTTCATGTAAGCGATCAACTGAAGGACCTGCTCTTCCGTCAACTGGCCTTCGTACGACGGCATGATGGCCCAATAGCCGTCAACGATCTTCTCGTTTGGTCTCAGTATCGACTCCCTCAGATACTCTTCGTCTGCCTTAACCCGCCGACCGCCTTTCAGCTTCACCGTCGAGCCGAACACGCCATTGAGCGAGTTGCCGCGCTGAGGCGCCGGGATGGGACCCAACTTCGAAGAGCTGCCATGACACGAGCCGCAGGCCATACGGTCGAAGACCTGCTTGCCGGCTTCAGCCAGACCGACGGTCTTCTCAGAGCCCTTCTCGCCGCCCGAAGCAAGCCATCGTTCGAATGCGTCGGGTTCCATCACGGTCACCCATCCGTCCATCTGGGAGTGCTGGGTCCCGCAATACTGCGAGCAGTACAGCCTGTACCGACCGACGCGAGTGGGCTTGAACCACAACACCGTGTACGTGCCCGGAACGACGTCATGCTTCACGCGGAAGGCCGGCACATAGAACGAGTGGATCACGTCCTGCGAGATCATGGTGAGCTTGACGTTGCGGTTGACGGGAAGGTGCAGCTCAGCGTTCTCGCGCACGCCGTTCATATGCTGCATCTGCCACATCCACCGCTTGCCGATCACGTAGACCTGCATGGCGTCGTCGGGCGGGATGCGCGTTCGTGCATATAGATGCGCGGACCAGACGAACACGACAAGACCGATCAGCAGCGGCACGATGCTCCAGATCAGCTCGATGCGCACGTCCGAGTGCACGGGACGCGTGCGGTCAACTCGTGCTCCGCGACGGTACCGGTAGGCAAGGATGAACAACGTGGCCATCACGAGGAACGAGAAGAAAATGGTGAGCGCCCACAGCACGAAGTAGATCGCATCCACCTCTACGGCGAACGATGAAGCCTGCTCAGGCAGAAGCGGAATGTCCATCAGGCTATGCCTCGGCCTCCGTGCCTGTTTGCGTTGTTCCAGCACGCGATGCGCGCATGCGCTCGCGGATCAGACTCACGCCGATATAGCCGCAGAGCACGGCCAGGGTTGCCGCTCCCGCGATCTGCAGGACGCGCGCAACCGCGACCCCGTAGCGCCCCTTGGCAGGATCGAACTGATAGCAGGCAAGCAGAACCTGCTCGGTACGGGTGCCGATTTTGCCGTCGGAGGCCTCGATCATGGCAAGGCGAAGGTCACGAGGGTTGTACTCTACGCTCCCAAAGACGCGCGATATTTTCCCCTTCGGCGTCAGAATGATCAGGCCCGGCGGATGGATGTACTGATCCGTCTCGGCGTCGTAAACGTAGTGGTAACCGACCGCATCCGCCAGCGCCTTGATCGCTTCCTGCTTGCCCGTCAGGAAGTGCCACGCATCGCCCGCCTCAGGACTGCCAAGCTGAGCGAGGTATGCTTGCTTCTTCATAGCAGCGAGCTGGGGCTTTTCGGTGGGATTGATGCTGACCAGCACAATGCGGAAGTCCGGGCCTGGCTTCAGCTTCATCTGCTTGAGCGCCTTGACGAGCCCGTTCAGTTCGGCCGTGCATATCCCGGCGCACTGGTAGAACGGCATCATCAGGGCAACCGGTTTCCCATCGAAGTAGCGCTGGAGCTCGACGTCACGCCCGCCCTCGTCCATGAACCGCAGCCCCAGCGGGATGCTCTCGCTCAAGCGCTGTTCGAGTATTACGTCCTTCTTCAGATCGTACTTTGGCCCCTGTGCATTCGCAACCGCGGCGACCGCAACGGTCAGGAACAGGCAGGCGCACCACCGCGCCAATCTCATTGCACATCCCCTTTCGGCGTCTTCGGTGCCGGCCATTTCGGCAGACCCCTCGTCGCCACGATGTCCATTGCCCGATCCAGGGGGATTCTGACGCGGCCCTGGGTGGGATCCACCCACGCGTAGCCCGTCTCCAGTTCAGTCTGCTCCCGTTCGAACTCGGCAATGTCCTTCAGTGGGTTTGACTGCAGTCTCGGCCAGGGCTCGAGGCGATTCTCCTGAGTCACGGCCGGCTTTGCTCGGAAAGGGGCGCCGAACGCGATATACAGAACCAGCATCGCGAGCATCGAACCGAACATCAGCACGAGCAGCCCAATGCCCCAACGCACCATGGATCCGGCGGAGACATCGGTCGGTTCATGGCCGGCCCGCCGCGCCTCTTCCAACACGGTCGGCTCCGAGGCATCCCGCTTATGCATGGGAGATGGCCTCCTCTGGCAGCCGGGCAATGCGGCTCGTCGTCTGCGCACTGCGCAAACCCACCGCAAATGCAGCGATCCAGACGACGCCAATACCCACGAGAGCGCCGATGTCGAATGCCGTCGGGATGGCGCTTCCCTCTCGCACCGAAGGCGCCACTATCCAGTAGACATCAATGACCCGCATCGCCAGCGCGAGTGCGGCCACCGATGCCAGCAGACGTGGGCTTCGTTTGGTCTTCCCTGAAAGCAGGGCGAGAAACGGAACGGCAAACTGCCCGACAATCAGGGCGACCGCCAGGTTCTGCCATCCCCCACCCGTGCGCCTCAAGTAGAACGTCGTCTCCTCGGGCAGATTGGCCGACCAGATGATCAAGAACTGGGACAGGCTGATATATGCCCATGTCAACGTGAAGGCGAGGAGCAGGTTTCCCAGATCACGGCTCACCGGATAGTCAGCGCCTCCATGTTGATCCTCACCTGCGCCGGCATTCGGGAGCTGCGGCGCTCGTCGCCGCCAGAGCGCTCCAAGCGCAACGGCGGAGAGCCCCTGGCCGGTGATGAACCAGACGCCGTAGATTGTGGAGAACCACTGATGCTCGACGGACATGACCCAATCCGTCATGGCGAACGTGACCGTGAGCACGAATGCGACCAGCCCCGGCGCGCTGATATTGGCCCTGCTCTGCGCCGAACGGTCATCGCCGGTCTGCCGTTCCCGGCGCGACGATCGGATCAGGAACGACGCCAGACCGAGCCAGACCGCGTAATAGGCAATCGTGCGGCCCACGAAGAATGGAATGTTCAGGTAGACTGCGCGATGCTCATAGATAGGGTCACCGTGCGCGCCCCGCGACCATTCGTACAACTCGGGCATGCCCCACAGCAGGATCGGCACCATCAGAACGGCCATTGGCCAGAGCGCCCCTGCCCCGGCTTCGAGGACCGGCAGGATTGCCCGGCCCCACTTGGCGCGGAACACGTGGTGCAGCAAAAGCAAGCCGAGGCACCCCAGCGACAGCGAGACCCAGAAAACGTACGCGAACAGATATCCCTCGAATAGGCCGGTCACGGACGTTTCTCCTGATTGCGATCATTCTTCTCGGGCCCGATGTCCTGCTCGCCGATTCCGAGGGCCGCTCGTTCGTCCGCCGGAACATCACGCAGTTCGGCATACTGACTTAGCTGCAGCACTCGAATGTACATCGCGATATTCCACCGGTCTCGCGGGGTCACTCGGGCAGCCGCGCTGAACATGACCCCGGCACCGTGAGTCATCACGTCGTAGAAGTGCCCGATCGGCATCGCGCGCAGCCGATCGGTATGGTAGTTGGCCGGCTGCCTCCGCATCGCCAATCCGCGCTGGGCAATCATGCCATTCCCGTAGCCGACGCTCCCATGGCATGGCGCACAGTGGATCTTGTATTGCTGCTGTCCGCGCTCGATGGCCGCACGGGTCACAGGGATGGGCGGCGCTTCAAGGAGATTCCCGCCTACCGCACCGGTATAGAAGCCCTCGTCGTCCCGCAACTGACCGCGTGCGATCGTATTCCGAACCGGCAGCCGCGAAGCGCTTCCATCCTTGAAGAATGCACTCTCGTGCTGAGCGATGAGCTTCGGCTGTCGCCACATGTCCACATGACATCCCGCAAGAGTCGTCAGAGCTGCAAAGGCGCCGAGCGCGGCAAGGGCGCGGCCTCCTGCCCCGGCTCCGCATGGCCGCCTCATGACGTCACCTCCGTTACGTCTGCTGCACCAGACGATCGGAGCATGGCTTCGACCTCGCCGCGATCATAGCGCGGATCGGAAGCTTCGATGCACAGGAAGAATGCGTCCGAGCTGGCCCGATCGAAGCCGGGCGCCGCGAAAACCGGATGATGTGGGCGGGGCAGTCCATTCAATGCAAACATGCCGAAGACGGCACCAAACGCGGCGAGCAGTACGGTAGTCTCGAACGTAACGGGAATGAACGATGGCCAACTGTGCAAAGGCCTCCCGCCCACATTCAGGGGATACTCTATGACTGACACGAAGTACTGCAGCCCGTAGCCGGCAACAGCTCCACCAAGGCCGCATAGAAAGACAAGCCACGGCAGCCTGAAATCCTCCGCTCCAAGCGCATCGGAAAGCCCATGAACAGGGAACGGCGTGTAGGCATCGAGACGGCTATAGCCTCGCGCCCGCGCCTGCCGTGCCGCGGCGACCAGCTCATCGGGCGACTCGTAACGCGCCATCAGGCCATACTCATTGTGCTCATTCATGCCGGCTCGCCTTTCGTTGCGCCGTCACGTACGCCGTCGGCGCGGCGTCCCCGAAGCCGATAGACAAGATCCCGCATCTCGAAGATCGAGATCATGGGCAGGAAGCGAATGAAGAGGAACATCAGGAAGAAGAACAGACCCAGCGTGCCGATGAACATGCCCCAGTCCCATACGCTCGGCACGTACATGCCCCACGACGACGGCAGGAAGTCGCGATGCAGACTGACGGGAATGATGATGAACCGTTCGAGCCACATGCCGACACTGACCACCAGCGAGACGCAGAAGAGGACGATCGTGCTTGAACGCCAGCGCTTCGACCAGAGGACCTGCGGCACAACCCCGTTGCAGATGAGAAGTGACCAGAAGAGCGGAGCATACGGACCGGTCATCCGGTTCCTAATGAGAAAGCCCTCGTACTGGTTCCCCGAATACCAACCGTAAAACATCTCCATCACGTATCCATAGACGACGATAAGGCCAGTGGCCAGCATGATCTTGGCCATCCAGTCCAGGTGCTTATCGGTGATGAAGTCCTTCAAGCCGTACCATGCACGGATCGGTATGGCCAGCGTCAGGACCATCGCAAAACCGGCATAGATGGCGCCCGCGACGAAGTACGGCGGAAACACCGTCGTGTGCCACCCAGGTATGACCGATACCGCGAAGTCGAAGCTGACGATCGAGTGAACCGACAGGACCAGCGGAGTGGACAGCCCCGCCAGCATGAGATAGGCGGCTTCATACCGGGACCAGTGTCTCGCCGAACCCCGCCACCCCAATGCGCCGATGCCGAACAGGAGCCGTGCTGCCTTGTTCCGGGCCCGATCCCTCAGGGCCGCAAGATCCGGAACCAGTCCCACGAACCAGAAGAGCGCCGACACAGTCATGTAGGTGGACACCGCGAACACGTCCCAGATGAGTGGGCTGCGGAACTGCGGCCACATGCCCATCACATTCGGGTAGGGAAACAGCCAGTACGCAACCCACGGCCGGCCCGTGTGCAGCAGCGGATACAGCCCTGCGCAGGCGACGGCAAACAGCGTCATGGCCTCTGCAAAGCGGTTGATGGACGTCCGCCACTGCTGGCGCATGAGCAGCAGGATCGCCGAAATGAGAGTGCCGGCGTGCCCGATTCCGATCCACCAGACGAAGTTGATGATGTCGAAGCCCCAACCCGCAGGCTGGTTGATCCCCCAGATGCCCACGCCGCGGTAGAGCAGGTAGGTGATCGTCAGCATCATCACATTCAAGAGCATGAACGCCAGCGCGAAAACCGCGAACCAGGCAAGCGGATGCGCGCGCTGGTTCAGCACGACACCGCCTATTCGTTCGGTTACGGCTGCATAACTGTGCGATCCGATGACCAGTTCCGGATCGGCGCCGTAAGCATCGCCGTGGGCCTGGGCTGGGTGTAGTTCGCTCATGCGCCCTTCTCCAAGTCCGGATTCTTGTTGGTGAGCTTCGCGAGATAGGTCAGCCTGGGCTTGGTGTTCAGCTCATCGAGCAGCGAGTAGTTGCGCGCATCACGCTTTGCCGCCGACACAGCGCTGTTCGGATCGGAGAGATCGCCGAACACGATCGCCCTTGGCGGGCAAGCAGCCTGACATGCGGCCACGATCTCGCCATCGGCTACAAAACGCCCGGCTTTTTTCGCCTCAATGCGAGCTGCGTTGATCCGCTGCACACAGAATGTGCACTTCTCCATCACGCCACGGCCACGCACCGTTACGTTCGGATTCTGCAAAAGTTGCCTGATGGGCACGTCATGGTGATTGGCGTAGTTGAGGAAGTTGAACCGTCGAACCTTGTACGGGCAGTTGTTCGAGCAATACCGGGTGCCGACACAGCGGTTGTAGACCATCTGATTGAGGCCTTCATGACTGTGAACCGTGGCAGCGACCGGGCATACCGGCTCGCAAGGCGCATTCTCACAATGCATGCAGAGGACCGGTTGATGATGAACCTCGGGTGCATCCGGATCGCCTTCATAGTATCTGTCAATGCGAATCCAGTGCATTTCGCGCCCACGCTGGACCTGGTCCTTGCCGACTACCGGGATGTTGTTCTCGGCCTGGCAAGCAACGACACACGCGTTGCAGCCGGTGCAAAGGCTCAGATCAATGGCCATGCCCCAGCGGTAGCCGTCATAGTCATGGTCTCGTGTCTGGTACAGGCTTGGGTGTTCGCCATGCCCATGCTGCTCGCGTCGGCCGGCATCATGAGCGCCAGCCGCCCGACCTGGATCAGCGAGCCCAGCGACAGGCATGGCTCGGACAATGTCGCGCCCCTGCATGCCGTTCAGTCGTCCATCGGCTATGGCATGGTGATGCTCGGTTCGGGCGAACGTATGCTGCCTGCCTGTGCGACGCAGCTCGAGCCCTCCGGAGAACCACATGGCATCGCGGGTACGCAGAGGGAACACAGATGCTCCGACACCCGTCCCCAACGCACCGCCGAACTGCCTGCCGCCTCCAAGGAAGAGGGTCACGCTGCCTCGAGGATGGCCAGGCTGAACCTTGACCGGAGCGGTGATGGAGCGTTGGTCCATGCGAAGCTCGGCTATGTCGCCATCGGTCAGCCCCAGATCGCGTGCGGTTGTGGGCGCGATCAGGGCAGCGTTGTCCCATGTCAGGCGAGTGATGGGCTTGGGCAGCTCCTGCAGCCAGCCGTTGGACGCAAAACGCCCGTCCCACACGGTCGGATCCGGCGCGAACACGATATCCACCTGACCGTTCTGAGGTTCGGGCAAGGTCTGTGAGGTCTGCCCGGATTCGTTCGTGGTCAGCGCATCGGGCCGGCAGCGCAGTACGAGAGGCTTGAAGGCAGTGCGCTCCGCGACACCGTCATGGATGGTCCGTCGCCAGTGTCTGTCAAAGTCCTTGGCGCCAAGCATGGTACGCCACTGTGCACGGACGGCCTCGTACCCGGTCACGGGTCGGCCCGATAGCGCCCCAACGATCTCGATGTGGCTTTTTGCGTCATACAGGGGCACGATCAACGGCTGGATCACCGAAGCGGTACCATCGTACGCTCTGCAGTCACCCCAGGCTTCGAGCGAATGCGCCTCGGGCACAGCCCACAGACAGCGCGCTGAGGTCTCGTTCGGCCGGAGGCCCGCGTATGCCGTGAAGGGCACCTTGCCGAGTGCATCGGCGAATGGCACGTCCGCAGGCGCGTCGTACGCCGGGTTGACACCGAGCAGGAAGAGCGCCTCGACATTGCCCCTGCCCATCTCATCGGTCAGCTCCGCAAGCTGCGCCACCGGATCCTGCCACCCGGCATAGATCGGCTCGATGTACGAAACGGTCCGCCCTGCATTGTCCAGTCGCTCGTTGAGGGCGGCCGCCAGTGCGTGCACCTCCGGGGTCTGGTGGTCCCCGGCGAGGATCACCGATCGGCCTCTGCCCTTCGACAGATCGGACGCGACGGCATCCAACCAGCGCCGAACCGCATCGGCGTGTTGCGCACCCGAGGCACGAGAACCTGGAACCAGACGGCTGACCAGCTCACGAGCCAGGGCAGCAATGTCGCCCGGTCGCACGGGCAAACGATGATCGGCCGTGGCCCCCATGTTGGTCGGCACGCTCTCAGCAGCGTAAAGACGACTTATCGTCGGATTGTCGCCCTTGACGCGCCGCCGCCCCATCAGGTCACGGGCATAGCGAACGTGCCCCGGCAGTTGGTCAATCGGATCGGCATCGAGCGTTACCACAACATCGGCCTGATCGAAATGGTAGATCGGCTGAACCGCCTGACCAAAGGCACGGAGCATGCCAAGTCTCACATTGTCGCGATGAACCGGTTCCCACTGAATCCATCTCGCCTCAGGGTAGGACGCCAGGAAGCGTCGCATGACTGCCGCGAACGTCGGCGATGTCATCGCCCCCGTGACGAACCAAATCCCCTGGCCGGCATTTGCTTTGAGCGTCTCCAGCGTTGCGCGCGCCTCGGCCAGAAAGGTGTCCCACGTCTGAATCTGTCCCCTCTTGGTCGCCGTTCTGAAACGCTCAGGATCGTACAGGTCCAGCAAGGACGCCTGGGTTATTGCGTCCGTGGCACCGAGCGAAGCAGGATGAATCGGATTGCCCTCAAGCTTGGTGGGCCTGCCGTCATTGCTCCGGGCCAGCACTCCTGTTCCCACACCGGCCAATACGACCGAGGTTGCATAGTAGCGGGGCTTACCGGGAACAAGGTCCTCAACCGTCTCAACATAAGGCACGGCGCGCCGTTGAGGGAGGAAACGACAGCCCGCCAGACCCGCCAGAGCCATCGAGGCGCCCATTAGCTGCATGAACTTGCGGCGATCCACTTCCAACAGCGATCGGCGCTCCGGAAACTCATCGTCGAGCCAAGCGCGTGCTTCGGGAGTGTCGGCGAGCTCGTCAAGACTGCGCCAGAGCCCCTGTGTATCGGCCCCTTCAAGAATGGCGGCTTTATCGGCCACCCCGGTATCGGTGGATATCAGCGATGACATATCGAGCAGTCCGTAAGCTGGTCAACCTTGACCGCGTATTGGTCCACGAGCTTGCGCCCAACGTCAATGTGGTCTTGCGGATGCACGTAATGACGATTCATGACCTGATCCCTGGGCCGGATGAACTCCTCGGGCTTGCGGTGGCACTGCAGGCACCAGGCCATATGGAAGGGCTTAGCCTTGTACGTGATCTGCATCTCGTGGACGGGGCCGTGGCACTCCGTACATCCGATACCCTTGTTCACATGGATGCTGTGGTCAAAGTACACGAAGTCGGGCACGCTGTTGACCAGGTTCCATCGAATGGGCTCGCCTGTCTCATAGCTTCGCCTTATGGGCTCCAGGAGAGGGCTGTTGGTCCATATCTGAGAGTGACAGCCCATACAGGTGTGGGTGGGAGGAAGCCCTGCCTTGGGGCCCTGCTCGACCGAAGTGTGGCAATAGCGGCAATCCAGCCCCAGCTCGTTGACATGATGCTCATGGCTGAAAGGCACCGGCTGATCTATCGGATTGTTCACCTTCGTATTGTAAGGGGCACGCGTAATGGCAGATCCAGCCACAAGCGCCACGGCAGGAAGCAGTATCCCTGCGACCAGACTGACCCTGGCGATGGTGTTGGCTGCCGGCGGGAAGAGCTGCGGCATACTCATCTATCCTCAGAGGTCGTCGCTGACGTCTGAACCTCGACATCGGGACTGCGTCCGTCGGAAGCGATTGCCGACCGGTCAATCGCAAGCGCAAGGAACAGAAGCGCCAGAAACGCCAGCGAGTATTTGAACAACGAACGCGCGGCTGCACGGTCGCAGATGCGAACCACACGAGCCGTTCGCGCAACCAGAACGACGTCCAGGGCCAACGCCGCCGCACCATAGAGAGCTGAGGCCTCTGACAACGCCAGCGGGATCAGCGTGGCCGCAATCGTCAAGACTGCATAGAAGACGATCTGCATCGCTGTACTTCGGTCTCCGTTGACAACAGGAAGCATCGGGACGCCCACGCGTGCGTAATCGTCCTTGATCAACATGGCAAGGGACCAGAAGTGCACCGGCGTCCACAGGAACACGACCGCGAACATGACCCACGCCATCGGCTCGAGATCGCCGCGCACGGCTGCCCACCCTACGAGGGGCGGGACAGCACCTGCCGCACCGCCGATCACGATGTTCTGCGGACTGCGCCGTTTCAGCCAGGCCGTATAGATGCCGACGTAGTAAAGCAGACCGACCATCGCGAGGCACGCTGTGAGCAGGTTGGCGAACGCCCAGAGCATGCCAAAGGCCGCGACGGCCTGACCGAAGGCGAATAGAACTGCCTTCCGGACACTGATCACCTGCGTAACAAGTGGCCGCTGGGCCGTACGTACCATGCGCGCGTCAATGTCGCGATCCATCAACATGTTGATCGTGTTGGCTCCGCCGGCTGCGAGGTACCCGCCGATGATGGTCGCCGCCAACAAGTCAGTGCCCGGCCATCCATGAGCGGCCACAAACATCGCCGCGACGGTTGTGAGCAGAAGCAGGCTGATGATGCGGGGCTTCGTCAGTGCGACGTATTCGCGCCAGGTGGCACCACCATAGCCGATCTCGCAGCGGGAATACGGAGCTGGGGCAAGAACGGCCGGCGTTGTCGTCGAGCCCGATGCCGGCACGATGCTGCTGCGCCGCAGGGGAGCATACTCCAGTTCACTCATCACCTTTTCCTCACTGCACTCGCAGCCGGCTGAGTGCGGCCGGCGGCTGAGAGCGACGCACATTGAGCCCCCGGCGCGGGTAAGCCGTGTGTGTCCGCAGGCACTCCGACGCTGCCGGCGGGCCGATACCAGGTGTCAACAGACATGACGATCAACGCAATCCAGAGCAGATCCGCTGCGAGCAGATGAATGACCTGCATGAGGATAGGAGCCATCAGGACGAAGTTTACGAAGCCGACCGCGATCTGACCGATGACGCCGACCGTCACATACGCGGCTGAACGAGCGGCGCGCGGTCGAGCGCGTCCAATAGCTCCAGCCAGCATGACGATGTAGCCTCCCACGGCAACCGCGAGCACCGGATGAAATGTTCGCATCTTAACGAGCAAGTGTGCTGACGGGCTCAGATCCTGGCGTATGCCATCGCGAAGAGAGGCTGCAGGAAACAGCGTGTCACCCAACGCCGTCACCGCACCGGTGGCCGAAACAATGGCGACGATGAGCACACCAAACGCAAGGCCAACGCCAAGAATCCCAGCCCCCTCAACCTGCACTGCCGGCCTCGACGCAAACCAAGCGGTCATCGTCAGGAGCGCCAGCAGGATCAGCGTGTTCGTCAGGTGAACGGCCACCACCACCGCACGCGCTGCACTGTCGTTGTCCGCAACCAGACCGAACAAGACCAGGCCGGCGCCGAGCAGAGCCTCCACCACCAGGACCGTTGCTGCGGCAGTCGCGGATTTCCGTGCGGCATGACCCGCAGGCAACGCTCGGAGCACCGCAATAAGCAGACCGGCAACCAGCAGGATGAGCAGCCCGGATGACGAACGATGCGCCAACTCGAACCACATGGCCGAGCTGCGCGGCATCAAGAGCACTTCACCATCGCACGTCGGCCAATGGCCTCCACAACCCGCTCCGGAGCCGGTCGCCCTGACGACGCTGCCCCACAGGATAACGGCAACGGTGTAACCGACGACAGACCAGGCCAGCCTCGGTACGCGGACGCGGCTTACGCCAGTGAACATATCAGGTGATTGCGAAGAGATCATTGCAGGCAGAAAAATATAGCATGACTAAGTGATTTTACTGATCACCTTCTCCGCAGGTTCCTTGCAGACGAGCAAACTTGTGAAAAATGAGACTGTCCGGTACCCGGCGGTTCGGGCGTCGTGCGTCGAAGGTATAATCGCCGAACCCATACCATGCCCAGGAGTTGCCTTGTGGAAAGAACGCTTGTCCTCGTGAAGCCCGACGGTGTTGAGCGCCGCCTCGTCGGGGAAATACTGAGTCGGTTCGAGCGCCGCGGCTTGCGTCTCGTGGGAATGAAGCTCGTTCACCCGGACCGGGCGTTGGCCGAGCGTCACTATGCCGTTCATGCCGGCAAGCCCTTCTACGGGGAACTCGTGAACTTCATCACAGGCGGCCCGGTCGTAGCGATCGCGTTGGAGGCTGAAGATGCCGTCCGTCTCGTCCGAACGATGATGGGCGCACTCAGGCCGTCTGAGGCGTTGCCGGGAACGATCCGAGGTGACTATACGACGGATGTCCAGCGGAACCTCGTCCACGGCTCCGATTCGGCTGACAACGCGGCAACCGAACTTGCGCTATGGTTCAGGCCCGACGAACTCCTCCCCTGAGGATAGGCCCCACATGCTGGTCTCATTACTTCTCGATGTAGAGGACATTGTCACCCCTGAGGCTGACGACATCACCCGTGACGTTGCCAGGCTCTTGACGGATGAGGGTATCCAGGCCACTTTCTGCATTGTCGGCGAGCGTGTGCGCCAATGGGCCGCCAGAGGCCGACACGATGTCATCGAGGCGCTGGCAGCCCATGACATCGGCTCCCACACCGACTACCACAGCGTCCATCCGACGATCATCGAATACATCGGCGAGTCGGATTGGGCTTCAGGCGTGGCCGCGGCGTCGAGCAGAGAGGAGCCAGCGATTCGGGCGTTGCGCGAGGCGTTCGGCGTTCCGCCGTCCTGCTGGGGAGGTCCGGGCAACACATGGGCTCCACAGATCAATGAGGCTGTGGTTGGCCTGGGATGCCCCTCCATCGTCTATGCCCACACGATGGTCCCCTGTGGTGATGTCCACCGGTTCTGCGGGGCGCTCTGCTACCCCGTCGGTCATCACGTCGGTGACGGCCAGTATCACGACAACGAGCAATCGGCGGCCAACCTGGAGCGTGTGCTGGCGGCGCTCACAGCGGATGCGGCGTCCGGCTGCGCCTGGCGTGAGGTGTTCCTCGGACATCCCAGCCGCATTCTGCACGAGGAGTTCTGGGACGGTCCTAACTACATTCACGGTCGGAACCCGCCAACCGACGCCTGCATCCGTCCTCGTCGGAAGTCCCAGGCCGATCTCGCAACGGCGCTCGGCAACCTGCGGCGCGCCGCCGTCGCAGTGCGCGACACGCCCGGGATCGAGATCGCGACAATCCGAGACGTCAACGCTCGGGCCATCGAGAGCCCTACCGAGCCACTTACGGCCGCAGAGATCGCGGAAGTCGCGCCATTGATTGACGCGAACCTGCGATCCATGGCCCACTGGGTGATCCTGCCGCCGGACACGGACACGAGCGCCATAAGAAAGCATACGCTCGAGCGTCTGACGACACTCGAGCGCGTGAAGCTGGCACCATAGTCGTGTAGCGGATGACGTGGGCCGCGCCGCGATTGCGCGCGGCGCTCAGTTCACCGGGTGCGGCAACGCTTCTCCCTTCAGACCGGCCACAAGGTTGCGGGCTGCGATGATGGCCATCTTGGTCCGTGTCGCCACCGACGCTGAGCCGATATGAGGCAGCACGACAACATTGTCAAGGCGCAGGAGCGGCTCATCGTTCGGCACCGGCTCCTTTTCGAAGACGTCGAGCCCTGCCCCAGCGATCTTTCCGGCCACAAGAGCATCATACAGAGCCCTCTGGTCCACAATCGGCCCCCTTGCGGAGTTCACGAGTATGGCCGAGGGTTTCATCAGTGACAGTTCTCGGATGCCGATCAAGTGCGTTGTCTCGGGCATGAGCGGCGTGTGTATCGTAACGAAGTCCGAGCGCGTCAGCAGCTCCGCCAGCGGAACTCGGGAAGCGCCGAACTCGCTCTCGGCTGCGGGGTTTGGTCTCTCATCGGCATACAGGATCGTCATCTGGAACCCGTGCGCGCGCCGCGCGACCTCGAATCCTATCCGTCCCATGCCAACGATGCCGATAACCGCGTGGTGGACATCCACACCGGCCATGAAGAGCGGGCTCCATGTGCGCCATAGACCTGCCCGAACAATCCTGTCGCTCTCCACGATTCTGCGCGCCGTCGCCATAATGAGCGCAAACGCCAGGTCGGCTGTTGTCTCCGTGAGCACGCCCGGAGTGTTCCCGACCCGAATGCCACGGGCCGTGCAGGCGCCAACGTCAACGTTGTCGTAACCTACGGCGAGCTGGCTCACGACTTTCAGGCGAGGCGCATTGGCAACCAGCTCTGCGTCAATGCGATCGGTCAGCAGACAGAGCAGGCCATCGCAGTCCACAATCCGTGAGCGAAGCTCCTCGTATGGAGGAGGCAACTCGCCGGGCCAGACCTCCGCCTCGGCGACCTCCCTGATAATGCGCATTCCTTCTTCCGGAATCTGGCGCGTTACGTACACCCGATGCATGGAGGCTGTCTCCTCCGACCCTACACCCACCGATTCTTGTCCCTTCTCAAAGCAGTTCGTAACATCGTGCACTCACATGCACGACATCACGTCCATCATGTCCGGCTCAAAGGTCTTCACAAGTTGCTTGACGAGGCGCTGCAGCCCGGGACCGACCGACGCACTGAAGCCGACGTCTATCAAGACCGTCGCGCCATTCTCCGCCAGCATCCAATCCTGGAGCGATGCCCCGCCAACTACCAGCGCCCCAGCTCCGGCGCGCTCGGCAAGTGAGACCATTCCGTCGCACTGGCCGCTCGCAGCGGCCAATCGGCTGATGGGATAGTCCGGCATCTGAGAGCACCGAATGGACTTCACTCCCAATGCGTCCTGCACCTGCGCGAGCACCGTGTTCAGCGACACGTTGAGGGGGAGCTCCCCGAGCCGGCCTCGACCATACGGAGTTCCCGGGTTGCGCAATGCATAAACATCATAGGCAACCTCCTCATACGGGTGCACGTCCAGAACCGCAGCGATGACGCCCTGCAGCTCGCGCTGCTGAACGATCATCTCTATGCGGACCTCTGGTGTCCGCTCGAGCTTGCCCACAGTGCCGATGTGAGGTCTCGCACCTTCGTTTGGCAGAAACGTTCCCGTGCCGGGCGTCTGGAATGAGCAGTGGCTGTAGTTGCCGACGTGACCTGCACCCGCCTCCGAAGCGGCACGCAGGACGGCATCGCATGCATCCGGTGGAGTTGGCACCGCGATCTTGAAAAGCTGCTCATATGCAGTCGGGCGGAGGACACTCGTCGCAGCAAGTCCCAGTCGCTCGGCGAGGCTGTCGTCGAAACCGCCGGGAGCGGCTGCGAAGCTGTTCGGCAGTACATACAGCGCCACACCACGCTCAATCAGATGTGCAACACGTGTGCCTATCGGATCGTCCCGCCGCACCGCCGTCATGGGTTCACTGATGAGCGGCGCCGCCGTGATCAGCATCGAATGGCGATGCGCTGCGGCCATGGACACTGCATCGAAGGTCGCCATCGGGGCGATGACCGCTGTCCGCACCGGGTCGGTGGGCGCCCCAATCTGGAGACCGTGAGGCTCATCGGGTGAAGCGAGCCCGGAGGGAGCCAGATACTCCAGGAACTCGGTCACAGCGCCGACTGACACACGCCGCTGACGCCGGCGCGATGTGACCGGTTCGCCGTTTTCCCGTGATCTGCGGCTCACTGCCCCTACCCCCTCGACCGTATGTACCACATCAGGCCGAGCGAGTATAACAACCTGCCCTGTGGGTGTCAAGTCACACGCGGAGCCCTTTGACGGCATCCGGATACATGCCCCGCCTCGTTGGCTCTCAGTCTCACTGCGCCTCGGGAGGGTCATCGTCCCCGATGACCGAGGAAATCAACGTCCCCGATAACCCCGGTGATCATACCTCAGGTGGCGGAGCGGACATCGCAGCCCGCGATGTGCCGGTTCGGCTCCGCCGCGAACTCCGCGAGCTCGGGAAGGTGAACCGTCTCGACGCCGGCACGCCTGAGCTCAGCCTCGCCTTCACACCTCACAAACGCAGGGGGCTCTTTCAGGGCGTAGACCACCCGCGCAATGCCGGCTTCTTGGATGTGGGTCACGCACGGCTTCCGCCCCGAAAGGCGCAACGAGCACGGCTCCATGGAGGTATAGATGCACGCCCCGCGGAGGTCACGGCATCCGGCCTTGCGGATCGCAGCTTCTTCGGCATGAACCTTGTCATCAAGCTCCCGGCTGTGGCCATCCGACACACGGTTTCTGTGACTGTCCACAATCACCGCGCCAACCGAATAGGCCCCCGAGCTGGGGACACACCGACCGGCAAGGGCGATTGCCTCCGCCAACCACTCATAGTCCGACCTCGGCGCGAACGCGGGACTTGCACCTGAGCTGCTGCGCGACCACCAGACCACAGCCATGCCGCCAACTTCGGCCACTCGTTCGAGCCGCAAGTCCAGACGACGAGCTTCCCGCGATCGAAGGAGGCCGGCGATTCTCGGCGACCGCGTCCGCCCAACAGCCATCGGCGCGATGGCAATCCGGACCAGATCCGCAAGGCCGCCGCGCAAGACGGCTGTAGAGAGCGTCTCGCCGCCCTCGATCAGGATGCGCCGGATGCCTCGCGCTGCCAGGTCCGTCAACACCCACTTCAGGCTCGCCCGCTGCATGGTTACGGTCGTAACGCCCTCACGCTCGTCGCCCGGGGCGCGCTGGGCCGTGTAGACCACTGTCTCGGCCGCTCCGTCGTTCAGCACGCGGCAGTCCGCCCCCAATCGGCCGGACCTGGTGACGACGATGCGCAAAGGTGTGGCTGAACGTCCAGACAGCTCGCGTGCTGCCCGGCGCACGGCCGAACGGACCAACAGGTTAGGGTTGTCCGCCCGTATGGTTCCTGCTCCGACCAGAATCGCGTCAGAGGCGGCTCTCAAAGCGTCCACCTCGTCCCGATCCTCGGCCGTTGACAGCTCCAGCCGTTCCGATCCGCCGTCGTTCAGGTACCCGTCGAGAGTCACTGCGCAGCTAAGAAGGACGGTCGGTGGTTCGGCGCCGGCTTCAGCGATGTTCAGGTTGGCGGTCATGCGGACCAAGTTCGGTTACTCAGCGCTCCATTCCTGCAACATACTGCGGAGCAAGGTATGATCAGATAACGTACGTGTGCCTATGGCTCTTTCGGTCATCGGCAGTGCGAAGGAGGCAGTATGCGACGCGCATTTACCCTAATCGAGCTTCTGGTAGTCATCGCGATCATCGCGATCCTTGCCGCCATTTTGTTCCCTGTATTCGCTCGAGCTCGCGAGATGGCTCGGCGTTCGACGTGTACCAGCAATCTCCGGCAGCAGGGACTCGCCATCGCGATGTACAGCCAGGATTTCGATGAGGTCTATCCCACGGCCAACTTCAACGACAGCTACTTCCCATACCCTCCGCAGACCCACCAGCATGCGGACGGCACCCCGATCTTCCTCGCCGACGTTCTGTTGCCGTACTACAAGTCGCGCGGCATTTTCATCTGCCCCACGATCCACAATCTGCCCAGTCGGGCGGGGGTATACCGCACGGACTACAACTACATGTGTGTCCATGGGTGGAATCAGGTCCCCGGCTTTGGCTTCTTCACCAACGAAAGGCACGGCATCTGCGGCCACGCCGTATCCGACATCGGCCGCCCCGCGGAGAAACCGATGCTCGTCTGCGATGCGATGGGCGAACACGTCGGTGAGGCAAGCAACGATGTCTACGCCAGGGGCAAGATCGGGGCCCAGAACATCTGCTATGTTGATGGCCACGTGAAGCTGACGCCTGGAACCTATCAGGCGATCGTGTCGCTCTATCTGATCCCCAACAACTAGGGGGCGCTCGGTGCCCGTTCGCAGCATGGCGGTCCAATGCGGCATAGGCCGGATGCAGGCCGCCGGCTATCCCGGTCCGGAGTGCTGACTGATACGGAGGGCGTGATGAAGGCGTTGGTCTACACGCAGCCGGGCGTGCTGGAGATTCAAGACTGGCCAGTTCCCGAGCCCTCCGAGGGTCAGGCGCTGGTCAAGGTTGAGGGAGTCGGCATATGCGGGTCCGACATAGCTGGATTCGAGGGCCGGAGCTCACGCCGGGTGCCGCCACTCATCCTCGGTCATGAGGTCGTCGGAACCGTAGCCGCGGCGGATGGGGGTTCGCCGCTGCGCCCGGGCGAGCGTGTTGTCGTGAATCCCCTCCAGTCCTGCGGCTCATGTCCGGCGTGCGCCGCCGGCAACGACAACCTGTGCGAAAACTGGCGTCTGCTCGGCATGGACAGGGTGCAGGGCGGCTTCGCCGATTACGTCACCGTATCGTCATCCAACCTGCATCCGCTTGCTCCCAACGTGACCATCGAGCGTGCGGTGATGGTTGAGCCTCTGGCCAACAGCGTCCATGTGATGAGGCTCGCCGGAGCAGGTCAACTGCAGACGATCGTGATCGTCGGCGGCGGCACGCAAGGCATCCTGGCCCTGATGCTCGCCCGACACCTCGGTCATCGTCGCGTGGCAGTCATTGAGACCAGCGCCGCACGCCGCGATCTGGCGGCTTCAAGGGGGGCCTCTCTCGTCATTGACCCACACCAAACGGATCCCGCCGCTGCGGTGCGCGAATGGGCTCCTGGAGGCACGGACATTGCGATAGAGGCGGTGGGGCTTGAGTCCACGCGACAGACGGCGGTCGCCTGCGCTCGCAAGGGGGGCACGGTCATTATGCTGGGCCTGCACGATCAGGCGTCCGGCCTCGATTTCGCCACCCTGGTGCGGTCCGAGATAAGGGTGTTGGGCAGCTTTGCCTACACCGCTCGCGACTTCTCGCGAAGCCTTCAACTGCTGACGGACGGCGATCTTGATCCTTCGCCATGGGTACGCATCCGTCCGCTTGCCGACGGCCGGCGTGCGTTTGAGGACATGCTCAGACGACCGGATGCGACCCTCAAAACCGTTCTGGTGCCCTGACCTGGCGGTTGTGCTGCAACGTGCCGGCTATTGCACCAAACCTCGCTTGTGTGCCATTCTGAAGCGGCGCCGGAGCCCCGAGCGGGTAACCGGCGCATGTTTCACACAGGGAGGATCGCGATGCCAAGGGAATATCACGTCGCCATCGCCGGCGCTACGGGCGCAGTCGGCGAGGAGTTCCGTAAGCTCCTTGAGGAGAGATCATTTCCACTGGCATCGGTTCGACTGCTTGCATCGAGCCGCTCGCAGGGCAAGAAGCTGCGGTTCCGAGGCGACAGTGTACCGGTCGAGGTCATGACGCCGAGCTCCTTTGAAGGCTGTGACATCGCGTTTTTCTCAGCCGGAGCTTCTAGAAGCCGGGAGTTCGCTCCCGCCGCGGTCGCGGCGGGTTCTGTCGTCATAGACAACTCCTCCGCCTTCCGTATGGAACCCGACGTGCCCCTGGTCATCCCTGAGATCAACCCCGAAGACATCGCAAAGCACAGAGGCATCATCGCCAATCCCAACTGCTCCACCATCATCGCGCTGATGGCAATCGCCCCGCTTCGGGCTCTCGGCAAACTCAGACGGATCGTCGTGTCAACCTACCAGGCCGCCAGCGGTGCCGGCGCTCAGGCCATGCACGAGCTTCTCGAACAGAGCAGGGCCTACCTTGATGGCCGCCCGGTCGTTCCGAAAGTCTTCCCACATCCGATAGCGTTCAACCTGTTCTCCCATAACACACCCGTAGGGTCCGACGGCTACAACGAGGAAGAGCGCAAGATGATCCTCGAGTCGCGCAAGATACTGCACGACGACTCGCTGCGTGTCACGGCCACCTGCATACGCGTACCCATCTTGCGTGCACACGCGGAGAGCATCAACGTGGAGTTTGAGGGCACTCGACCGCCGACGAGTCTGATACGCGAGACGCTTTTCCGAAGTCCCGGGATCGAACTCGCAGATGACGTCGAGCATGGCCGCTTTCCGATGCCGATAGAGGCTACGAGCAGAGACGCCGTTCTCGTGGGCCGCATTCGCGAGGATGCTTCCAACGAGAACGCAATCGAGATGTTCGTGTGCGGCGATCAGATTCTGAAGGGCGCGGCGCTGAACGGGTTCCAGATCGCCCTCAAGTGGGCCGAAGGCCAGGCACAATGACCGACATCAGTTCCACATGGGGCCGCCTGATCACGGCGATGGTCACCCCGTTCAATGAGCATGGCAACATTGACGAAGGCGCCGTCCGGTCTGTCATCGAGCATCTGCTCGAGACCGGCACGGATTCCCTCGTGGTATGCGGCACAACGGGCGAAGCGCCAACCCTCAGCGATGCCGAGAAGCGGCGGATGTTTGAGCTGGCCAAGTCGGTTGCCGGATCGAGGGCCCGAATCATCGCCTCAACGGGCACCTACGATACTGCACACACCATAGAGCTTTCGCGGGACGCGGCGTCGCTTGGCGCCGACGGCCTCCTGCTGATTACGCCCTACTACAACAGGCCGTCCCAGGACGGTTTGTACCGGCACTTCCGAACGGTTGCCGATGCGGTGGACCTGCCCATCATGCTCTACAACGTGCCGGCACGAACGGGAGTCAATATCGAGGCATGGAACGTCGCTCGCCTCTTCCGGGATGCTGCCAACATTGTGGCCGTCAAAGAGGCGTCCGGCAATCTCATGCAAGTGTCCGACATCGTCGCCTCCGCTCCGAAGGGTCAGCATGTCTATAGCGGAGACGATGGCTTGCTGCTGCCCATCATGGCTGTGGGTGGCACGGGCATCGTCAGCGTCACCTCCCATCTGGTGGGCGCCGACATGAAGGCGATGATTGCGGCTCACATCGAGGGCAACCCGAGTAAGGCCGCTCAAATCCATGCCCGCATGCTGCCCATCGTGCGTGCATGCTTCCAGCCGACAACGCCGAGCCCGGCCCCCCTGAAGGCCGCGCTGGCGCTCCTCGGCTTCTGCACGCCGAAACTGCGGTTGCCTCTCGTTGAGGCAAACCAACGCGAAACCGACATCGTTCGAACCGCCCTGAGAGACTACGGTCTGATAGCCTAGGGCCGGTTCGCATCACCAAGAGGGAGTCTTCCGGTGCCGAAACCAGTCAAGCTGATCATCATAGGCGGCGTAGCAGGAGGCGCCAGCGCTGCCGCCCGCGCTCGCCGTCTCTCCGAAACGGCGGAGATCATCGTTGTCGAGCGCGGACCGCACGTCTCGTTCGCCAACTGCGGCCTGCCGTACTACGTCGGGGGCGAAATCGTGGACGAAGCGGCGTTGCTGGTTCAGACGCCGGAGCAGCTCAGGGCGCGTTTCAACATTGATGTTCGCGTCAACACCGAGGCTGTCGGCATAGATCGGGCCCGCAAGGTGGTCGCCTTGCGGTGCGCGGACGGCACGACAGCCGAAGAGCCATACGATGCGCTCATCCTATCCCCAGGAGCCTATCCTCTCCGTCCCAACATACCGGGCATTGACCGACCAGGACACTTCTTTGTCCGTTCAGTTCCCGATGCCGTCGCGATCGAGAAGTGGGTGTCCGCGCATCCGCGCGGGCGCGCCACGATTGTCGGGGGAGGCTACATCGGACTCGAGATGGCCGAGCAGCTCGCGCATCGGGGAATGTCCGTCACCATCGTCGAGGCGCTGCCACAGGTCGCATCGTTTGTTGATCCGGAACTCGCAGCCATCATCCATCGCACTCTGAACGAGCACGGGATCGTGCTGCATCTGGCCGATGCGGTTGCCGAGTTCGAGGCACCGGCTTTCCGCAAAGACGCTGCGGCATCGGTGGTCGTCTTGAAATCCCGCACCCGCATACCCTCAGACCTGGTCATCCTCGGCATGGGTGTGAAACCCGAAACTTCACTGGCCCGATCGGCCGGCCTGGAGATCGGAACCACCGGCGGCATCAAGGTGGATGCCGGCATGCGCACAAGCGATGCCGGCATTTGGGCCGTCGGTGATGCCGTCGAAGTCCAGCACGCCGTAACGGGCCGGCCCGCGCTCCTTCCATTGGCCGGACCCGCCAACCGTCAAGGGCGCATTGCCGCAGAGAACGCGCTGGGCGGCAACGCCCGCTACCGAGGAACCTTCGGCACCGGCATCATGCGGGTTTTCGAGACTGTGATCGGCGGTACCGGCGCCAACAGCCACACGCTGAGAGCGGCGGGAATGCAGTTTGATGCCGTTCATCTGCACCCGGGCAACCACGCGAACTACTATCCGGGAGCGTCGCCAATCTCGCTGAAGGTCTTGTACGCTCCCGACACGGGGCGTGTGCTCGGCGCACAGGCCGTGGGGCGCTCCGGTGTTGACAAGCGCATTGACGTCCTCGCAACGGCGATTCAGGCCGGCTTGACCGTTGAACAGCTTGCCGAGCTTGAACTGGCGTATGCGCCTCCGTTCGGTTTGGCAAAGGATCCCGTCAATCTGGCCGGCATGATCGCGTCGAACGTACGGCGCGGCTTGGTACAGATGTCATTCGCCGACGATGTAGATAAGCTGGACCCGACGACGACAGTCCTTCTCGATGTGCGGGACTGCGATGAGTGGAACGATGGATACATACCTGGCGCCACCCACATTCAGCTCGATGACCTCCGCGGCCGGCTCGGCGAGCTGCCCCGCGATCGCGAGATCATCGTCTATTGCAGGTCTGGCCTTCGGTCGTACTACGCGTGCCGGATACTAACACAGAACGGTTTCCGCGCGCGGAATCTGTCGGGCGCCTACCTTACCTGGCTTGCGTCACGGCCGACTGACACCTC
Source organism: Chthonomonas calidirosea (assembly GCA_020722705.1). GTDB lineage: Bacteria > Armatimonadota > Chthonomonadetes > Chthonomonadales > CAJBBX01 > JAAYVH01. Next base: position 6,812 of record DYKI01000012.1, on the reverse strand, counting down.
CGACGGTTGATCGCCGGAGCGTACGCTACACGTCGGAGGGCTACTCCGTACGCCCTCTGACGAATACCCGATTCCCGACAACCCCGACGGACGTAAACCGCACCCCGGGGCGGCTGACCTTCTCGGTGATCAGTCGCCCGATCTCATCGGCGAGCCTATCGGCGATGGCCCGCGGCGCACCGATCCTGCCCAGGGAGATGTCGGTAATCTGGGCCGTGACGGTGTTGTTCGGCCCGATCCGGGGCTCCAGCGTCGCCTTGACCTGAATGGTCATTGTGCCGAAGGATCTGAGCACTGTGGCATAGATGGCACCGTCGTGGATGCTGACCCAGGCGTCCTCAACCCGCCTCGCGGTCAGCGCGCGACGTGCAGCGCTGTCTTCGGTGAGCCAGTGGTTCAACTGGTAGTCAGCGACCGTCACCTCGAAGTCGCGCTTGACCCCACGCTTGGCATCGGTCGCGATTGCCTCGATCTTGCGCTGAACGTCGCGGAGCTCGGCTGCGGTTCTGTCGCGATCGGGTCCGGTCGGCACAGGTGACTCGTCGCGGCCCGACAGAGCGTACAGGGCCCCGAGTACGATCGCGAGGCCGATGATGCCCGCGGAGAGCAGGCAACTGAAGACCGGGCTGCGTTTTCTGCGTCTTCGTGACCGCGCCGGTCGTTCATATCTGCTCCAGCTCATGCGCGGCGCAAAATCACAACAGGACTGGCGAACAAGGATGGCGTCATGCTCCGTGCCTTTCGTGCAGTACACCCCACCGCAATCCCCGACAGCTCACATAGACGACGTCAAGGTTCAGGTGTGTCAGCGTCCTTTCCAAGATGATTGCGCCGGCCGTGATGACATCGGCTCGTGCCGGATCCAGTCCCGGAGTGCGCCTCCGTTGGTCCAATGGCATCGTTGCGAACAGCTCGATCTGGCGTGTGACCTCGGCGAGCGGCAGTTTGAGACCGTGCAAGTCGGGGTTCGCGACGCCACGAAGCGCCTGGTTTACCGAACCCAGGTTCGTTACAGTGCCGCCAACACCAACGGCGGTTGCGGACTCCGCAGGCCGATCACATACAATGTCCGCCAGAGCGTCATCGGCCGCATGCCGAGCGGCGTTCAGTTCACTTGCCGTCGGCGGATCCGATCGAATGCAAGCCTCCGTCAGCCTGACCGCGCCAAGCTGCAGGCTGACGCGCCCGCAATCGCCCGGCTCATTGGACACATCGCAGATGACCTCAGTGCTCCCGCCCCCAATGTCAATGATCGCCAAGCGGGGTGCGTCACGCCAGCGGGGATCGCTACGGACCGCCAGCGCCGAAAGTCGCGCCTCGTCGTCGCCTGACAGGACCTCGACCGTAGCACCGATGGCCCGTGCGCGTTGGAGAAACTCCTCGCGGTTCTCGGCGTCCCGGATCGCAGAGGTTCCCACCGCATATACGCGCTCGACTTCGTGCTCGGCACACGCTGACAGACAACGTTCGAGTGCATCGAGCGTGCGCCGTATGGGCTCTTCGCCAAGACGGCGACGCTCGATGCACTCTCCTATCCGCGTCGTAAAGCCGGCGTCCAGGACCGAAACAAGTCTGCCTGTGGGATCACGCTCCGCTATCGTGAGTTTAACGGTGTTGGAGCCAATATCAATAGCGGCATAGCGCGGAATGCTCACGCCCGAACGTTCGGCCTGCACTGCAAGGTCGGGACATCAGCGCGGCAGACTGCAGCACGTCGGGCATGAAGAATCGCCGGCCCCGAGGCCGCAACTCCCGGTCGCGCACGCCGAGCCTGCTCCGTGCGCACTCGCACTGACACTCACGGCAAATGCCGACATCAGCCGCGTCACTTTGTCACTGCCGCATTCAGGACATCTCGGTCCCTCTTCGTGCATCGTGCGGTGCAAAACGTCGAACGTGCGCGAGCATTCGGCGCACCGGTACTCGTAGATGGGCATTGTTGTTGTAACCTCCTCAAGGTGGACCCAATATCAATATGACGTATTCTAGCACACACCGATGTAGTTCCTTGGGATGCGCGACGTCAGACAGGTCGTGATCGCGTGCTCGGTCGTCCCGATCAGCCGCGCAAGCTCCTCGGCCCTGATGGCGGCACCGCCATCACGCCCAATGAGCGTTGCGATATCACCGGCGGCAACGCCGGCGACATCGCTCACGTCCACCATGAGCTGGTCCATGCACACTCGGCCAACGATGGGGACGCGGCGTCCGCGGACGATCACCGAGCCACGGTTGCCGAGCGCACGAGGGTAGCCGTCGCCATAGCCGATGCTGACGGTGGCTATCCGCGCACGGCGAGGCAGCACATAGGTGCCTGCATAGCTCACCGCATGCCCCTGCGGAAGGTCCCGCACGAGCGCTACCCGCGCATAGAGGCTGAGAGCCGGCTGAAGATCCGGAACGGCGATGTGATCGGCCAGAGCAGGCGCAAGCCCATACATGGCCATGCCCGGCCTGACCATGTCCAGACGGCTCTCCGGCACGGCAATGGCTGCTGCGCTGTTGGCCGCATGAAGCATCACCGACAGCCCGAACCGGGTCTTCAGCCGCTCGGCACAACGCCGCAGCATGTCCGTTTGGGAAACCGCCTGATCCGGTCGCCCTTCGGCGTCTGGGAAATGGGTCATCAGTGCCTCGATTCTGAGGCTCTCGAACCCGAGGGTCCGCTCGATGAGCCCATCCAACTCGTCCGGCAGAACCCCGGAGCGTCCCATCCCGGTGTCCACCTCGACATGGACGGGCAGAGGCACACCCGACTTGGCTGCGACGTTGGCCAGCGCCAATGCACCGTCGGCGCCGCTCAACACCGGAGTGGCCCGACAGGCGACCACATCCTCCGCCTCGCTCGGCAGCGTCGGCGCCAGAACAACGATCCTTGCGTCAGGTACGGCCTGCCGGACCTCCCACGCCTCGGAAACGGTCGCAACGCCGAACCACCGGTCGGAATCGAGGGATGCAAGCTTACGTGCGATGGGCTTTATCCCGTGCCCATACGCATCGGCCTTGACAACTCCCATGATGCGGACGCCGGGACCGACCGTTCGTGCCAGCTCAGCGCGGTTATGCCCGATGGACTGAAGGTCAACCTCAGCCCACGCGCGTCCCTTGTTCACCTCAGATATAGCTCAGCCCCCGACGACATTTACCCGTCCATGAACAGTCTGCCCTGTTACCACACGGAAGATGGTCCGTCTATGGAGATGCAGCTCGGTTAGGGGGAACCCCCATGCCTCCCCTCTTCGTGTTGGGGTTTCTCCGGAGACGCTCCGGAGAACTCAGAGGGAGCGGGCCGGCAGCGTGTGAGCCACGCTCCGGCCCCTTTTTTCGCGTGCCGATTTGCGGCTACAGCTCCTTCCCACCTGCCTCAACCGTATCGGCGGTGAAGATGCGAGTGCCAAGCGTAATCGCCTTGTCCACCTTCTCGCCCTTCAGGATCTTCAGCGCCGTCTCGATCGCTTCCTTGCCTCCGGTCGGATACTGGAACGTGGCGGTCAGGACGCCGTCCTTCACGTACCGAACTCCCTCATGGGGAAGCGCATCAATGCCGATGAACTTGATCGTCTTCTCGCGGCCCTTGCCCTCCTGTCGTGCGGCAAGATACGCTCCGTGAGCGCTGGGATCGTTGTGGCCGTAGACGGCATCTATCTTCGGAAAACGAGACAGAGCTGATTTCATCTCGCGCTGGGCATTGGGCTCAAGCCACTGACAGTCGGCATCGAAGACCACCTTGATCTGGGACCCGGCGATTCCCTCCATGAACCCGTTGTGCCGCTCCTGACCCGGGGTAGAGGTCATCAGGCCTTTCAGCTCAACGATATCCCCCTTGCCACCCAGCAGCTCCACGAGATACTTCCCGGCCTCGCGACCGATCTTGACGTTGTCGGCTCCAATGAAGCACGTGTACTTGTCGCCTTCGACCTTGCGGTCCAAGACGATCACCGGGATGCCCGCGTCCATGGCCTCAGCCACGGGCCTGGTCAGAGGGCGGGCCTCCTTCGGACTGATGATGATCAGATCAACCTTCTGCTGCACGAACTCGCGCACATGGCTCTGCTGCATCTCGGCCTTGTTCTGGGCATCTTTGAACAGCACCGTCAGTTCCGGATGTGCTTTGGCGGCATCGGCGATGTCGGTGTCCATCTGAACACGCCACGGTTCGCCCCTGTTGCACTGCGACATGCCGATGACGTATTTCCTGGTCTCCGCAGCCGGCACGCCAGACGTGTTGCCGGTATTGGGCGTCTCGCTCGCCTCGGGCTTCTTTGCCTGACATCCGGCCAGCATGACCGCGAAGCCGCAGAATAGGATCGCTATCCGTCTCATGTCTACCCCCTCTTCTGACGCTGAATGAGGACCGCCACCACGATGATAACGGCCTGGATCATCATGCGGCGGTCTATGGCCACCGCGTTGAGACTGAGTATCTTGTTGATGTAGGCCATGATGAGCACGCCGATCAACGTGAACATCATGCCGCCGCGCCCGCCCGTCAGTGCGGTCCCCCCGATGACCGTTGCGGCGATGGCATCCAGTTCGAACGTGAAGCCGGCCTCGGGATCGCCAATGTCCTGCCGACAGCAGTTCACGATGCCTGCCAGCGCGGCGAACATGCTGCACAGCGCATACGTCTGCAGCTTCACCCTCGACACGGGTATGCCGGCCAGCCGGGCCGCTTCCTCGTTGCCGCCGATCGCGTACAGCTTGCGGCCGTAGCTCGACCGCTTCACAATCACTGCCATCACGAGGATGCAGAACAGGAAGAGCAGCGTGGCCGGCTGAACGCCGATGCCCGGAATGGCTGTCGTCATCCACCTGAAGAACGCCGGGGTGTCTTCGGTTAGTTTGTACCACGACTGTGCCGCCGGCTGAACCTTGATGCCACCGGACACAAACTTGGCGGCGCCTCGCGCGGCGGTCATCATGGCCAGGGTTGCCACAAACGGCTGAATCTTGAACCGTGCAGCGAGAACCCCATTGATGAGGCCCGCCACCACGCCGCTTGCGAGAACCGCGGCGATCGCCGCACCGATCCCCCAGCCGTATCCTACCGTCAGCAGCGCGAACAGCGTCGCCGAGAAGCCAAGGACCGAGCTGACCGACAGATCAATGCCGCCGCTCAGGATGACCAGCGTCATGCCCGTGGCGAGAAGGCCGTACTCACAGTACTCGAACAGGATGTCGAGTTGAGTACGCATGGAAAGGAAGATCGGGAGTCCGGTGTCGTGCGAAACCGGCGTGTACATGCATCCCAGAACGAACACCACGAGGAGCGCGATGACCCCACGGTAGTTCCCGAGGTGCCCGATGCCCGCCCATACGCGAGCCGACGCCGAGGATGTCTGCCGGTCGCTCAGGCCAGCACCTCTTCAACCGATGTGAGCGGATAGCCGAACTGCTCTGCGATGTCGGGGAATACGACTTTGCCGGCCACGATATTCAGGCCATGCCGCAATGCCAGGTGCTCTTGCGCAGCCCGCTTCCACCCATTGTTGGCCAGCCGCTTCACGTACTGAAGGGTCTCGTTCGTGAGCGCATAGGTGGATGTGCCGGCAACCGCACCCGGCATGTTGGCGACGCAGTAGTGCACGACGCCGTCAACGATGTACGTGGGGTTGCTGTGGGTTGTCGGCCGCGTCGTCTCGAAGCAGCCGCCTTGATCCACAGCGACGTCAACGACCACCGCCCCTTTGCGCATCGTCGAGATCATTTCACGGGTCACGAGAACGGGCGCTCTGGCTCCGCGCCGCAGAACGCTGCCAATCACAAGATCGGCCTCGCGGATGGCTTGCCTCACGTTGTGCCTGTTGGAAAAGATCGTGGTCACGTTCGGCGGCATGATATCGTCAAGATACCGCAGGCGTTCGAGGTTGATGTCCAGTACGATCACGTCAGCCCCAAAGCCGGCCGCAATCTTGGCGGCATTGGCCCCGACAACACCGCCCCCCAGGATGACAACCCGGGCCGGCGGCACGCCGGGCACCCCACTCAGGAGGATACCCCGCCCCTCCATCGGCTTCTCCAGGAACTTAGCGCCCTCCTGAACCGCCATACGACCGGCCACTTCGCTCATCGGCGTGAGAAGCGGCAGAGTTCGATCCGGCAGTTGGATCGTCTCGTACGCCACGCAGACACACCCAGCCTCCACCATGGCTCTCGTCAGGCGCTCACTCGCTGCAAAGTGGAAGTACGTGAACAACGTCTGGCCGGGCCGGACAAGCGCGTATTCCTGTTCGATCGGTTCTTTGACCTTGACGACAAGATCCGAGCTCGCGTAGATATCGGCCGCCGTCGGGCGAATGGACGCACCCGCCGCACGGTATTCGGCGTCTGTGATACCGGTTCCGAGGCCCGCATCTGTCTCGACCAACACCGAGTGCCCGGCCTCGACCAGCGTTTCGACGCCGGACGGTGTCAGTGCGACGCGGTATTCATCGGGCTTGATCTCCTTAGGCACGCCAACGGTCATGGCAACATACTCCTTCTGCGGCGCGCACTTCGATGGGCGCGCCTGATCCGATTATTCTCACAACACTGCGAGCCTTCCTGCCGGATATTCGAGCTTCCTGTGATCCTTTCGCACATTGAGAGTGCCAGGTGCTACAATCCCGTTGGACAGAAGGTCGGGTGGCCGCTCCGATCTGCGGATCGGGGAGGAAAGTCCGGGCTCCACAGGGCACGATGCCGGATAACGTCCGGGCGGGGCGACCCGACGGAAAGTGGCACAGAAAAAACACAGCCATTCTGAAGGCTGAAGGTCGAAGGCTGAAGGCTGAAGGCTGAAGGCTGAAGGTCGAAGGCTGAAGGCTGAAGGC
>DYKI01000257.1 GCA_020722705.1 Chthonomonas calidirosea | reverse complement strand
GAGTTCCGCAAAGCGGGCAAGTTTCCGCCGGGCCAGTGGAAGCAGATGCTGGACGCGATGAAGAAGGTGGAGAAGAAGACTGGCAAGAAGTTCGGCGACCCGTCCAATCCTCTGCTGGTCTCGTGCCGCTCGGGCGCGAAGTTCTCGATGCCCGGCATGATGAACACCATCCTGAACATCGGCCTGAACGATGACGTGGTGGAGGGATTGGCGAAATTGACGGATAATCCCCGCTTCGCCTGGGACGCGTACCGCCGCCTGGTCGAGATGTTCGGCACGACCGTTTTTGGTCTCGACGACGAGGTGTTCGAGCATCCGATGGCGGCGTATAAGGAACAGCACGGCTATAAACTCGATACTGAAATGACCGCGGGGGACTGGAAAGCGCTGGTCGGTGTTTTCAAGGAAAAATACAAAAAAGCCATCGGCGAGGATTTCCCGCAGGATGTGTACAAGCAACTTGAACTGGCGACCAAGGCCGTCTTCGAATCATGGATGGGCAAGCGCGCCATTGACTACCGCCGTGCAACGAACATCCCCGATGACCTCGGCACGGCGGTCAACATTGTGACGATGGTCTTCGGCAACATGGGCTTCGACTCTGGCACGGGCGTGGCATTCACGCGCGACCCCTCGACGGGCGACAAAGTGATGCTGGGCGAGTACCTGCTCAACGCGCAGGGCGAGGACGTGGTGGCGGGCATCCGCAACGCGGACCCGATCGCCAACCTGTCCACCCAAATGCCGAAAGTCTACGACCAGTTCATGAAGATCACGGCGCGCCTCGAAAAACATTATAAAGACATGCAGGACGTGGAGTTCACCATCGAGCGCGGCAAGTTGTGGATGCTTCAGACGCGTAATGGAAAAAGAACCGCCAAAGCCGCGGTTTCGATAGCCGTCGCGATGGCGAAGGAGGGGCTGATCACGAAAGAGGAAGCCGTCAAACGCGTCACGCCGAACGACGTGGACACGCTCCTCCATCCGCAGTTCGACGACGCGGCCCGCGCGAGGTTCGAGGTGATCGCAAAGGGAGTCAACGCCTCGCCCGGCGCGGCCGTCGGTCAGATCTATTTCGACGCCGATACCGCCGAGAAGATGGCGAAGGAATCCAAACAGGATGTCATCATGGTGCGCCCGTTCACCAAGCCCGATGACGTGCATGGCATGATCGCCTCGAAGGGCATCCTCACCAGCGAAGGCGGCGCGACCTCCCACGCGGCGGTGGTGGCGCGACAGTTTGGCATTCCCGCAGTGGTCGGCGCGTCCGCGCTCAAGATTGACATGGAGAAGCGCCAGATGACCGTCGGCGAGCGCGTCATCACCGAAGGCGAGTGGATGTCGGTGGACGGCACAACGGGCGAGGTCTACATGGGCAAGATCCCCATGACCGCGCCCTCGCTCGAAGAGCAGACCGATTTGCTGACCCTGCTCGAATGGGCGGACAAGATTGCCAAACTGCAAGTGTGGGCGAATGCGGACTACCCGAAGGACGCGCGCCGCGCCCGTTCGTACGGGGCGAAGGGCATCGGTCTTTGTCGAACCGAGCACATGTTCTTCGAGCCCGAGCGTTTGCCCATCGTCCAGGACATGATCCTGGCCGAGACCAGCGAAAGCCGCACCGCCGCGCTCGACAAGCTGCTTCCCAGCCAGCGCTCCGACTTCGACGGGCTGTTCGAGGCCATGGACGGCTATCCCGTCATCATCCGCCTGATTGACCCGCCGCTTCACGAATTTATGCCTGATGAGGAAAAACTACTCGAGGAAGTGATCGAGATGCGCGTCAAGGGCGAGACGGAAGGATTAGCCGCGAAAGAAAAATTGCTCAACGCCATCCGCTCCATGCGTGAATCGAACCCGATGATGGGATTGCGCGGCGTCCGCCTGAGCATCGTCATGCCTGAGATCGTGGAGATGCAGGTACGCGCCATCTTCGAGGCCGCCGCAGACTGCACCCTGCGCGGCATCGTGGTCAAGCCCGAAGTGATGATTCCCCTGACAGGGACGGTCAAAGAGTTGGAATGGATCCAGCCGCGCCTCGAGCGCATCGCCGCGACCGTGATGGCAGAGAAGAAGGTCCAGTTCGCGTACAAGTTTGGGACGATGATTGAAATTCCGCGCGCCGCGGTGACGGCAGGCGAGATTGCCAAACTGGCGCAGTTCTTCTCGTTCGGCACCAACGACCTGACGCAGATGACCTTCGGCTACAGCCGCGACGATGCCGAGCGCAACTTCCTCGTCACCTACGTGGAACAGGGCATCCTGCCGAAGAATCCCTTCCAGACGCTCGACCGCGAGGGTGTGGGCATGTTGATGAAATGGGCCGTGGATGAAGGCCGCAAGACCCGCCCGAATCTCGAAGTGGGCATCTGCGGCGAACACGGCGGCGA
>DYKI01000256.1 GCA_020722705.1 Chthonomonas calidirosea | reverse complement strand
AATGCCACAGTGAAGCCGCCTGACCGAAACGGGGCTCCGAGGCACGATAGGCCCGCAGGCATGCCCTGCGGGCCTATCTGTCGCCCGAGCCAAGCGCCGGCAGCGCCGTCCCTTCGAAGCGGTCCGGCCCACCATGCCCTATGGCGCTTCGCCCACCTTGACCCGTCCCTTGAGCAGACGCTCGCCGTTGCGCCACTCTATGTCCACCATCTCGCCGATCTTGAGCGACCTCTCGATCGTCTTGAAGTCTTCCTCGCTCTTGACGGCCTTGCCGGCCAGCTTCGTAATGACATCGCCCTGCTCGAGGCCGAGATCCACGACGGGTCCGCCGCGGTAGACGCCACGAACGACTGCACCTTCGGTATCGGGCAGGCCGAACCGCTCGATCAGGTAACGGTTGTTCGACATGGCGATCAATCCAAGCCACGGACGCTTGACCTTGCCGAACCGCTTCAGCTCGTCGGCCACCTTCAAGGCGGTGTCAATCGGGATGGCGAATCCGATGCCCTGTGCGTCCGGTCGGATGAGCGTGTTGATGCCGATGACCTGGCCGGCCATGTTGACCAGCGGGCCGCCGGAGTTGCCGGGGTTGATCAGGGCGTCGTGCTGGATCAGGTCCGAGTACAGCCGGTCTTCGATGGCGATCGGGCGGTTCAGCGCGCTGACGACGCCGTTGGTGACCGTGAAACGCAGATCGAGAGGATTCCCTATGGCAACCACCATCTGGCCGGGAACAAGGCCGCGGACGGTGCCGATGGGGGCCGTGGGCAGGTTCTTGCCATCCACCTTGACGAGCGCTACGTCGGTCGTTCTGTCGGCTCCGACCACCGTGCCCGGCATGCGACGCCCATCGGTCAGAGACACAGTAATCCGGTTGGCGGCCTGATTGGCGTCACCGACCACGTGCTGGTTGGTCAGCACATAGCCGTCCTTGGTGATGATCACGCCGGAGCCATGGCTCTGAGCCTCGCGGTACCTGGGTTCTCCGAAGAACTCGTCTTCGAAGAAGAAGCCACGCACGCGCACGCGCTGTGTCAGGTCCACATTGACGACGGCTTTGTAGACCGACTGCGCCGCCCGGGCGTATATCTCCGCGGTGCCGAGTGTCGTCGGGGCCGGACCGGGGCTAAGCCCGAGCCCTGCGCCCGATTGTGCGTAGCCGGTGTTCGGCGCCCATGTCACGCGCAGGTTGTGGCCAAGAAACCCGATGGCCGCGACGACGACGATCGCAGCCAGGATGAGTTTGCGCATAGTCGAAAGTCCTCCAGTCTCGCCCGGCGCTGCCCCCAATCGTCCGGAGCGTCGTGCGTTCCCGGTATGCTTGCATGGTACCAGCTATAATGAAGCCGCGGCACCCTGCGTTCGGGCGGCGGCAACAGTCTTTCTCGGAGGCCCGTGTGTTTGGAGCTCCGTACAGCCCTATTGACGAGGCGGGAGGCGCATTGGGTGACACAATGTCGGGAAACAGGCGCGAGATCGTGTTTCTCGGCTTGGGCTCGAACCTCGGCGATCGTCTGGCCAACCTCGAGTACGCTTGCGAGCGAATCGCGCAGGTTTGTGAACTTCTCGCTGTGTCGCCGGTGTACGAAACCGAGTACGTTGGTGATGATCACGGCCCGCAGCCGCCATTCTTGAACTGCGTCGCGAAGGTCTTCACCGCAATGCCGCCCAAGCATCTGCTCGCGAAACTCAAGGATATCGAAGCGTCTCGGGGCAAGCGCCCGACAGACCACTGGAAGCCGAGGACACTGGACATAGATATCCTTCTGTACGGGTCCCTCTGCATGGACGATCCTGAGCTTCAGATACCGCATCCGCGCATGTGGCAGCGGGCGTTTGTGCTGACTCCTCTGTCCGACCTGGAGCCGACGATGTTGGGGCCGGAGGGTACCCCCATCGCCGATATTGCGGCGCATCTGCAGAGAGCCGGACAGATAGTTTCGACGGAGGGCGCTCTGCTCTGGAGGGCATCCGCACTGACTTCTTGCAATGGTGGGGGCGGATGGTGAACTCCATGGGTCACGTTTCCATGCCTGATCGGCCTGACGGCGTCCCTTGCTGGGGCCTTGTGCGGTTCACGCTCCGACCATAGCGCGCAACAGGCGTCCACGAGGTATAGGCTCTCTCTCGGTTCCATGGGCACAGAAGGACATCCTGAGGCGATGGTCGAATACTGTTAGCGGCGCCCAAGCTGTTGCGACTCACGGGAGCGGCTAGTCGAGACGAGGATGGCCAGCTCAGCGAGTGACTGCATAATGGGGGCGACACAGAGCAGGCACAGGAGCATCTGATGAACGAGTTTGCGGTGCACGATCTCAGGAGTGACGATCAAATCGTTGTTGCTGGAGCCGGCGGCTTTATTGGCGGTTCGGTTGTAAAGCGCCTTCGGGATC
>DYKI01000255.1 GCA_020722705.1 Chthonomonas calidirosea | reverse complement strand
GTGGGAGGGTCATCGTCCTCGATGACCCGTGTTTCGGACGGCGGGGACGCCGTCCGTCCCACTCGGCAGCGTCTGCGCATCTGATGCCCCGTCGCTTCGGCTGCGTAGGCCGGGAACCGCCGACCCCCTCTCCTGCGTTATGGATTCGGGGAGCACGCGCCCTGTGTGTGCGGGGTTGCCCTGCGGAGGATCGAACGTGAACTCTGTGAAGACCACCATATTGATGGCGAGCCTGTTCGGCTTGTTCATGGTCGTCGGCCAGGCGCTCGGCGGCTCGAACGGCATGGTGATGGGCTTCCTGTTTGCGCTCGTGACGAACATGGGAGCCTACTGGTTCAGCGACAAGATCGCGCTGATGTCAAGCGGAGCGCAGGCGGTGAGCGAGCGGGAGCATCCGCGACTGCACGCAATCGTCGAGCGGTGCGCTCGCCAGGCCGGCATCCCCAAACCGTCGGTCCACATCATCCCGACGCCGCAGCCGAATGCGTTTGCGACTGGGCGCGGACCCGGCCATGCTGCCGTCGCGGTTACCGAGGGCCTTCTGCAGATGCTGGACGAGGACGAGATCGAGGGCGTCGTGGCCCATGAGATCGCCCACGTCAAGAATCGAGACATTCTGATCAGCAGCATCGCGGCCACGATCGCGGGCGCGATTACGATGCTGCAGTATCTGGCATTCTTCGGCCGCTATGACGACCGTGATGAGGGCGCCAACCCGCTGGCCATGCTGTTGATCGTGATCGTCGCGCCGATCGCAGCCATGCTGATCCAACTGGCGATCTCGCGCTCGCGGGAGTTCGGAGCCGACGAGGGCGCCGCGCGCATCACGGGTCGGCCCATGGCCCTCGCCTCGGCCCTTCAGAAGATTGAGTACGCGGCCCAGCGGCTGCCGATGGACGTGAATCCGGCGGCCAGCCAGATGTACATCATCAACCCGATGGGCGGCGACCTGCTGAAGAGCGTTGCCGGGTTGTTCCGGACACACCCCCACACGTCCGAGCGGATCGCGAGGCTGCAGGCCCTGTCGCGCGGAGTTTCGTAACAGGCCGATCGAGGCAACACCCTCCCCACCGAACGCTCCGACGTCGGTGGGGGGCGGATGTTGGCCCCTGTTGTTGGGCCGGGAAATCACCGCTCGTCTGCATCTCTACTTCGGCTTCGGGGTCTCCTTGCGCCGATCGTCCACCTTCGGCTCCACGGCATCCACAAGGTTGCCGTTCATCACCACCTCGCGGGCCTTCTCGCCGATGACGATCGCCGAGCCGTGGCCCTCGATGTGATTCCCCTGCAGGATCACGCGCCCGGTCTTGACCTCAACGACTGGACCGGCGTGCTCTTGCATGGGACGGAGGAGGCTGCAGCCCGTGATGACTGCGTGGTCTGCCGACAGCACGGTGATGGCAGGCGCGCCGTTCGACTTCACCTCGGCACCCGTCAGGCGCACGCGCGCCTTCTCGCCATCCACGATCAGCCCGTTGTGATGTTGCCAGAATGTGCCGCCCGAGACACTGACGGTGTTTTCGCCCTCGACCCTTATGCCGATGCTGCAGTAGTCCGTCGAGCATCCGGTCATGACGCCCCAGGTGCCGCCCTCGATCTTGCATCCCGGTATCTTGTCGCGGAGCAGGAACCCGACATTCATGGCGAAGGCGAAGCAGTCGGTCAGCCGGATGAGGTCGTTCTTGCCCAGGTCGAAGCCGATGCCCTTTTCGAGGCCGCGCGCCACAGGCCCGGCGTTCCAGACTTCGACATTGCGCAGGGCCGGAACATCCCAGGTGCCCGTGACGCGGACCCCGACGTTGCGCGGCGACACGATAAAGACGTCCGCGATGTTGAGCCTCCCGACATTCGAGACCCCGTCGGTCATGATGCCGTCCCAGGGGTACATGATCTTCACCGACGACACCCATGCGCCGATGCCGCTGATCAGGATGGCGGGCGGACCGTGTTCCGGCTCTTTCTGCCACTCGTACCGGATGCAGACGCCTCGGATGCTTCCTCCCGCTGTGAGTTCGATGCACGGGCCATCGCGATGGGTGGGAATGATGACCGGCGTTGCGTCAGTATCGGCAGGCCATGCGCCGGGCTCGGGGCCGTGGAGCGCCGCGTTCTTCAGGACGATGGGCTTTGCGACGCGATAGACGCCGCGCGGAACGTAGATGGTGCGCATTTCCTTGCCCGCAATGGCCGCCGCCTCCATGAACGCAGCGGTATCGTCAGCCTTGCCGTCCCCTTTCGCCCCAAGCGATCGGACGTTGACCGCGTCCGGGTTGGCCGTGGAGGGCGGCTGAGAGCTGAGAGCTGAGGACTGAGCGCCACAAGGCAAGAGGCAAGAGACGAGAGGCAAGAGGCAGGAGGCAAGAGGTGAGTGGCGAGTGACGAAGGGGCGCATGCTGTTACTCCTCTCCCGCGCAAATCGCACCCCTCGCCCTGGCC
>DYKI01000254.1 GCA_020722705.1 Chthonomonas calidirosea | reverse complement strand
GCAGACGGGGCGTCCACGTGCTCGACTGGCTGGAACAGGCGTGCCGGGCCGCCAAGTTCAGGGCGATCTGGCCCGCAAAGAACCACAGGATGAAGGCGAACGCGATCTTGACGAACTTCGGGCTGGCCTTGACCGTGACGTGGGACCCGACTGCCGAGCCTGCCGCCGCCGCCATGGCCGTGACGCCCAGCAGGAGGAAGTCGGCGTGGCCGACCGTGAAGTGGCCCAGGGTGCCCATGATCGAACTGACGGTGACGATGAACGCGTTGGCGCCTGCGGCCTTCTGGGCCGGATAGCGCATGTACAGGACCAGGAACGGGAAGATGACGAGGCCGCCGCCGACCCCGATCAGGCTGGAGAGCACGCCCACGCCGAAGGAGAAGGCAACGACCAGGGTCGCCAGGCGTCCGATGAGCGGTCGCGTCTTCGCGTCGTCCCCCTCGCCCTTCGAGGTCGTGACCATCAGGACCCCGGCGAAGACCAGGAACGCCGCGAAGATCCCCAGGAGCAGGTCCCTGGGGGCCAGGCTGCTGAGCATCGCCCCGAGCAGGGACCCCGCAATCGTCCCGGGCAGGAAGACCAGCGAGAAGCGCCAGCCCACCAGTCGGTTGCGGGCGAAGACCCAGGTCGCCACGGCCGCGGTCACGAGGTTCAGGAACAGCGAGGTCGAAATGGCCGTGCCGATCTCGAAGCCGAGCATCACCAGGACGGGGGTGTAGAGCGAGCCTCCCCCCTTCCCGAACATCGAGAAGACCCCCGAGACGACCAGCACCGCCGCGAACGAGACCAGCAGCGTCGAGGTCATGGAGCACCATCGCCTATCGGGCGTACCCGGAGCACGGGATGCACACGGGCTTCCCGTCCTGCATGCGGACGTACCGCTCGAACACGTATTCCCCGCAGACCGAGCACAGCGACTTGTTGAACGACCCCTTCGGCGGGTGCATCTGGAAGTCCGGGCGGTCCGTCCGGGCGAAGACGTCGTCGTCCGCCTGGGACAGCATCCAATCGATCGCCTTGCGGGTCACGTCGGCCGGGATCCCGGACGGCTCGATGCCCTTCTTGCGGTAGGCGAAGAACTCCTGCGTGCCGAACGCATCCAGGAACGAGGGCTTCAGCGAGTACCGGACCGCGGTCTTGCCCGGATACCAGAACGTGGCCGCCAGCTTGCCCCAGAAAGTCTTCTCGATCAGGGTCTTGCCGAACGTCGCGCCGGTGGCGACCTGGATGCCGTCAATCAGGCAGGTCTGCGGGTGGCCCTCGCCCAGTTCGCAGACGACATGCAGCGTGTGGTCCTGCTCGCGGTCGACGCCCATGCGTTGGAGCGCCAGCAGGCCCATCCGGTACCCCAGGGGCATGAAGGGGCAGAAGTGCCCGTGGAACTCGAAGGCCCAGTCGGGCGGAAGGAGATTCGTTTCGTGGTCACTCATGGTGTTCTCCTGTTTTTCACCGAAAGTGCGCCCCGCCGGTTCCTCCGGCGGGATCGGGACGCAAGCCTGCGCGCCACGAATGAAGGATGGGGCCTCCGGCGGCCCGACACCTTGATGGCGATCAAGGAATGTCGGATCCAGCCGCCGGCGCCGCGGAGTCACGTCCGGCGGCGACCTGGCCCAGGGTGTCCAAACAGGCGGTTTGAAACCTTGAGCCTCACCCGGACCGCATGCCTCAATCGCTCGCTTGCCTTGGAAACCTGGCGAGGACCCATGCACTGATCCGCTCGGCCTCCGCCACTGCCTGTCGGGCCTCGTCCAGGCTCGCGGCAGGCCTCAATGCCGGGTATCTCGGAGAGACGCCGTAGGTCGTCACGACTGCAGCCGCTTCCCTGACGTCATTGGCTTCGGGGAGCTGAGAGGCTACCAGCCGCACGAGCGCGACCACGTCGTGTGTCCGAGGGACCGCGAGATCCAGCGCCACGAGCAGCGCCTTCAATGCCTTCTCTGCAGCCTGCTGTGCGTGGAAGCAAGCAGGACCGATGATTGGATTCTCCTGCTCGAGGGACAGCCGAGCGATGCGCAGGTCGTCCTCGACGAGTGCGAGCCAACCCGTAACCTCCGCGTCGTCACGCGGCCGCATGCAACACCACTCCTTCCTCGAGCGCCCGGTGGACCATACCGCTGCGGAAACCCTTCACGGCATCGAGCTCCTCGGGCGTGAAGACCATGATGTCGAACGTGGCCGGGACCTCCCAGAGCGCCAGCCTCAGCCGGGCCGCTCTCGCGTTCGTAGGCTCGTCGGGAGGGGCCACTACCAGGACGTCGTAGTCGCTGTCGGTCGTCGCGTCGCCCCGGGCACGCGATCCGAACAGCACGATGAGCGACACGCCCGGACACGCCTCCAGGATGCGATCCCTGATCTCGTTCGCGACGGGCGGCATCCGACTCCCTTCGTCGATCCGGATCATTGAACCGCACCCGGTTCCCTGGACACGAGTTTGTACCTGACGACGCCCGCCGGTC
>DYKI01000253.1 GCA_020722705.1 Chthonomonas calidirosea | reverse complement strand
CGGCGACGAGTCGTTCCACAAGATGCGACCCGAGGAAGCCGCACCCGCCGGTGACTAGAGATCTCGGACATGTCCCGTGGTTCGTTGTGGTCGTCATCTGCCCTCCTCATGGGCGTGATCGCGTCGCCCGCTGATAACATCCTGATACACGTTGAGCAATGCCCCGGACACAGCCGCAACAGAATACCTGCGCTCGACCAGGTCTCGACCCGCTTCACCGTAGGCGCCACGCCTATTGGTATCGGCAAGGAGAGCGGAGACAACGTCCGCAATGCGGGCCGGGTCGTGACCGACGCATATCCCGGCTCCGTTGCCCTCGACGAGCTCTCGCAGACCGTGAGCCAGGCCGCCGATCACCGGCTTGCCGTAGCTCCATGCCTCCAAGTAGACGGTCGGCAGTATCTCGCTCATGGAAGGCATGCAGAAGACATCGCATGCGGCGAGAGCATCGGCCTTCTCTTGCTGGCTAACCTTGCCCAGATACCGGATGCGGCTGTCCTGGCCCACAAACACGGCAGCTTCCGCAGGCGAGGCGGGCCCGATGAACACGAATCGAGTATTGGGGTGATTCTGCCACACTCGAGCCGCTGAGTCCACCACCGCTCGTGCGCCCTTCTGTGCCATCATACGCCCGATGTAAAGGACCAGCGGCGCGCCTCCAATGGAATGGCGAGTTCGGAACCCCTCCGGGTCTGCAGAAGGAGGTACATCCGGCGAGACGCCGATGACATGGACACGGTCCGATGGAACGCCTAACGATACGAGGTAGTCACGATCCGTTTCGACGAGGGCAATCACAGCCTCGCAGCGCTGGTAGTAGGCCACGTCATCTGGTCCATCGCCCCACTGATGGGGATGCACGTACGGTGTCACGACCATCGGTATCTGCGCTTCGCTGGTTACCTCACGCGTTAGCCAGCCCAGATAGCCGCCGGCATGGCAGTGTACTGCGTCAGCGCCCCGTACGAGGGCACGCATGCGCGGCAGAAAGGCGTTCCGGTAGAAACGGTAGCCAAACCGCCTGAGGCCATGGTATGCGTACCGTTGCCACCGAGGTGTGCACCGGACCGCTATCGGTATCATACGCAGGCGATCAGCGAAGGTAGGCGTGAGCGCGTGGACCGGGATACCCTCATCGTCGTAGTCCTCGAATCGCGGCGCCAAGAGGCTGTCGTGAAGAGGCGCCAGACGTGGATTGCCTCGGTACGGGTGGAAGTTGGCCGCAACAATCTCGACGTGATGCTGCGGGCTGTAGGCGTGAGCGATCTGCCGGACGTGCGTCTCAATCCCGCCGACGAATGGCAGGTAGTTCTGGGAGATAAGTCGGATGTTCATTCGCACCGCCTAACGAGTTCGCGTGCCAGATCGCGTGCGTAGATCATCTGCCCGCCGACGATGGGCCAGTAGGACGTGGTGACGATGGCTACGCGCACGCTGAGATCACCGGATCGGTTGCCGGCCGCGCAATGAACGAGCAAGCATAACGTCTCACCGCACCCAACGCAAACCGCAGCGATCTGCGGACACGGCCTGCGCAGAAGTCCTGGGCTGCGACCCTGATGCCCTTCCACGGTTCCAAACGATAGTACCGGAACCACTCGGCGTGCTGGACGACTGCACGCTGTTTGGGGGTAAGCCACGTTGCGTTCCGCCACCACTCGACGACCCGGCGCTCGGCGAGCGCCTGCTTGCCCTCGACGCGACTGGACTGGCCGGGCCGTATCCGGTAGAGGTACAGCGACGCCGGCACGTAATGGACCTCTCCGAGCAGAGCCAGTTGCGGGAACAGGATGACTCCCTCGCCATGCTGGCCGAAGGTCTCGTCCCACCCGGTGGTCTGCACATACGCCGATCTCCTGATAAATGCTACCGGCTCCGGCACAGGCGCCCAGCAGTACAGGCTCACAAACGGGGTCAGGGGTTCGTGATCGGGAATACGGCGAACGCCATAGCGGGTCGGCGCATACCGGCAACCGGCTGGGGTTGGCACAGGACCATCGTCAAGCCCGACCAACTGGAAGCCGCAATGCGCCATGCTTACGTGTGGTCGGGCATCCATGTACGTGATCATCGTCATAATCAGGTCCGGAGCCAGCATGTCGTCCGGATCGGGGAAGTAGAGGTACTCGCTTGATGGAGAGGCTGCTGCATACCCGGCATTCCGTGCCGCACAGACACCCCCGTTTGGTTGTCGCACCAGTCGCGCTCGCGGCTCACCCCTGATTGCGCTCAGGACCACTTCCGCGGTGTCGTCGGTGCTGCCGTCGTCCACCAGTATGTGCTCCCAGTCGGTGAACGTTTGCCTCCGGACGCTCGATATCATCCGCTCCACGTAAGGCGCAACGTTGTAGCACGGCGTCATGATGCTGACTCGCGGCATGAATGGTCCATCGCCTCCCATCAGCCCGGTTGCGCCGCGGGCGCCGGAATGCGCAGCATGGCCTTGATGGCCACCTTCAGCA
>DYKI01000252.1 GCA_020722705.1 Chthonomonas calidirosea | reverse complement strand
GTCTATCTCCCGCTCCCAGGCCTCGCAGCCCTGCCCCTGCGCATCGAGGCACTGCCGGGCGAGGGCGGCAAGACGGGAACGCGAGGAGCGCAGCCCCCCGCACGATCAGACGGATGCCGTGAGGAAGAGGCCGGCCTCTTCGTGAGCCGCCAGCGCCAGCGCCTCTGGAACGTGCGGTTTCAACGCGACGAGCCTCTTTGCTGCCTCGATCGGGCTATTCAGGTTCTCCTGCGCACGAATCCATACAGCAGTCGCCAGGCGCTCCAACTCCTGGACATTCTTACCGTTGACGAACCTGCACGCGCGTGCAAGAGCCTTCTCTTCCTGGTCTGAGAGCTTGCCGCCGGAGCGGACGAAACCAGCTTGCGGCCCCAGATCGAGCTCAACGCCGAAGTCAGCCACCGGACGAGCGCTCAGCGCACCGTAGGTCCGCATGCTCACGATGGCGGCCTCTATGTCGAAGGAATACGGACCGTACTTGTAGAGGCGGAAGGCGAATGGGACCGCCCGACCTGAAGCCTGGACCAGGAAGAGGGCCTTGTGCACGTGAGTTTTGCCCGGCTTCGTTCCGACGTCACGCAGAAGCTCTACGGCCCGCAACACCCATATGTGCGCGGCAATGTCCATGTCATCTCTCCTGTCTTTGGTCCTGTGCCGACGCCTCGATGGAGGCGATAAGACGTTTACATTCGGCGCGGGCTGCACCCCATTCTGCCGGATGCGCAAGCACCAGGCCAACTTGGGCGAGGGGGAGCTGGGGTATCACGCCGGACTCGGTCAATGAACTCAAGACCGTACCGGCCTCGTCGGTCACCCAGAACTCGTTCGGCTCAGATTGCGGTTCGTACCGATCATAGCGCACCGAGGCTTCGCCAACGCGCCTGGCAATCTCGTCAAAAACGTCTTGGACCACCAATGGCCGTCGGGCAAGGTGCGTCGTTGACAGTTCGTACACAGTACGGAAGTGCTGCCGTTTGAGGATACGCTTCGCTTCCTCGTGCCCGGGCTCCGCGCTGTTCGCTGCCGCACGGCGCATGGCGCTCATCACTTCGTGGTCAGTCACCTTCAGGATCTCTCGCCAGTCGGACGAGAACCTGCCGCCAGGCAGCCACGATACGAGGAACTCCTTCAGGTGCAGGTCGTATGCGCGCCGCACGTCATGGAAGTAGACCTGAGTATACATGAAGTACCGGGCCAGAAGCAGCGCTTCGGCGGCGTGGAGGGCGCCACGATCAAGGCCTACCACAGGGTCGTTTGAGACCGGATCCACGACCAGACACAGACCGCGGATAAGCCGGTCGGGATCGAAACGGCCATAGGCGACACCGGCATGCCACGAATCACGCAGCAGGTAGTCAATGCGGTCCGCACCGAACGTGTTCCCGCATAGCAGCTCGTTCAAGATCATCTTCATCGGCTCGAGTGTCCAGCTCGGGTCCTCCAGCTTCGTGCGCTTCCGGATGTCCCACGCGACATCCACGACATCTTCTACCTTCACCGGGGGCACCTGATCGCCCAGCCTGTCCGCGATCTCGGACTCGCGTATCATGGCCGCCGTCAAGCGTTCATGGTTCCAGCCGGTGGGCAGCAAGTCCTTCTCCGCAGCGTGGGAGAAGGGCAGGTGCCCGATATCGTGCAGCAATGCCGCCGCGCGAATCACGCGTCGCCAGTACGCAAGGGCGTCGCGCTCCAGATGTTGCCCAAGAAGACGACGTATCTCGTCCGACTGGTTCCGGCTGAACACCACGTCGAACGCGCGGGCCGCGATGTCCATCACGCCGATGGAGTGCTCGAGGCGCGTGTGGTTTGCGCCCGGATACACGAAGTGCGACATGCCAAGCTGGTGGATGCAGCGCAGGCGCTGCACCGGCTCCGAGTCAATGAGCGCTCTCTCGTTGCTGTCGAAGCCGATCAGTCCGTACAGCGCATCTCTGATCTCGTGGTCAATCTTTGGCATCATGCAGCTCCGGAAGCACTACTCGGCAACGAACTGGACAACCGGAAAGCGCCGTCTTGGGGTACAGCGGTATCCGCGTCCCAGTGTTGCCTCTCGCCACTCCCCACTCCCCACTCACCACTCACAGCCCGTACAACCCCGCCACGATCTCGTCTATCTCCCGCTCCCAGGCCTCGCAGCCCTGCCCCTGCGCATCGAGGCACTGCCGGGCGAGGGCGGCAAGACGGGAACGGTCCGCGTCCGAGGCATCGGGGATGGGGAGCGCCCGAAGGTAGAAGAGCTTGAACCGCATGCGCCCTCCCTTTGCGGCATCGCCAAGCACGGCCATCTTCTCATTGACGTAGGACCACATAACGTCGCAGTTCAACACCGCGAGCAGGTAGGGATCGCTGCAGTCGACGACCGTGCCCGTGGCTTCAACGAGCGTACCAGGCGCAGCCAGGGTGAATCTCGCCGTCTTGCAGATGTCGGGCAAGGCGATCTTCGGCCGCTCGAAGACGTCGTAGTAGGCGCAGGCGCGCAACTCCCACCA